>CADCTW010000202.1 GCA_902805735.1 uncultured Gemmatimonadota bacterium | reverse complement strand
CGCGTTCACGTCGTGCACGCTCACCTGCGGCGGCGCCGCGCCCGGCGGCAGCGCGTAGATGGACGCGCCGGAGAGGAGCACGCTCCCCGCCAACAGGAACCAGCGAAAGGTGTTCGTCATGTGTTCTCCAGGTGGATGGACGCGAAGAGGCCCCCGGACCCGGCGCATCGCCGAGCGGGGGCCTCTACCGGCCGTTGTCTAGTTTTCTCCTGCCGCGAGACTCGGCGGCCACTCGCTCCTCTGTGCCTCTGTGTCTCTGTGTGAGGCCCGCTGTTCTACGCCACGAGCAGCTCCCCCAGCCCCACGATCGCCGCGCCGGAGACGCGCAGCCCCGCCGCCTCCAGCTCGGCGGCGGAGACGGGCTCCACCTCCACCTGCACGGTGCACAGGGCCAGCTCCCGCAGCTCGCGGTGCGCGGCCTCGGGGTCCGTCACCTGCACCATCCCCGGCTGGGGTGCCCCCTCGCCGTCCAGCACCGGCACCGGGTTGCCCGCGTCGTCCTTGACGGCGTAGCGCAGGACGATCTCCCGCTCCAGCTCCTCGGCATCCTTTGCGTGCGGCTGCAGCGCGCGCACTACCTGCCGCAGCCGCAGCGCCAGCGACACGGGGAGCCGCTCCTGGAGGATCTCCTCCGTGCCCCGCAGCATGGCCACGAGCTCCGGACGGGTTAGCGTGAGCTTCATGCGGCCGCGACCTCGGTGTAGGTCACCTGGATCTGCGCCCCGAGCGCGGGGGCGGCCGCCTCGTCCACCTCCAGGTAGTGCTGGAAGCCGGGAGTGGGCTGCGGTACCGCCGGGTCGCCGCCCTGCAGGGGGCGGATGCCGATCTGGACGATGCCGGGGGAGCTCCTGCGCAGCTCCACCACTTCGCAGGTCTGCTGTGCGATCTGCATGGTCGTGTTCTCCTCGTGTGAGTTGATTTCGCGCGCGGGAATTCCCCGCGGCGTACCGCGGGCCGCTCAGGCCGCCTTTTCCAGCCGCTCCAGCCGCTCCAGCCGTCCGCCGATCTCCTGCACCGCGCGCACGAGCACCCCCAGCGTGTTCGCCAGGTCGAAGTGCTTCTGCTCCTCGCCGCTGAACAGCGGGTCGGTGTCCTCGGCCACGATCCCCACGCGCCGGCGCCGGGCCTCGTCCTCCCGATAGGCGAAGCTCACCACGCCGATGCGGTTGATCAGGGCCAGCGCATCGTCGGCGAAGGGCCTGATCTCCTCCTTGGCTTCCCGGCTCGAGGTCAGGGTGAACGCCGTCGCGGAAAGTCCCCCCTTCCACCAGCCGTTCCCCGCGCCGTCGCAGAGGGTGGCGAGAAAGGTCCACGCGGTGGACGTTCTGCGCTCCACGTTGATCCGTGGGTCCGCCGGGTTCGCGTCTCCGCCGATGAGGAACCAGACCTGGCCCGATCGGTTCGGATTGCTGTCGCCGTAGAGCCCCATGCGGGGGCCGGTCGTGAACGTATCGCAGTTGCCCACCCACATCGCCGTGCCGCGATTGGTGTTGGCGAGCAGGATGTCCGTGGAGTTGCCGAGGTCGGTGCGGATCTGTCCCGCCGTGGTGCTCACGTACGCGGAGCTCACGTATAGAGTGCGCGCGTACACGTCGCCGGTAGCGGTGAGGGTGACGACCGGATTCCCTCCGCGGTTCGCCGAGAAGACCCGCACCCCCGTGGCGAAGCGCATGGAGCAGTAGCCGTCGTTCAGGTCCACGATGTCTCCGTCGTCGGCCAGCACGATGCCGCCGCCGTACGCGCCGTTGCGGCTCAGGTGGAGGCCACCCTGCAGGTCCATCCACCCATTCTTGTGCAGCGACATCTTCTCGGCGTTCACCATGGTGAAGCGGAACGGCCCGGCGCCTCCGATGTCGAACTTCATCTCCGAGTCGGGCGTGTACAGGCCGGCCGCCCCGTAGATGTCGCCCATCCGCAGCCGCCGGCCGGTGGCGGTCCAGTGCGCATAAACGTGGGTGTCCGCCTGGATGCTCGCCCCGGTGACCCTGAAGTGATTGAACCACGTCCCGCCCCCGCCCGGCGTCTCCCTGAGCTCCAGGACGGCTCCCCGCGGCTTGAAGAACTCCGCCGAGCCGGTACCCTCCTGGTGTATGCGCAGGATCGCCGGCTGATCGTGGTTGACACTCGTCCTTCCCCCCACCTCCAGGCGGCTGATGTGGGCGGTGGGAGCCCCAACCTCGTCGTTGTACGGGTTGTGCATCCAGACGTTGACGTTGGCCCCGACCTGTAGGCGGGCCATCTGCGGGAGGGTGCGGGCGAAGCTTTCCGCGGCGGGCCGCAGGAAGGTTCCGTTCTTCAGAGCGACATCCGCCTCCACCAGCGTCTCGCCACTGGCGTCGAGGGCGACGTCCTTCTCGAAGACGCCGGCGCTGGGCATACGGTCGTGCCCCAGGCGGATGGAGCGGATCCCGGACGGGTCCGTAACGTAGAACCCCACCGAGCCCACCTCCCCGAGCGGGTCGTGGACGGTGACCACCAGGGTACCCACCGAGGCGTCCTGCACGCCATACACGTTCAATTGCACGCTGCTCATGGTGCCACCTCCGGCGGACCCGCCGCGGTCCGCGATGCGTGGTGAAGGATCGACATGCTCTCTCCGGCGTTCGGGAGTTTCGCCCATTCGGGCATCGGGCTGCCTCTGCGGGGCAGCCACAAAAAAAAGCCCCTGCCCGGGCGCTGTGCCGGGCGGGGCCTTTGCTGGCCACTTTCGTTTAGTGCTCCGTGAATCTATACCTCACACCGCTATGTGTCAATAACGTTAAACCCGTTGCGGTCGCCGCTTCGTACGCGTCTCGTACGAACCTCGTAGGCGCGCGACTTATCGCGCCCGCGCCGTCCGCTGCTCGGTCCCAGGCGCCTGGCACGGAACATCCCCCGCGCCACATCCACGCGGCACGGGCAACGGAGACGGCCGAAGGCAGGGCGCGATGAGTCGCGTCCCTGCCACGAACCAGATCGATGTGCGCGGATTCAGGACCGAGCCGCGGCGTA
Organism: uncultured Gemmatimonadota bacterium; assembly: GCA_902805735.1. Lineage (GTDB taxonomy): Bacteria > Gemmatimonadota > Gemmatimonadetes > Longimicrobiales > Longimicrobiaceae > Longimicrobium. The sequence continues at coordinate 8,837 of CADCTW010000202.1, read as the reverse complement.
TTTGGGACACGCCTGGAAAATCGGCTCCGGGACGCACGGCGCACCGGGCGACGGCTCCGGGCAGCTCGGGGCGGGGAGGTCGCACGCCGGCCCCGCAGAAGGCCTGGCTTCAAGAAGTGCATCCGGCTCCGTGCCGCCGGATGCCGACCCGCAGTTTGGGAATGGGAAGGGGGCAGCCGGTGATCCGGCTGCCCCCCCGATGTTCCCTGCGAGCCCAATCTGTTTCTAGTCGGCCGCCAGCGACGTCGGAGCCCGGAAGCCGATCTGCCGGCCGCGCGGACCCTCGCGCTTCAGCTCGTTCCTCAGCTCCTCGTACTCGCGCTCCATCTCGGGCGTCACCGACGCGCGGCTCTCCTTCAGCGCCAGCTCGAAGACGCGCATGGGCACCTCGGCCACGTCCAGGCTCTCGCGCAGCGCCGTGAGGCCCGCGCGGCGCACCAGGTCCTCCAGGTCGGCGCCCGTGTACCCCTGGGTGCGGTCGGCGACCGTTTCCAGCGTCACGTCCGCGGCCAGCGGCATCTCGGCGGTGTGGATGCGCAGGATGGTGAGGCGCGCGTCGCGCTCCGGCACGGACACGTACACCAGCTCGTCGAAGCGGCCCGGGCGCAGCAGGGCGGGGTCCAGCAGGGTGGGGCGGTTGGTGGCGCCCATCACCACGATCCCCTGCATCTCCTCCAGCCCGTCCATCTCGGCCAGGATGGTGTTGACCACGCGCTCCGTCACCGCGGGCTCGCCCAGGCCGCCCCCGCGCTGCGGCGCCAGCGAGTCGATCTCGTCGATGAAGATGACCGTGGGCGCCACCTGCCGCGCGCGCTGGAACAGCCGCGTCACCTGCTGCTCGCTCTCGCCGTACCACTTGCTGAGCAGGTCGGACGACTTGGTGGCGATGAAGTTGGCCTCCGACTCGCGCGCCACGGCCTTGGCCAGCAGCGTCTTCCCCGTGCCCGGGGGGCCGTAGAGGAGGAAGCCCTTGGCGGGGCGGATCCCCAGGCGTCGGAAGGCGTCGGGGTGCTTCAGGGGGAGCTCCACCCCCTCCTTGAGGGCCCGCTTGGCGTCTTCCAGCCCGCCGATGTCGTCCCACCCCACGTCCGGCACCTGGATCATGATCTCGCGCACGGCGGAGGGCTGCACCCGCTTCAGCGCGTTCATGAAGTCGTCGCGGCACACGATCAGCTTGGCCAGCAGCTCGGCCGGGATCTCCACCTGGTTCAGGTCGAACTGGGGGAGGTGGCGCCGCAGCGTGTCGATGGCGGCCTCGCGGGCCAGCGCCGTGAGGTCCGCGCCCACGAAGCCGTAGGTGACGCGGGCAAGCTCGTCCAGGTCCACGTCGTTGCCCAGCGGCATGCCGCGGGTGTGGATGGCCAGCACCTCGCGCCGCCCCACCGAGTCCGGCACGCCGATCACGATCTCGCGGTCGAAGCGGCCGGGGCGGCGCAGCGCCTCGTCGATGGCGTTGACGCGGTTGGTGGCGGCGATCACCACCACGTTCTGCCGCGGCTTCAGCCCGTCCATCAGGGTGAGGAGCTGCGCCACGATCCGCCGCTCCACCTCGCCCGTCACCTCCTCGCGCTTGGGGGCGATGGAGTCGATCTCGTCGATGAAGATGATGGAGGGCGCCTGCTGCTCCGCCTGCTCGAACACCTCGCGCAGCCGCTGCTCGCTCTCGCCGTAGTGGCGGCCCATGATCTCCGGGCCGGCGATGTGGAAGAACTGGGCGCGCGCCTCGTTGGCCACCGCGCGGGCCAGCAGCGTCTTCCCCGTCCCCGGGGGGCCGTGCAGGATCACGCCCTTGGGCGGGTCGATCCCCAGGCGCTGGAAGAGCTCGGGGTGCTTGAGCGGGAGCTCGATCATCTCCCGCACCTGGTCGATGGTGGGCCCCAGCCCGCCGATGTCGTCGTAGGTGATGTCGCCGCGGCTGGGGTCTTCCGGCTCGGCGTACTCGGGGAGGAGCTCGATCTCCGTGTCTTCCACCACCTGCACGATGCCGCGCGGGTTGGTGCTCACCACGCGCAGGCGGATCTCCTGCAGCGCGTACGCCGTCTGCTGGAAGAAGGTGCGGAAAAGCTCTTCCGGGAAGGCGCCGGGGTCCCCGTCCGGCCCGCGCGACGTCTCGGTGCGCTGGTAGGCGGAGGTGGAGATCGTGTCGCCCTGCGTGAGCGGACGGCGGAACAGGGTGCGGCGCAGGGCGTCGCCCGTGCCCATCAGCCGCAGGTTCTCCTGCGCGGGGGCCAGCGTCACGCGGCGGGCGGGCTCCACCTTGGCGCAGCGCACCTCCACGTAGTCGCCGATGCTCACGCCGGAGTTGGTGCGCTGCAGGCCGTCCAGGCGGATCAGGTCCAGCCCGTCGTCTTCCGGGTAGGGCGGGAGCGCCACGGCGGCCGTCAGCTGCGGACCCACGATCTCGATGATCTCGCCCTCCTTCAGCCCCAGCGCCTGGAAGGTGCGCTGCCCCAGCCGCGCCGTCCCCTTGGCCATGTCCTCTCGCTTCGCCCCCGCCACCTGCAGGCGCACCGTATCCTGCCGCTCCAGTTGATCCGCCATCCGTGCTCCTCGTGGTGCCGCCCGTTTCGTCCGCCGACCGGTAAGGGCGGGGCACAGGCGCAAGTTCCATGCGTGCCCTCCCTTCCCGGCGTCTCCGCCGCTCTGTGTGAGACAGCCGTTCGCCGCGGGACGACCTTTGCATGCGTGCCCCGGCGCGCGTCGCCACCCACTCACCCGGAGCCACCGATGTCCGCACCCGTCGTGCACCCCTTCCAACCGCTGGAGCGCGCCCGGGCCGAGGCGGTGCTGGCCCGCAACCACGTGGGACGGATCGCCTACGCCCGCCGCGGGCGGCTGGACGTGGAGCCCGTGCTGTACACCCTGGCAGACGGGTGGCTGTGGGCGCGCACCTCGTACGGCCGCGCCTGGGCCGCCCTGGGCGAGGGCGACGCGCACGGCTCGCCCGTGGTGTTCGAGGTGGACGAGGTGGACGACGGCTTCCGCTGGCGCAGCGTGGTGGTGCGGGGCACCCTCTACCCCGTGGAGCACCCGGGCGACGGCGGCGACCCGGCCATGTGGGTGCACGCGGTGGAGCTGGTGCGTGCCGCGGACCCGCGCGGCGGCGTGCAGAGCCCCTCCGCCCTGCGCACCTCGCTGGTGCGCATCGAGGTGCGGGAGGCGGAGGGGCGCGAGGGCGCCGCGGGGGCAGGCCCTGGCGCGCCGGGCGCGTGAGCGGCACCTTGTCGCCCGGTCCGGCTCACTGTGGGCGAGGTGAGTCCCGTTTTTGCGTACGTGCTCATAAATGACGTGGGCGCGTGCCTTCACCGGCAGCACACGCTTGCCAAGACACACGATCGACCGGAGAGACAACGTGCCCGCTCAAACGTCCCGCCAGCGCCAGGAGCTCCTGCTCTTCGCGCGCAACTTCCTGAAGCATCCGCGCATGCTGGGGTCGGTGATCCCCAGCTCGCGCTTTCTGGTGAACGAGATGCTTGGGGAAGTGGATTGGGACCGTGCCCGGGTGATCGTGGAGTACGGCCCGGGAGTGGGCACCTTCACCCACAAGATCCTCAAGCGGCTGCACCCGGACGCCATCCTGGTCGCCATCGAGATGAACACGGACTTCGTGGGCTTCCTGCAGCGCACCACCAGCGACCCGCGCCTGCACCTGGTCCACGGTTCCGCCGCCGACGTGGGGAGCATCCTCCAGCGCCTGGGCCGCGGCAAGGCCGACTACATCATCTCGGGCATCCCGTTCAGCACCATGGGTCCGGCCCTGCGCGACGGCATCGTCCGCGCCACCCGCGACGCGCTGACCCCCACGGGCAGCTTTCTGTGCTACCAGTACTCCAACGGCGTGCTCCCCAACCTCAAGCGCACCTTTGGCCGCGTGAAGCTGGGCTTCGAGCCCCGCAACATCCCCCCCGCGCGCCTGTACTACTGCAAGCCCTGAAAAAGAAGGACTCACACAGAGACACAGAGGCACAGAGATAACTTCATCTCTGTGCCTCTGTGTCTCTGTGTGAGTCCTGGCTTTTTACGTGCCCTGCCGCGCCAGCGCCTCAGCGGTCGGGATCGGGAAGAACTCCGGCGAACGGTCGCCCACGCGCGGGTAGTCGTTGAACTGCCCCAGCAGCCCGAAGCGCCGCATGTCCAGGTAGCGGTGGCCGCCCTCCTGCAGCAGCGAGTACCGGCGCTCGTACAGCAGCGCGGACAGGAAGTTCTCCGCCGTGATGTCCGTCCTCGCGGGGAGGCCGCCGGAGTTGGTGCGCACGAAGTTGAGGTCGGCGATCGCCCCCGCGAGGTCGTTCGTCTTCCACTTCGCTTCGGCCCGCAGCAGGATCAGCTCCTCGTTGCGGATGATGGGGATGGGCGAAGCCTGGCCGCCCGGGCCAAAGAACGGGCGCGTGGTGTACAGGGCGAAGCGCAGGTCGCTGTTGACGCCGCCCAGCGGAGTCCGCGTGAAGCCGGAATCCACCTTGAGCAGGAAGCGGGCGTCCCGGGCCCCGCTCGCCTGCAGCTGCGCGTCGCGCCGCAGCTCCGGCACCGCCACCAGCTTGCCGCTCTGGTCGCTCACCAGGTTGGGCTGGTCGCCCGAGCCGGCGCTGTACGAGTGGTAGGCGCCCCGGTTCAGCGACGCGCGCGAGCCGTCCGCGGTGTTGATGAACGACCCGCCGAGGTCGGTCAGCACCGCGGCGTAGTTCCCCTGGTACGCGTTGATGCGGGCCCGCAGCGCGCGGTTCAGCTGCAGCATCGCCGCCGGCTTGTCGAACGCGAAGGTGGTGAAGCCGGTGCTGAGCCGGAACGAGAAGCTCCCCCCGGCCTTCTGCAGCTCCGCCGCGCCCTCGTCCAGCAGCTTGATGGCCAGGGCGTACCCCTCGGCGCGGGGCGCCAGCGGCGCCAGCGGCTCGCTGAGGGGGCGGCTCACGTCCAGCGGGATCTGCTCCCGCGTGTTCGCCAGGTACAGGTACTCCAGCGCCTGGATGGTCTTGGCGAAGCCGCGCACGCCGGCCTTGCTGGCCTCCGGCATGGTCACCTTGTCCACCGCCGCCAGCACCACGTTGGCGTTGCGGATGTTGCGGTACGGCAGGGTGAAGAGGCCGCCCCCCGCGAACGACGAGGCGTCGAGCGCCCCGGCGATCAGCTCGGACAGGTAGCGCGTCTCCTGGGGCTCCAGGAAGTACCCTTCGCGCCCCACGATCCCCAGCGTGCGGGTGTAGCTGTCCGCGTCCGCGCGGGCCCCGATGATGAGCCCGGTCGTCGCGGTGTTCACCGCGCCCTCGGTGGGGCTGTTCTGCAGCCCCTCCAGCGAGTCGCGGTTGTAGTTGGGCACCGTCAGGTCGACGCTGCATCCTCCAAGCAGCACCGCCCCGGCGAGCAGCAGAGTCGTACGTCGTTTCATGAACACTACCTTTGGCAGGGGTTGGTGGACGGTCAGAAGCCGACGTTCAGCCCGACCCAGTACGTGCGGCTCGGCGGGAACGGGGTCACGTCCATGTTACGGCCGACCGAGCGGTTGCCGAAGTTGGAGACTTCCGGGTCCAGGCCCGAGTAGTTGGTCCACGTCTTCAGGTTGCGCCCGCTCACCTGGAGCTGCACCCGGTCCACGCGGCCCGACACGCGCTGGAAGTACTGGCTGGGGATGTCGAACGAGAGGGCGACCTCGCGCAGCTTCACGTAGCCGCCGTCCTCCACGTACACCGGCATGCGCCCGTTGGGGTTCAGCGAGCGGCTCCCCGAGTGCAGGCGGTCGCGCTCGTAGCCGGTGCACTGGGTGCCGCACTCCGAGTACTCGCGCAGCGGAGCATTCGGGTCGCCCTGGTCCGGCGCGTTCCCCGCGAAGTCGTAGTAGTTGCGGGTGAGGTTCACCACCAGCCCGCCGTGGTTCCAGTCGAACAGCGACGAGATGGTGACCGGCCCCACCGTGAAGTCGTTGGAGAAGCCCATCTGGAAGTCCGGCTCCGCGTCGCCGATGAAGGCCACGCTGTCGAACGCGGCGCCCGAGTAGGTCTGCCCGGCGGCCTTCCTGTCCAGCCCCGCCTGGTTGAGCCCCTGGATCGACCAGATGCCCGTGGGGGAGTACCCCTCCGTGATCCGGTACCCGCCGAACGAGAAGCCGAACGAGGAGTTGCCCGGGCGGAACGGCGCCACCGGCAGCTCCAGCAGCTTGGCCCGGTTGCGCGAGAAGGTCGTGCGGGTGAACCAGTCGAACGAGCCGCGGCGCACCGGCGTGCCCTCCAGCGAAGCCTCGAAGCCCCGCACGCGCAGCTTGCCGCCGTTGAAGAACTGCGTGGCGAAGCCGGTGGACGGCGCCACCCCGCGGGAGAGGAGGAAGTCCGTCACCGTCTTGTCGTAGGCGGTAAGGCCCAGGCGGGCGCGCTGTCCGAACAGGGTGATGTCCGTGCCCCCCTCCAGCTCCGTGGTGCGCTCCGGGCGCAGGTCGCTCGCGCCGGTGAGCCCCTGCACGCGCAGCCCCGGGAGCCCTTCCACGTTGGTGTTGGTCAGGTTCGTGTACTTCTGCTCGTACAGCGGCTCGTTGCCCGAGGCGCCGTACGCGCCGCGCAGCTTCACCTCGTCCACGAACGCGAAGCCCGGGAAGCGGTAGGAAGCGGCCGCCTTGGGGTAGTAGTAGTACTTCTCGACGTCCGAGTTGTTGGAGCTGCGGTCGGCGCGCAGGCTCCCCGTGAGCAGCAGGCGCTCGTCGAACATCAGCAGCTCTTCCTGGCCGTACACGCCGAACACCTTCACCCGCTCGCGCGCGCCCAGGTTTTCCGTGACCGCCGCGCTCTGCGGCAGCCGGATCGAGCCGATCAGGTTGCGCCCCGTGAGCTGGCTGGTCTTGAGGTCACGGTCCTCGTACTGCACGCCCGTGGACGTGGTGGCGCGGAACAGCCCCGAGCGCGGCGAGAACGTGTGCACCAGGTTGAAGTTGGTGTTCAGGTTCAGGTTGCGCCCGCCGCCCAGCACGCCGATGCCGCGCAGCCCGTTGGCCGGGGCGTAGTGCAGCTCGGGCGGGAAGTACAGCTCGTTGCGCTGCTCGAAGTAGTCGGCGCCGCCCAGCCCGATGAAGCGCAGGTCGTGGACGGAGCTCTTGACCAGGTCCACCGACAGGTTCAGGGCGCCGATGGCGCGCCAGGTGTCCTCGTCGTTGGTGGAAAGGGTGGAGATCTCGAACGGGTTGGACCCCGCGTACGGGTTGCCGGGGAACACCCCGTCCGCCCCGCGCCGCAGGTTGATGAAGTGCGGCGTGGACGACAGGGCCGAGATGTACGAGGTGCCCTCGTTGTCGTTGCCGGTCACCCCGCGCGAGGCCACCGAGTGGATGATGTTGGTCGTCACGCCGAAACGGGCGCGGCGGCTGATCGTCTGGTCCACGCTCACCTTCACGCCCTGCTTCACGTAGCCGGTGTTGGCCACGATCCCCTGGTTGTCCATGTACAGCCCGGAAACGAAGTACTGCGTGTTCTCGCTCCCGCCGCTCACGCTCAGCGTCGTCTCCAGCTGCGGCGCCTTGCGGCCGAATAGGGCGCGCTCCTGGTCGATGTCGAACTTGGGCGAGCCGTCGGCGTTGAAGAACTCGTTCATGGTGGTCGAGTCCACCAGCTTCGCCTGGAGCGCCGTGGCGCGGGTGAACTGGCGCGACCCCAGCGTGTTGGACAGCTCCGCCCGCCCGAAGCGCTGCGACAGGCTGTAGCGCGGAGCGCCCGCCCGGCCGCGCTTGGTGGTGATCACGATCACCCCGTTGCTCGCGCGTGACCCGTAGATGGCCGAAGCCGAGGCGCCCTTGAGGATCTCGACGTTCTGGATGTCGGCGGGGTTCAGGTCCGCGATGCGGTTGACCACGTTGTCCTGCACGGACTGGTTGCTCCCCGGCGACGCCTGGGTGATCGCGCTCTGCCCGCCGGGGATGCCGACGTCGGACACGATCACGCCGTCCACCACGTACAGCGGGGTGGACGAGCCGGAGAGCGACGAGATGCCGCGCAGGCGGATCTGCATGCCGCCGCCCGGCGCGCCGGAGTTGGAGGAGATGGTCGCGCCCGCGACCTTCCCCTGCAGCGCGTTGGAGAGCGTCTGCGCGGGGACGCGCTGCAGCTCCTGGGCGGTGACCACCGCCACGTCGTTGGCGGCGTTGGCGCGGCGCACCGTGGTGGCCTGCCCCGTCACCACCACGCCCTCGATGTTGAGGATGTCCTGCGCCAGCTGGAAGTTGGCGGTGGTCTGCCCCGCCGGCACCGTGATGGTGCGGCCGATGTAGCCGATCTGCGCGGCGCGGAGCTGCACGTCCCCCGCGGGCACGGAGATGGTGAACACGCCCCGCTGGTTGGTCTGCACGCCGCGGGTGGTGCCGGCCACCGTCACGTTGGCACTGGCCAGCGGCGCGCCGTTGTTTCCGGTGACGGTACCGGTGATCTGGCGCTGCTGCGCATGCGCGGCGCCTCCTCCCGCCGTCGCTGCGAGCGCGGCCAGGAGTAATACCATTCGTTTCAGCACAAATCCTCCGGGTGGCTGGATGGGAACCGCAAGAGACTGCCTTCGCAGGGAGAGGGAGGCCTCCTTTGGGAGAGGTGAAGAGGATCGCACGCGGTGCGACGGGGAGACTGCGGGTAAAGGCGGATTGCGTGCGGGTCCGGAGGCGTGTCCGCGGCCGGGCGGCACGGTACAGGCGAAGATGTGAGTAGAAGCGTGTAACGGATATTAATGTCGGCTGGGCGCCGCGCAAGGGCTTCAGAAAGCGCGGAGGCACGGAGATGCCTTCATCTCCGTGCCTCCGTGGTGTGCCCAGCATGGGCGATGGTCCGGAGGTGAAAGTCCTCCCGGAACTTGGTCGTAGGGACCGAAGCGAGATCGGAAGA
>CADCTW010000201.1 GCA_902805735.1 uncultured Gemmatimonadota bacterium | reverse complement strand
CCGCAAGCTCCCCATGCCGGACTCGCTGATGGGGAAGCTGCTGCAGTTCGTGGTGGCGCACGAGATCGGGCACACCATCGGCCTGCAGCACGACCAGATCGGCAGCAGCACCTACCCGGCCGACAGCGTGCGCAGCCCGTCGTGGGTGCGCAGGATGGGGCACTCGCCCAGCATCATGGACTACTCGCGCTTCAACTACGTGGCGCAGCCGGAAGACAACATCCCGCTGGAGCACATCATCCCGCGGGTGGGGCCGTACGACCGGTACGCCGTCATGTGGGGCTACAAGCCGATTCCCGGCGCGCGCACCAGCGACCAGGAGCGCCCCACGCTGGAGCAGTGGGCGCGGATGCAGGACACCATCCCCTGGTACCGCTTCTCGGCGAACAACGAGTTCGGCGGGTACGGCACGCTCAACGAGGCGGTGGGCGACGCGGACCCCATCAAGAGCACGGGGCTGGGCTTCCGCAACATCCAGCGCGTGGTGGGCTACATCCCCGGCGCGGCCACCCGGCCGGGTGAGGACAACGCCGACCTGCGCGAGCTGTACGACCGCACGGTGCAGCAGTGGTCCACCGAGGCCGGGCACGTGGCCACCATGGTGGGCGGCGGCACGGTGCAGTACAAGAGCGGCAGCCAGCCCGGCGCGGTGTACGCGCCGATGCCGGCCGCGCGCCAGCAGGCGGCCGTCCGCTTCCTCAACGAGCAGGTGTTCCGCACCCCGCAGTACCTGATCCGCCCGGACATCGCGGCGCGCATCGAGGCGGGGGGGATGATCACCCGCATCAACGCTGCGCAGTCGCGCGTGCTCAACATGCTGCTGGACGACGGCCGCATGAACCGCCTGCTGGAGCAGGAGGCGCTCGGCCGCGAGCGGCAGTACATCTACCCGCTGGCCAGCATGCTGGACGACGTGCGCGGCGGCATCTGGTCCGAGCTCCGCGACGCGCGCCCGGTGATGGACCCGTACCGGCGCGAGCTGCAGATGGACTTCCTGTCGCTGATCGACCGCAAGCTCAACCCGCCCGAGCAGCCGGCCACGCAGGTGATCTTCCCCGGCCAGCCGCGCCCGCAGCCGCTGTCGGACGACGCCAAGTCGCAGCTGCGCGGTGAGCTGACGACGCTGCGCACCCTGATCGCGCGCGCCGTTCCCCGCACCACGGACCGGGCCTCGCAGCTGCACCTGCAGGGCGCCATCCACCGCATCGAGCAGATCCTCGATCCGGACTGAGAAAAGCGGGGGTCACACAGAGACACAGAGGCACAGAGGAGAAGTTTCCTCTGTGCCTCTGTGCCTTGTGTGAACCGCCGTGTGGTTCTGGTTATGGTTTGCTTAGGTTATATGCATTTGTGTGATGGGTGAAGCGGGGCGATCTTCCGGGAGGCGAACAACTTCCACCCCTGGCAGGAGCGCGTCCCATGTGGTATGAGCGCCAGTTCGGCTTCCGGAGTGAGCCCTATCCCCGGTTCCAGGCGGATGTGGTCTGGTCCCTGGTGGTGGTTGCGGTGGTTGCGGTCTTCGTCCTCCAAATCGGCGCGCCGCTCGTGGCGGCCGCGGCCGCTGCGGGGGGCGTAGGAGCCTGGCTGGCGTGGGTGCTGTACCGCCGCGTGGTCGCGGAGCGCACCCGGCTCATCCGGACCACCCGGCCGCCCCTGGGGAGGCTGATGGCCCGCTACGGCGCCGCGCCCCGCCCGAGCCGCACCGCGGGGCAGGCCGCCTGAAGGGGCTCACACAGAGACACAGAGGCACAGAGGAGAAGGGTTGTCTCTGTGTCTCTGTGTCTCTGTGTCTCTGTGTGAGCGCTGAATTTCAGCCGTCGTCTCCGAGGCTGGTTCCGCGGGCGCGCTCAGCGGTTTGCTTCCATCCTCACCTGGGGTGCCTCCTGACGCGGGAGCCGGGCGGCACGCCGTGGCGGAGCGCCGGGACGTGTCCGCTTCGGTCTATGTCAAGCGGCGCTGTGCGGTCCGTAACGTCGCTCTACCTCCGCAATCGAGTTGATCACCAGCTGCTCCAGCACGGACCCGTCCAGATCGGAAAGACGTTTGAAGTACAGGCATGACTTGCCCATCGAGTGCTTGCCAAGCCTGGAAAGCAAAGCTCGCTGTTCATCGCTTTCGGCGTCCAGGTAGATGACCAGATCCCGTCCCCGGATGGCGAAGCCCGCCAGGGGCGCTTCGCCGGTCCGGCCGCTCTCGTACGTGTAGCGATACGAGCCGTAGCCGACGATGCTCGGGCCCCACATGTACGGTTCCTGCCCGGTAACTCTCGCGAGCAGAGCCATCAGCTCCTCGCAGTCGGCGCGCTGCGCGTCGCTCGCTCTCGAGGCGATGTACTCCTCGACGTCGGCGCCAGTCGGCTTTGTCTTATTCTCGGCCATCGAGGAAGTCTTGGTTGCTGGATCCAGCGCCTAACGACCGAGTTCAGGCGCGTGCGGCCTGACCCCAATCTGCTCTGGAACAATGCCTGGCCGCACGTCGCCTGCAGCGCCTTGTTCAGCAGCGTTACTCGGCTGGCACGCGATAGAACGCACCGGGCTTGAGCAGGGGGAGGAGTTCTCGTACTGCGGGCATGAGAGGCCGGAGCACGTCGATGTTGTTGCTCGGTGCTACAATGAGCACAACGGGCAGCGGCAGCTCGGAGAGGTTCTGCTGATAACGCAAGTTTTGATCGACCGTGAGGAACACGTCGAACTCAGCACCTGCGAGCCGCAAGAGCGCTCCATTCTTTACACCGCTCCAGCCTTGCTCCACAACGGTACGCACCGCGTACTCCGGCAACTCGCGCCGCAGCCGCTTCGGCATACATTCATCAAGCAGCACGCGCACCGGACACCAGCATTCGCTTGGCTTCCTCCAGAAGAGCGACAGCCTGCTCGTGCGTTACGCTCGGGAAATCCTCAAGGAATTCCGCGAGCGGATGACCGCCTTCGAGATAATCAATCAGGCTCTGCACCGGCACACGAGTACCAACAAAAACCGGCGTGCCACCCAGGATCTCTGGATCGATGTGAAACACGCTGCTGGGTCGCTGCATCTCGGACATCACACCTTCCTCCGCGAAGGAACGCTCTGGCGAAGGGGTACAGGAGGCAGATTGAGTGCCAGAGGAGGCCGCCGAGCCGCCGAACACCAAGTTCATCTGCGCAGGGCAGCACGGAAAGCTTCAGATTGCACCGTCACTTCGGCCGCGCGTCAGCTGCAACGACTGGTTCGGCGGCGGAGAACGATACGAGACTACTCTGCGGCTTTGGCGGAGTCAGTAGCGGTGCCTAGTCTCGCGGGCGATGCAGCCGCCGTGGAGATTTGCCGCGTGCGAAGTTCGGCTTGAAGGGCGGCTACCTCCTGGCGCAAGACCGATACCTCCTCCTTGATCTCCCGTGTGTTGTCTCGCGTCTCGCAGCTCTGGAACAACAGGAAAACTAGGAAGGTGATCCCGCCGGAACTCGCAGCACCGCCCGAGGTAATGGGGCTGGCAGCGGTTGGTGGTGAGTTAGTGCTCTGCTCGCTCATCGATCTTCTCTGGCGAATTCGGTGTCCACAGGCCACAAGTCATTCACCTACCTACTCACTACCCCCGAATATTCCCTCCGCCGCGAACACGATGCCGGCTGGGAAACCAACGAGCCGCCGAACTACTTCCTAAGTAGACAGACTTCCGGTATGCACGCAAGAGTTCGGTTCTTGTTGTTGGCGCGCTGCAACCACTTGCTGCATCTCAACCAGTGGTGTCACGTGGAATGGGAGCATTCCAGATAACTCGCAGGGGTTCCGCGAGCTTCCGGGCTGCATCTTCCTACCCAGAAATCATTTCGGCGCACCGGAGCGGACTGCGACGCCCGGTTATGTGCGCGTGCTGGCCAGATAACGCTCTTGTGCGGCGTGTTATCCGGATAGATGCTACCCGGAGAAGCTTCCCACATGATGCCCCACCACCCCCATGCCCGCCACAAGACTGCTGGATCAGGTACGACAGACCGCCCGGTTGAGGCACCTGAGCTTGCGCACCGAGCGGGCCTACACGGGGTGGGTCTATCGATTTGTGGTGTTCCGTGGCAAGCGACACCCGTCCAGCATGGGTGCGGCGGAGGTCCGTAGCTACCTCTGGCATCTCGCTACCGCGGGGCGCGTACGCGCAAGCCGCACCTCGCCGTATTCCCGCCGTCCTAAGCCGCCAGGAGGTTCGACTCGTTCTGGCGCACCTCACCGGAACCCGTGCGTGGATCGGCCGCGGTAGCGCGCGGGCGCTCGCGAGTCCTGTTCCAGCGCCACCTCGCGAGCAAGCTCAAGCGGTGCGGGCGGGTAGGAGCGAACCAGGCGTGAATCAGAAGGAGCATCAACGCCGGTCCACGATCGCTTCGTTCACCGCGCGCACTATCTTCTCGACGTACTCGCGGCTCTGGTGCTGTAGTGCGTCGGACTCGCCGGAGGCACTCCCGATACGCACCACGTAGGTTTTCTGCGACATAAAGATGAAACCGACGACTACTCCAACGACGCCGAGCAGCCCGACGAGTATCGTCTCGCTACTGAACAAGCCGGCCAGCATGAGAAACCCCACTGCAACGATGCTGCATCCGCACCCCTGCTCTTGCTGAAGCTCTCCCACAGAAACCGAGGTAATGTTCGCCATTGCATACGTCTTCGGGCCGAGTATCGCTCGTGTGCTGGTGATCGTTATGTCTCGATCCGAGTAGTACGTTTTCTCAGGAGCGCCGGGCGCGACGAGAGGCACGGTTGGTTTCGAGAGTGCGTCCGGCGTGAGATCGCTGCCGCAGTACCGGCATTTGATCGCGGCGTCCTGGATCTCTTCGGCACAGAAGGGGCAGGTTTTCATGGCGTGCAGGATGAGCGAGGAGGATGAACACAGAACAGTTGTCGGCCACGCTCACCGATATTCCTCACACAGAGACACAGAGGCACAGAGGAAAACTCCTCCTCTGTGCCTCTGTGTCTCTGTGTGAGCCAAGTAGTCCGCCCGCACTCCCTCCGCCGTATCCGTGGCTTCGGGCGGCGAAAAAGCTTACATTGGATGCCCTGCCCACCGTAGCACCCCGCACCCCCAGCACTCCCGAGTAGGATGAAGGCCGCACTCCCCGCCAACGAGACGGAGCGCCTCGCGGCGCTGCGCGCGTACCAGCTGCTGGACACGCCCGCCGAGCAGGCGTTCGACGACTTCGCCAGGCTGGCGTCGCAGCTGTGCGAGACGCCGGTGGCGCTGCTGACGCTGATCGACGGGGAGCGGCAGTGGTTCAAGGCGCGCGTGGGGCTGGACGTGCCCGAGACGCCGCGCGACTTCGCGTTCTGCGCGCACTCCATCCTCCACGAGGGGGTCACGGAGGTGGCGGACGCGACGCGGGACGAGCGCTTCGCGGACAATCCCTTCGTCACGGACGAGCCGCGCATCCGCTTCTACGCGGGGGCGCCGGTGGTGACGCCCGAGGGGTTCCCGCTGGGGACGCTGTGCGTGCTGGACAGCGTGCCGCGCGAGCTCTCGCCCGAGCAGCGGGAGGGGCTGGAGGCGCTGTCGCGGCAGGTGATGGTGCAGCTGGAGCTGCGCCGCCACGCGCTGGCCATGGAAGCGGAGATGGAGCGGCGCCGCGAGGCGGAGGCGCAGGCGCAGCGGATGGCGGGGCGCATGCGCGCCGTGGCGGCCACCGCGGCGGCGGTGATCGGCGCGCCGTCGCGCGCGGCGCTGCGGGACGTGCTGGAGGAGGCGTGCCGCGCCATCCTGCCGTACGACGCCTTCTTCCTGATGACCTACGACGCCGCCGCGCACGTCTTCGTGGGCGTGGGCGGCTATGACGGAGACGTGTTCAGCGAGCCCAGCACGGTGCCGGCGGCGGGCACCCCGGCGGAGCGGGCGCTAAAGGAGCGCAGGTCGCTCGTCACGCTGAGCGCGGACGACCCGGCGGGGCAGGGCGCCACCCCCACGGGGACGGGGCGGCGCTCGCAGTCCATCATCCGCACCCCCATCCTGGTGGGCGGCGAGGTGCTGGGGATCCTCTCCGCGCAGAGCTACACGCCGGGGCTGTACACGGACGAGGACGTGGAGGCGCTGGAGGCGATCGCGTCGCTGGCGGCCAACGCGCTGGACAACATCCGCCTGGCCGCGGAGCGCCGCGAGGCCGCGGCGGCGCTGGCGGCGTCCGAAGAGAGCTACCGCACCCTGTTCGAGGCTTCGGGCGACGCGATGTACGTGCACGAGCTGGGGACGGGGGCGATCCTGGACGCCAACCGGCGCGCGTGCGAGATGACGGGGTACACGCTGGAGGAGCTGCGCGCGGGCGGGCTGGAGCTGCTCGCCACCGGAAGCGAGCCCTACGGCGCCCGGGAGCTCCTCCAGTACGGGGAGCAGGCGGGCGCGGGGAGGCCGCAGCGGCTGGAGATGAAGGTGTTCCACCGCTCGGGGCGCGAGGGGTGGATCGAGGTGGGGCTGCAGCGGGTGTCCATCGCCGGGATCGACCGCGTGCTGGTGACCGCGCGCGACGTCACCGAGCGCAAGACGGCCGAGGTGGCGCTGCGCGAAAGCGAGGAGCGCTACCGCACCATCTTCGACACGGCGGCCGACACCATCGTCCTGATCGACCGGGCCAGCACCATCCTGGCCATCAACGCGGCGGCGGAGCGCACCTTCGGCTACCGGCCGGAGGAGCTGGTGGGGAAGCCGCTCTCCGTGCTGCAGCCCGCGCACCTTCGCGGGGCGCACGACGGCGGCGTGGAGCGCTACACCCGCACGCGCGAGCGCAGGCTGGACTGGGCGCTCACCGAGGCGCTGGCCCTGCACCGCGACGGCACCGAGGTGCCCATCGAGCTGGCGCTGGGCGAGTACCGGCAGGGGGACCGGCACGTCTTCGTGGGCTTCCTGCGCAACATCACCGAGCGCAAGACGGCCGAGCGGGCGCTGCAGGCGGCCTACGACGAGCTGGAGGAGCGCGTGGAAGCGCGCACCGCCGAGCTGGCCGAGACCAACTACGCGCTGGAGGAAGAGGTCGCCGAGCGCGCCCGCGCCGAGGTGGAGCTGCGCGACAAGAGCAGCGAGCTGGAAGCCATCTTCGAGGCCCTCCCCGACCTGTACTTCCGCGTGGACGCCGGGGGGACGATCCTGGAGCACCACGCCGGCGACACGCCCACCCTGGAAGTGCCCGGCGAGGTGGTGGGGATGCGGATCGGCGAGGTGCTCCCCGCGGAGGCGGCGGCGCGGGTGGCGGAGGGGCTGGCGGAGGTGAAGCGCACCGGCGCGCTGGTGTGCACCGAGTACTCGATGGAGGCCGGCGGCGGCCCGCGCGATTTCGAGGCGCGCATCCTCCCCTTCGGCGGCGACCAGGTGATCACGGTGGTGCGCGACATCACCGACCAGAAGAGCGCCGAGCGGGCCCTGCAGCACAGCGAGCAGCACTTCCGCACCCTGATCGAGAACT
The DNA here is from genome assembly GCA_902805735.1 of uncultured Gemmatimonadota bacterium. Classification (GTDB taxonomy): domain Bacteria; phylum Gemmatimonadota; class Gemmatimonadetes; order Longimicrobiales; family Longimicrobiaceae; genus Longimicrobium. The sequence goes on along the minus strand of CADCTW010000201.1, from coordinate 4,593 downwards.
CGTCCGACGTGGCCTCCATCCTGGACGGGCGCGGGGTGAGCATCTACCACTCCCCCTCCATCGAGCGGGTGCTGGGCTACCCGCCGGAGGAGATCCTCGGCACCTCGTCGTTCGAGCGCATCCACCCCGACGACCACGAGCGCTGCAGGGCAGCGCTGGGCGGCGCCTTCCACAACCCGGGGACCACGCACACCGTCGAGTTCCGCTACCTGCACAAGGACGGAAGCTGGCGCTCCGTGGAGGTCACCGCGCGCTCGCTGCGCCGAGACACCGGCGCGGACGGGGTGATCATCAACCTGCGCGACTCCACCGAGCGCAAGGCCGCCGAAGAGGAGCTGCGCTTCCAGAAGACGCTGCTGGAGGCGCAGGGCGAGGCCTCCATCGACGGCATCCTGGTGATCTCGGGCGAGGGGAAGATCCTCTCCTCCAACCGCCGCTTCGCCGAGATGTGGGAGATCCCCCACGAGGTGATGCAGTCGCGCTCGGACGAGGCGGCGCTGGGGGCGGTGCTGGGGCGGCTGGAGGACCCCGACGCCTTCCTGCGCCGCGTGGCCGAGCTGTACGAGCGCCGCGGCGAGCGCAGCGAGGAGGAGGTGAGGCTGGTGGACGGGCGCGTCTTCGACCGCTACAGCGCGCCGGTGTGCGGCGCGGACGGGCGCTACTACGGCCGCATCTGGTGGTTCCGCGACATCACGGACCGCAAGGAGGCGGAGGTGGCGCTGCAGCGCGCCCGCGACGACGCCGAGCGCGCCCGCGAAGCCGCCGAGACGGCCAACCACGCCAAGAGCGAGTTCCTTTCCCGGATGAGCCACGAGCTGCGCACCCCCATGAACTCCATCCTGGGCTTCGCGCAGCTCCTGGAGCGCCGCAACCTCCCCGCGGAGCAGAAGAAGGGGGTGGACCACATCCTCCGCGCCGGCCGCCACCTGCTCAACCTGATCAACGAGGTGCTGGACCTTTCGCGCATCGAGGCCAACCGGCAGCAGCTCTCGCTGGAGCCGGTGCACGTGAGCGAGGCCGTGAACGAGGCCATCGGCCTGGTGCGCCCGCTGGCGGTGCAGAACGGGTGCGCGCTGGTGGAGGAGGTGGGCGGCGACGCGGGGCACTTCGTGACCGCGGACCGCCAGCGGCTCACGCAGGTGCTACTGAACCTCCTTTCCAACGCCATCAAGTACAACCGCCCGGGCGGCCGCGTGCGCATCACCTGCGGCGAGGCGCGGGGCGGCCGCTTCCAGATCCGCGTGCACGACACCGGCGTGGGCATCCGGCCGGACCGGCTCCACCAGCTCTTCGTTCCCTTTGCCCGCCTGGGCGCGGAGCAGACCGAGGTGGAGGGCACCGGGCTGGGGCTGGCGCTGTCCAAGCGCCTGGTGGAGGCCATGGGCGGCGAGCTGCTGGTGGAGAGCACGCCCAACCGCGGCTCCGTGTTCACGGTGGAGCTGCCCATGGCGGACGACCCGGTGGGCCGCCTGCGCAGCGAGCGCGCCGAGCGCCCCGCCCCGGCCGAGGAGACGGGCCACCGCTTCGCCACGGTGCTGTACGTGGAAGACAACGTGGCCAACCTGAGCCTGATCGAGACGATCCTGGACGACCGCCCGGAGATCACCCTGGTCCCGGCGCTGCAGGGCCGCCTGGGCCTGGAGCTGGCCGCCGAGCACCAGCCCGACCTGATCCTGCTGGACCTGCACCTCCCCGACATCCCGGGCGAGGAGGTGCTGCGCCGCCTGCGCGCCGACGAGCGCACGGCCGCCACCCCCGTCGTCGTCATCAGCGCCGACGCCACCCGCGGCGCCGTGCAGCGCCTGCTGGAGGCCGGCGTGCACGCCTACCTCACCAAGCCGCTGGACGTGGACCTGTTCCTCACCACCATCGACGAGGTGCTGGATGCGCGGGGCGCCGGGGCAAACTGATCGGCCTCACACAGAGACACAGAGGTGTGGCATGCGCGAGCCGGCCCCGCGGCGCTTCATCCGATGATGAAGCTCCGGAGGCACTGTTCCAGGTGAGGGGCGACGCCCTTTTCGACCATCTGCACCAGGTCGTCCAGATCCAGCAGGAGGACGACGACGTTCTTGCCGCCCCATGCACGCGCCTCCGCCACCGCGTCGCGGGTGAACCCGCTCGCGGAGAAGATCATGACCGCGTTGCAGAGGTGGATGCGGACGTCGTCCACACGCTTTCCCGCCTTCTCGACGACCTCCCGTCCCGTCTTCGTCGTCAGGTTCTTGCACTCCACCTGGATGAAGCGGCGGAGATCGGACAGGATCGTGTCCCGGTCGCCCCCGTGCTCCACGATCAGGTCGTACTGCCGCCCGTCGATGATCTTGTTGTGGTACACCTTGAACGATGGATTCATCTGCAGCACCTTCGCGACCAGCTTCTCGAACCCGGCTCCCTTGGACTCGCGGGATTCCCTGCCGATGGTGCGAATCCCCTGGATCAGCCGCTCGCGCCCCGAGATCACCTCGGACGATACCCGCACCAGTTTCTCGAGCGTGGAAAGCGACTCGGTTACCCGGGTGTCCACGTACAGCGTGCTGATGAAGCGCTCGGTGCGCTTGAGGAGGTCGTGGAAGTCGGCGAGCGTCATGTCCGCCGTCCCCAGGTCGGCCGCGATGAACTCGTCGATGGTGCTGCCTTCGATGGCCAGCCGTCCCTTCTTTCCCAGGACCGCCCGCACGATGGCGAAGAGGTGGTAGAAAGGAGCCAGGTCCGTGGCCCCGATGCTCTCGCCGTAGTGCGCGAGAACGGCCGCGGTCGCGTGGTGGATGCACTCGCGAAAGGAGTCGCGCGCCTCCCGCAGGTTCCTGGTTTCCAACGCGCCACGCAGCCGCTCCAGGTGTGACAGCGCGTGGTCCACGTTGTAGGTGACGGGATCGAAGCCGGGCCCCGCCGCCGCGAACCAGGGGTGGGGGGGCTGAAGGGCGATCTCCTGGATCAGCGCGGCCACCGTGCGGTAGTGGAGGCGGTACACGCCCAGGTCGCGCACGGCCATCATCACCTGGTTGGCCATCTGGACCAGCTCGTCGCCGCCGAACATCTCCTTGATGCGGTTCTCCGGCATGTTGAGCATGGTGCCGAAGACGTCGGGGAGCACGCGGTTGCGGAGGTACTTGTAGTCCAGCTCGTCGATCATCCCCGTCTCGCGGACGATCTGTATCTTGCCGTCCACCGGCCCGTACTTCCGCACGTACCGGTCTCCCCAGTGCTGGATCATCTGGGGTGCCACGCTCTTCTCCACGAGCAGGTGGAGCGCGCCGCGTACGAGCGTGCGGAGCTCGGAGGTGGGAAGGTCGGGATCCGACCGGTGCGCCAGGATGTCCGTGGTCACCACTTCGAGGGTGCTGTACGCGAGGTGCAGCGGCACCCCGCAGAGGACGAGCGATTCGATCAGCTTTTGTGAAGTGAACTTGATTTCCTGCTCTTCCCGTCTGGAATCGAGCAGCCGGATGCGCGCGTTCATCCGCGAATCGATGAGCTCCAGAACCTCGCAGCCAGGAAAGGACATCGGCGAATCCTCCGTGTCTCCTTGTGAGACCGCAATTCCTCCGATGCACCCGGACCGTGTGGAAACGGCGCCGGACGCGGCATAAATGGGCCCGATCTGGCTCGGGCGCGTCCCATACTGTTGGCGTGTGCCGTGCGGGGCAAGAGAGTCGTTCGCCAGGGGGGTATCATGTGCATACACGGAGGCACGGAGAACACCATCGTTCTCCGTGCCTCCGTGTCCGTGTGTGAGCTTGCTGTTTACGCGACCGTCAGCTCGGCGTCTTCCATGACCAGGGCGCTGAGGCGCTCCAGGTGCTGCGGGGTGCAGTAGAGGCGGACCTCGCCGCGCTCGCTGGCGCGCACCCGCGGCCGGGTGAAGCAGACGACGCGGTGCTCGTTGCAGAGGCGGTCCAGGGCGCGGGCGGCGCGCGCAACGTCGGGGATGCCGGGGTCGTCCTTGCGCTTCCAGCCGACGTGCATGGCCACGTCTTCGGCCGAGACGGCGTCGTGCACGGTGGGGTTGAAGGCGTCGGTGTCGAGCGTCTCGATGACCAGCTCGCGATCGCGGAGGTAGCGGAAGGCGGTGTCGCAGTCGCGGCACTGCTTGACCTCGTTGGGAGTCTCCGACGCGGCGACGGCGATCACTTCGCAGCAGTCGTTTCCGAGCGTCGTACCCTCTTCGCCGGCGCGCCACCGATCCACCGCCATTCTCTCCGCCACCTTGCGGTCCTTGGCCTCCACCGCGTAGCGCACCGTCTGCCGGAAGGTGATTTCCACCTCGAAACGCTTCTGCTCCATCGTCCTGGACATCCCCGGGAATGAGGGTACGGGGCGCATGGAAAGCGCCGCCGCTCGCATTTCTCCCTCTACTTTGCTAGAAGTGCGCCGCGAAGGGAAGGGGCACGGGTGGATTCGCGGAACAACCGGGCTCACACGGGGGCCGGCCGCCTGAGCTCCGCGCGGGCTTCGGCGAGGAGGCGCGCCATCTCGGCGCGGCCGGGGTCGCCGGCGGGGCGGCGGCCGAAGCGGGCGTCCAGGTAGATGCGGACCAGGCGGGCGGCGGGCCCGGCGCCGGGGGCACCGTCGCGCGCCAGGCCCTCGGCC
>CADCTW010000200.1 GCA_902805735.1 uncultured Gemmatimonadota bacterium | reverse complement strand
AGGCCGCCGTGCCATACGACCGGATGGCCCGCGACAGTGTCCACGTACAGTCCAAAGCCGTAGGGCGTGGCGGCACCGGACGCGGTGCGACCTGGTGTGGTCATCTGCGCATACGAGTCGCGGCTCACCACCCGTCCATCGGCGAGCGCCGTCGCCCAGGCCGCCAGCCCGCGCACGCTCCCGCACACGCTTCCCGCCCCCCACCCATAGTCCACGGGCAGAGGGGCCGCCACGAGGGAGTCGTTCACCAGCGCGTAGGGCCGGGCACGCCCCGGCTCAGGGGGCGCAGCGCAGGCGTACAGCTCGTCCGTACCGGCGCGGCGGATCACCTCGTGGGATCGATGAGCGCGGACCTGCGGGAGGAGGGGGCAGCACCTACGTGGCGACCAAGGGAGCGATCCAGGCCTTCGCGGAGTCGCTCCGCAAGACGGTCAACGAGAAGGGGATCAGGGTCACCCTGATCGAGCCCTGGAAGATCGCCACCGACATGCTGGAGAAGCCGGACGACGGGATGGAGAAGTCCATCGCGGAGCTGAAGATGCTGCGGCCCGAAGACATCGCCGGCTGCACCCTCTACACGCTGCTGCAGCCGAAGCGCTGCGACATCGACTCCGTGCAGATCCGGCCCCTGCTGCAGGTGATCTGACCGTCGGCGCCGGCGACGGGTGCGCCGCGGCTCGGCTCCACGATGCCTTCACGGCGTGATCGGAATGGCAACAGTCAGACTCCACGTCCTCGACGAGCCCCCCGCGGAGGGAGACCGCGCCGTGGTGAAAGGTGACGCGACGCCCCTAATGTTTGGCGACGGGCCGGTCGACATCCCGTGTCCCGGTTGTGGTCGTGCGCTCGCGCAGGGCATCTGGGCATCCACGCTCTGGGACATCGTCTTCGAGTGCCGGTGTGGAACCTTTTGCGAGACGCAGTCCGCCATCGGCGGCCTGGTGACGGGGATCTGCGTGTACTTCGAATGCGGCATCTACCGGCTTCGGTGCACGCTTGAGGTTCCGAACCGGCATGGGCGCATCATCGGCGAACCATTCCGCGGAGCGGGACCGCCTTCGCACTCCCAGGTCGTCCGGTGAGACGGCCGGGCGGCCGCACTCCGGAGGCCAGCGCCACCGGGATCGCCGCCGCCGGCGTGACCACGGTGGTCGGGTGTCTGTCAAGCCCGAGTGGCTCTACCCCACGCACGTGCAGCGCAGCGAAAAGCTCCTGGACGAAGCCTCGAGCTCGCGAAGGCGGGTGCCCACGTGGATTTCGACACGGTCGAGCAGGACGTCGCGAAGTGGGTCCGCTACTACCTCAAACACGGCGGGCCGCTCGAACAGCTCACCATCTCCTCCGATGCCGACTCGGGCCACCCGATGATCTACTTCGAGCAGTTCCGCTCGCTGGTGCTCCGCGAGGGCTATGCGCTCGAGCGCGTGCTCCCCATCGTCACCCTGAACCCCGCGCGCGCCGTGAAGCTGGACAAGCGCAAGGGAACGATCGAGCGTGGCAAGGACGCGGACATCGTCGTGCTGGACCGGAAGAACCTGGACGTGCGCGAGGTGATCGCCCGTGGGAACCGCATGGTCAGGGACGGCCGCGTGACCGCGCGCGAGAAGTTCCTGGAGAAGAGCTACCGGACCATCAAGCTCGCCGGCGACAAGGCGGACGAGATCGAGCCCGGCACCTCGAAGTGACGAAACGATAATCTCACACGGTAGCACGGAGACACGGAGACACGGAGACACGGAGAGAAACTCTCCTCCGCGTCTCCGTGTCTCTGTATCTGTGTTAGGCCCTGCTCTCGGAAACGTACTCAGGTCCTGGGGCTGAGCTTGGCCGAGCGGCGGCGACCGCATGCAACGAGGTACGCGGAAACATGCTTCCACGCCCCTCGTGCTGCCGGAGTGGCGATGGTCTCGTGTCGCGCCCCGAGGGGGTACGGCGCGGCACGCCGTTCGCTGGCAAGCTGAGCGGTCGGCTCGTAGCTCGCGCACCCCCGGACTCTCGTGGTAATATATGCTCCAGTTCTGGTTACCTTCGCACCGCTCAAGGAGCGTTGATGGCCGCGCTCACGCGCAGGCAGAAGCAGGTACTCGACTTCGTGGAGGCTCACGACCGGGAGCACGGCATCGCGCCGAGCCTGGAGGAGATCGCCGCGCACCTCGGGCTGTCCTCCGTGTCCAACGCACACCAGCACGTAGAGGCGCTGATCCGGCGCGGGTTCCTTCGGCGCGACCCGAACAAGAGTCGCGCGCTGGAGGTGATCCGCTCGCAGAGTGAAGGGCGCGCGCTACCGCTGCTCGGCTATGTCGCTGCAGGCGCGCCGATAGAGGCGGTGGAGGACCGCGCCACGTTCGCCTTCGGCGTCGAGGTTCTGGCGCGCGGGGACCACGTGCTCCGAGTCCGCGGTGATTCGCTGCTGTCCCTCCAACTCCGGGACGGGGACTACGTGGTCGTTCGGACCCAGCACACCGCCGAGGATGGACAGGTGGTGGTGGCCAGTGCCGAGGGGGCCGGTGCCACCATCGCGCGACTCGCCAGGAGCACGGGTGGACGCATTCGGCTGGGCGATGACGGCGCGCCCGAATTCGCGCATGGCTCAGTGGAGATCCACGGGGTAGTCACCGGGATCGTCCGCGTGCTCTGAACCGGTTAGTCGTAACCCCATTTCCCCAGATTTGCCGCACAGGCAGCTCATGATGGCCAACGCTCCCCAGATCCCGCGCCCGTTCCATCTTTCGCTGCACCTCACGCTGCACGTTGCGCCTGTGGTCAGCGACGACGCTGGGGAGGCGCGGTGTGCGCGGCTCCGGGACGCGATCGTCGCTGATCCCAAGCTGCTCGAGCTGTACGCGGTCCGCGACACGTTGGGCCACGTGGAGATACTCGCGGACGAGCACCCTGAATCCACCGCTGGCATCTTCGACGAGCCGGGATGGGAAGACGTTGCGGAACAGGCGTGGTCCGTCCTCTCACAGGAGGACCGGCGGTTCTTCCGCGACACGAGCGAGTACGGCCTCGCATCGGCGCTGTCGGAAGGGTTGTTTGTTCCGGAGCACCTGGTGGCGACCCTTGTGCCCGGCGCTCAGCGCCACGGCGACGGGGTCGCGCACCAGGATGTGTTTCTCGACGTACACGGCGAGTTTTCGCTGCCAGAGCCAACGCTGGATTGGACCAGCTCCTTCCTTTATCCAGTATGGCGTCAGACAGATTCGATTCCCTCACACGCGGCGCGTGAGACGGCCCGGCTCGGCCGCATCCGCGCTCGCCTCCTCACGCAGCCGAAGCTGTTGGAACGATGCTTCCGGGTCGCGCCCCTGGTCACCCTCGCCCGCGCTACGCTGGCGCCCTTGCTCGGCGAACGCGATCGACTATCGGAGAGCAACGCCGCCTACCGCGCGTTCGTTGCGCCACTGGTGGAAACAGACCGGGCGTTCTTCGAAGCCGCGATCACCGAGGGGTTGTGGTCTGAGAATACGGAGCCGTTGATGAACGCGACGACCGCCACCTTCAACCGGTTGAACCTCACGTTCCTGTCCAGGCTCACGCCTGCGCGCGCCTGATAAGCGGTCCATCCTCCGCCCACGCGGGCTTAGGACCGCGTGGCCAGTGCCGCCGCCGCTTCTGGACCGGCAATGTGATCCCACAGCGGATCGCCCGCGAGGCCGACGTCCAGGAGCACCTCCACCGGATCCTCGCCCCGTCCGATCGCCGCACGCATCAGCTCAGGGAGGGGGGCGCCATGCGGGATCGCTGGCGCCGCGTTTGACTTCACGGCGGCCGGTGTCCCCGCGCGGGGCACGGCCTTGATCTGGGCCGGTCGCCCCGTCGAGACCGGGCGCGTCACGGTGCGCCCGGATGCGCGTTCGGCGGGGGGCACGGGGTCGCCGCGCAGGAACGGGATCGCCTCGAAACCGTCGGGCGTCTCCACGTCTTGCAGGCTCTGGAGGAACGCGCGGTTGCCGAACTTGATCGCGTTCAGCGTCGGCTTCGCCAAGGTGAAGCTGTCCTGGACTACCGAGCGGATCAGCCCCGGCGTGACCTGCGGCCGGCCGAGCGAGATCGCCCGCTCCTGGGCGAGCTTGTGCAGCTGGACGACGTAGAACGTGATGCCTTGGGAGCCGGCGTGCAGTTCGGCTACGATCTCGTCGGTGAGGGGCGTGTGCTCGGTCGTGTACTGGAAGCGCCACATGCGCTCGCAGAAGGCCCGAAACTCCCGTCCGGTTTCGGCGCGGCCCACCACCATATCGCCTTCCGTCTGCCCGCGCCGCGCCTGCCGGAACTGCTCGGTGAGGATCGGAAGCGCCTCAAGCCCGCCCACCAGCACTACGGGCACTCCGATGACGTTTACCAGCTGCACGAGGAAGGAGAGGATCGGTCCCGCGCCCCGTGGCTTCAGGTCCTGCACTTCGTCCAAGATCAGGACTCCGAGCCCGTGCTGCGCGGCGAGGCGCGCCATGGCCGGTATCAACTCCTGGATTGAGCGCCCGCTGCGGTTGAAAGCGTCGCGGTAGCGGGTGTCGACCTCGGCAGACTTGTGCAGTGCGTCCATCGACTGGAAGAAGGTGTCGATCAGCGCGTGGATGCTTCCGTCCTTGGGGCACTGCAGGCGCAGGTACGTCACCTGGGTGTGCGTGAACGGCTTCCCCTTATACTCCCGGTGCACGTAGAGCTGCGGGTGCAGCTTCATCCAAGCTTCCGCCATCACCGTCTTCCCGATCCCGGTGACCCCCAGCAGGGTGAGCCCGGTGGCGGTCGGCCAGAACTGCTGCGGCAGAACGCGCGAGCCCACCTCCAGCTTGTCCCCCTTTCCGGTGACGAGTATCGCGTTCTCGCGTGCCGTGACCGCGGCCTGGAATGCGGGGTGCAGGGGATTACGCGCGACGTAGCCCCACCGCAGCAGGTTGGTGAGCCGCGCGGCGAGCTCTAGGTGAACGCCGACCACGTCGCGGTAGTACATCAGACCGCCCGCGAGCACGCGCCGCTTCGCCGGTGACAGCCTGCGGACGTACTCCTGGTCGTACTCGGGCAGTTCGAGCATGGCCGACTTCATCTCGTGCGGCTCCATCACGTCCGGGAGCGTCTCCAGGAACGGGTTGCCGCGGAACTCGGGGACGAACTGCTCGCTGTACTCGGCGTAGCGCACCAGCCCGGGGGCGAGGGGATTTGCGATCATCGAACGATCCTCCGTGGTTGGGCCCGGAACGGGCCTACGAGGGGAAGGGGATGTACTCGTCGTCGTCTTCGAACGGCCGCGCGGGCGCCGACGCTGGCGCCGTGCGGCGTGCCGCCGCCTCGCCGCGTCGCACCCGGTCACGCTCGGCGCGCCGTGCCTCGCGCATTCCGTCCACGATGGGGATCACCTTCGCCCCACCATGGGCGGCTTCCCTGGCCGCGGCGGCCTCCTCGTCGCGTTTCGCCTGGTGGTGGTGGAACTCGGCCAGGGCCTGGGCGCGGCGCGGGGCGGCAGCTCGCGCCGCGTGCTCGTTCCTGTCCTTGTCGTCCAGCACCTCTTCGAGCATGAGCCCCTGGAACCGCTTGTACTTCTGCGTGAGCGCGCATCGCTCGATCCGGCGCCCGCCGTCGAGCCACAGGTAGGCAGTGGACACGTCCCTGGGATCGAGCTTGAAGCTCGCGTGGACGCGCTTCCGGCCCGTGCCCTCAAGCAACCAGCCCTCCTTCTTCGCGATGGCGCTCTCGTAGCACAGTGCCCGGCCGTAGATCCCGAGCCCGAAGCGGCTCGCCGTCACCGGGATGCTGGGCAGGAGGTTGATGCGGATCTGCTCGGCGTCCATGACCCGCCCCATGTTCCGGCCCTGCTCGGTCCCCCACTCCCACAGGTCCAGCGGCACGGGCGCGCCCTCCCGAGGAAGGGGGAAATCCTGCGGCACCTGATCGCGGAGCGCGCGCGTGCGGTTGTTCAGGAGCACCAGGTCGATGAGCATCTGGGTGAACTCCTCAAGCGTGAGCACCGCGTCCAGCCGGTAGTCCGGCTCCCCCCGGTCCCGCGCCTTCTCCACCCACCCGGGCTCACGGCGGATCGCAGTTTCATTCGTCAGGCGGAACTGCGCCTCCACGTACGACTTCATGTCCGCGCGGAACGGAGGCGTGTTGCTCACCCGCATGCGGAAGCCCGGCACCAGGTCGTTCGACGCATTCGAGAGCAGCTCCGCGCGATCCGCCGTCACTGCGGCGCACACGTGGGCGCAGGGCCAGTCCTCTGGCTCAATCTGGCGGCCGAAGCGGCGGCAGTACGCGACCTTGTCCGTGAACGCGTTCTCCAGCGCCATCGCGGCGCCGACGTAGTTCGGGCCTTCCAGCGCCACGTAAAGGCCCACGATCATCCGGCTCCAGTGGTCCACGACGAAGTAGATCACCGGGCGGCCGACGATCCGCCGTCGGTCGATGCTGGACACGAGGTAGATATCGCCGACGGTGCTGTCGATGAGGTACAGGTCTCCGGGGCCGCGGGACAGGTGCTCGGAGGACCCCAGCACTGACCGGTGGCGGAGGTTGAAGCGGCGCTCGCCGTAGCGCGCCTTCATCGACTCCTCTGCGTCCCGGTATCGCTCGGCCCAGTAGCGGAACTGGTCATACGTAGGGCAGCGGTCCGGGGCGAGGAGCAGTGGCACCAGCGTGCCGCCCCTGAACACCATCCCTTCGTGGAAGAAGTCCTCCCTGGTGGCCTGGTAAGCCTCGGTATAGTCGTACGCCCGCCCCTTGTGCTTGCGGTAGAGATAGCGCCGCGCGCCTTTTAGAATCCCGTCCAAGACCTCCGCCGTCACGTTCAGTCCCACACTCCCATCGCCGGCCCCGAACGTCTTGCGTGGGCGACCGCGCTTCTTCTCCCCTGGAACCCTGATCTTGCCCCGACCGCCGCTCCGCTCATACCCGGGGAGGAGCGCGTTCGGGGTCTGGCCACGCCGCCAGTAAAGGCGCAGCCAGCGGTAGATCTTGTCCCATGCGCACCCGGTTTCGCGGTGGGCCGACTTCACGAGCGGACCGCGACAGTTCTCTCGGAGGATGGCGGCGGGGTCCTCCCCTGGAGGAACGCACGCGGGGTCCACCAGCGGCGCGATGACGCTCCACCGCGCGTCCCGCCCACGCCGTGCGGCTACGCTCAGGAACTCGTCGGGGCGCGTGTCCGCCAAGTACGGATCGTCGGTCCGGAGCCGCACGCTGCCGTCCGCGAGCCCTTCCTCGAGTTCCGCGCGGGTGCGCCACGCGGGTAGCGCGCGCTCGTTCTCGACGGCGATCACCGCCACCTCCGCCGCGCCTGCATCGTGGTGTAGCACCCGGTACAAGACGGGCACACCGTCGCCCTCATCGGCTTCGTAGAGGGCGTTGAGCGCGAGTGCCGTGCTCATGCGATCCTGCGGGCGCGCTCACCCTGATCCAGTCCGCGCAGCGCCCGCTCCGGCCCAAGCCGCGCCGTCAGGTCCACGGACCACGCCCGTGTCGCGATTGCGTGCCAGACGAGCCGCACCGCGGAGCCGCGCCGCAGCCCGAGCCGCTCATCCACCATCGCGCAGACCCGGTTGACGGGAACCCCCTCGGCGTCCGCGAATCGGTCGTACAGGTGTGCGAGTAGCGCGTCGATCTGCCCCTCGGGGATCCCGTGGCCCGACAGGTCGCGGTAGCTCAGGATGAGCGACAGGTTCTCCACGAGGACGCGCGGGAGTTGCACTTCCGTCACGATGCGGAAGGGGATGCCGCGTCGCTCCCAGAACCGCCTCGTGATCTCCTCCTTCTCGAAGACCCGCATCTGCTCGGCGGGGTCGCGTAGCTGATCTGCCGTCTTGACCGAGAGCGCGACGGTCCGCGCGTGACCGGCCGGCTCAGCAAGCGTGACGAGGAAATCCACGGTGATGACCTTGTCCTCGCGGACGGTGATCCCTTTCACCTTTCGGGTTTGCACCGGGTGCGTGTACCCGAGCTCGGCCGCTATTTCCTGCGTCTCAGCGAGTTCGTGCAGCGGGTACTGCTCGCGGATGTCGCGCACCGCCGGGTTCCACTCCAGGAGATACCAGCACCAGAGCTCGCGATCGCTGAGGAGCAGGTGCATCCGCCCTACCTTCTCCCCGTATATGCGGTGGGTCTTGCCGTGCGAGGGGGCGCTGCGCGGCGTCTCCCAGGGCTTGTAGTTCGCGCCCTCGCCCTCCCCGAAACCGGCCCTGCGCCTGCGCTCGATGTTGGTTGGTCCGCCGCCGCGTTGGGTCATGAACCCCTCCTCTTCGATGTTGGCGATACCGAAAGTATACCGAAAATCCCGCTGTCTGTCCAGCACCTCCCGGAGGTTTTCCTCGAACGGCGTCCGACTCCACGGGAAATGCGGTGGCACCCACGTGCGCGGGATTTCCCGGGTCCCGGCAGCGACTTGGCGCAACTGCTCCGCAGCCAACTCCAGGTCACCGCTGTGTGCTTCAGATTCGTTAGGGCTTAGATGGGCGGCGGCAGCAATGCGAGCCGCACTAGGGGTCTGGTTCAGAAATGTGTATCCGTACGCGGCCCACCTGATGCGGCGCCGAGCGAACGTGGCGGGAGTGTCGACATACGGGGCAAAATCGCTCTCGTCGAGCTTGGCGATGGTCCAGTTTGGGTATCTGCCAACGCCCGTCAGCAGGAGACGGAGCGCCTGCTCCGTGATCGCGATGGGCGGTCCGTAGTGGGATCGGAGGAACGCGGCTGCCTGGCCGATAGGGTCGAACACAAGCCCGTGATCGCCGTCGTCCGGGTCCTCAGGGCTGTCGTAGGCCGTGTCGAGCTGGGGCGCGACGCCTCGTACTTCGACGAAATACGGCTCATCCGTGTTGTCACCGAGGTAATTCGGATCGAACCGCAACAGCCAGCGGAACGCGGCGCCAGCCTCTGCGAGTGCCCAGTCCAGACCCCAGCCGCGGGAGGAGGCGCTCACCCACTGCCGCAGAAAGTGAGCGCCAGATCTCCGCCAATCACCTCTCCTCTGAACCGCTTCGGCGGCGCGGCGGAGCTCGCGCGACCAGCACTGCGGCCATGCGCGCCGCGTCAGCGCCTCCTGTAGAACGCGCCGCTTGCTCGCACCGAGCGCACGCGCAACTTCGGGTAGCTGGTTGCCCTCGGCGACCAGTTCGCTGAAGCGCGCCATCCAGCCATCCCCCACCCGCAGCAGTTTCCATCGACGCCGCCGCCCGTCTGTCCTCTCCGCGTACAGGCTGCGGCACTTGGGGCAGCCAACCACCAGGATGTCGGCAGCGTCGGCGGGGGCATCTGGCGGCACCCCGAGCCGTTCGCACGCGGGATTACGGCAGGGACCTTGTTGCGCCAGCGTCCGCGGCACGCGCCGGACGACGGGGGGCGGGGCACCGGCGAAAAACTCCTCGGCGGTGAGCCCGAGAGCGCGCCACTGCAGGATGTGGAACAGCGGGATTAGAGGCTGCTCGTCGCCTCGGAACATCCGGCGTATCCACCCGGAGTAGAACAGCAGTGAGGAACGAGGGGAGGGGCCGAACGCCGCCGTGACGAGCCCTGCGGAGTAGTCTGCGAGCATCCGCCGCAGGTCCTCGTACCGGGGCCTTCCGCGCGCATCCACCCAGCCGGTGTCACCGAGTAGCGCTCGGTGCCGCTCAAGTACGGTGGGTAGGCTGTCGGCGAGCTGCGGGTGCCGGAGCAGCCACAAGCTGTCGTCCGCGACTTCAAGCGCGAGTTGAAGGGATTCGTCCCCGAGCGCGCAAACGGCGGTGCGGTCCTCCACCACCGTGGCGAGACTTCGAACCTTCGGGACCGGGTCACTCTCTGACGGGCTCCACACACTCCGCGCTGCCCAGGAAAGCCGTAGCCGGATGCGGTGTTCCGGGCACGCGAGCACCCCGGGCAGCAGGTGAACCCGGCGCCAGCAAGGTGCACCTGGGCCTGTTGATGTGTCCGACGCGACGCACTCGGGACAATAGCGCAACGGCGCCGTCATATCGTGCTCGTACACGTCCCAGAAGACCGGGTGAACGTCGGATTCCACTCGGCGGACGCGCATTTCGCCTGCGGCCTGGGCCACCCGACGACGGGGATAGAACGGAGCGAAATAAGGGAAAGGGGTATGCCGGAGGATCAGCTGGGTGGCAGTGTGTCCATGGCCAGGAGGCAGGCGCGCGACGAACGCTTCAAGCAAGCCAGGGAACGCCGGCGCCGGGTAGTCCGTGTGTGTGCCGTAGAGGTTTGCTGCGAGATCGTGGGGATGCGGGAAAGCCATCGCATCGGCGTACCGAGCGACGGCGCTAAAGAATGGCTCCTCCGGACGCAAGCTGGGAAACCAGGCAGCCATGGTTCCGGCCCCACTGTCGGGGACCCGCACCTGGGCGCGGCCAAGCGCCGCGCCCAGGTTCACTGGCAGACTCTAGCGACTAGCCAACTGTATTATCGACTAGCTGACTTTGTTACCGACTAGCCGACTTTATTATCGACTAGCCGACTTTATTACTAGGACACATCTGTGTGAGCCCCGCTGTTTTCGTTACTCCACCGTCACGCTCTTCGCCAGGTTGCGCGGCTGGTCCACGTTGGTCCCGCGCAGCACGGCGATGTAGTAGGCGAGGAGCTGCAGCGGCACGCTCGCCAGGATGGGCGTGAGGGCGTCGTGGGTGCGGGGGATGGTGATCACGTGGTCCACCACGTCCACCAGCTCCCGGTCGTCCTCGCTGATCACGCCGATGATGCACCCGCCGCGCGCCTTCACCTCGTCGATGTTGGAGCGCACCTTGTCGTACACCGCGTCCTTGGGCGCGATCACCACCACCGGCATGTCCTCGTCGATCAGGGCGATGGGGCCGTGCTTCATCTCGGCCGCGGGGTAGCCCTCGGCGTGGATGTACGAGATCTCCTTGAGCTTCAGCGCCCCCTCCAGCGCCGCCGGGAAGTTGTAGCCGCGGCCCAGGTACAGGAAGTTCTTGGACTCCGCGTACTCCTCGGCCAGCTTCTGCAGCGCCGGCGCCATCTCCAGCAGGTGCGACACCTGCTCGGGGATCTGGTGCATGGCGCGCACGATCTCGCGCCCGCGCGCCTGCGACAGGGTGCCGCGCAGCCGGCCCAGGTGCACCGTGAGCATCGCCAGCACCAGCACCTGGCTGGTGAACGCCTTGGTGGAGGCCACGCCGATCTCGGGGCCGGCGTGCAGGTAGATCCCCGCGTCCGTCTCGCGGGCGATGGTGGAGCCCACGGCGTTCACCACCCCCAGCGTGGTGGCGCCCTGCTGCTTCGCCTCGCGCATCGCCCACAGCGTGTCCGCCGTCTCGCCGGACTGGGAGATGGAGATGGTGAGCGTGTTGGGCTCCACCACCGGCCGGCGGTAGCGGAACTCGGACGCGTACTCCACGTCGGTGGGGATGCGGGCGATGTCTTCCAGCATGTACTCGCCGATCAGCCCGCTGTGCCACGACGTGCCGCACCCCAGGATGATGATGCGCTCCACCGCGCGCAGCTCCTCGTCCATCCCCGTGAGGCCGCCCAGCTTCACCCCGCCGTCCTCGGGAAGGAGGCGCCCGCGCATCGTCTCGCGCAGGGTGTTGGGCTGCTCCATGATCTCCTTGAGCATGAAGTGCGGGTACCCGCCGCGCTCCACCTCGCTCAGGTCCCAGTCCACGTGGCTCACGGGGCGGTTCACCGGGCCCTGCGTGGGGCGGTGGACCACGTAGCCGCCTGGGGTGATGGTGGCCATGTCGCCGTCGTCCAGGTACACCACCTCGCGGGTGTGGGCGATGACGGCCGCCGCGTCCGACCCCACGAAGGTCTCGCCGTTCTCCCCCACGCCGATCAGGAGCGGGCTCCCCAGGCGGGCGGCGACGATCTTGTTGGGGTCGCGCGTGGAGACCACGGCGATCCCGTACGTCCCCTCGATCTGCCCGAGGGCGGCTTCCACCGCGCGCTCCAGCGATCCCTGCGCGCGCCCCTCGCCCCTTTCGAACATCTCCTCGATGAGGTGCACCAGCACCTCGGTGTCCGTCTCGGACGAGAAGACGTGCCCGCGCCCCTGCAGCAGCTTGCGCAGGGTGCCGGCGTTCTCGATGATGCCGTTGTGGACGACCGCGAAGTCGCCCTTCTCGGACATGTGGGGGTGGGCGTTGCGCGTGGTGGGCGGGCCGTGGGTGGCCCAGCGCGTGTGCCCGATCCCGTACACCCCCTCCACCGGCTCGGCCTCCAGCACCTTTTCCAGCTCGGCGATCTTGCCGGCTTCCTTGCGCACCTGGATGGTGCCGTCGCGCACCACCGCGACCCCCGCGGAGTCGTACCCGCGGTACTCCAGCCGCTTCAGCCCCTGGATCAGGAGCGGGGTGACCTGCTGCTCACCGATGTAGCCGACGATTCCGCACATAGTGCTTCGCCCTTTCGATTGATTAGGATGCGGGCATCCGCCCGGGGTACTTCTTACAAAGTGCGGGCCACCCTCACGCGGGGAGGGCGGCGCGCAGGGTGTCCACCAGCGCGACGGCCTCGTCGCGCGAGGGGGCCTCGCAGATGATGCGCACGATGGGCTCCGTTCCGGAGGGCCGCAGGTGCGCCCACTTCCGCTCGGCCGCCCACGACAGGCGCAGCCCGTCCTGCCGGTCCGCCTCCGCCTCGGGGAAGTGGGCCGTGAGCGCGTCGTACACCGCGTCCAGCGGCTGCGACGGGCGCGGCAGCTTCTCCTTGACGATCTCGTAGCGCCCGATCGCCGCGGCCAGCGCGCTCAGCGGCTGGTCGCTCTCGGCCAGGAGCTGCAGGATCAGCGCGGCGGCCACGGGGGCGTCGCGCGTCAGGTGCACGTCGGGAAGGATCACCCCGCCGTTCCCCTCGCCGCCGATGGTGGCCCCCTCCGCCTGCATCCGGCGCGCCACGTTGATCTCCCCCACCGGCGCGCGCACCAGCGTGCGCCCGGCGGCGGTGGCCACGTCGTCCAGCAGGCGGCTGGTGGACAGGTTGGTGACCACGGCGCCCGGGCGGTGGCGCAGCACCAGCGACGCCGCCAGCGCCAGCGTGTAGTCCTCGCCGATGGCGCGGCCCTCGTCGGAGACCAGCGAAAGGCGGTCCACGTCGGGGTCGGTGGCGAGGCCCACGTCGGCGCCCGAGGTGCGCACCAGCTCCTCCAGCTCCTTGAGGTTCTCGGCCACGGGCTCCGGCTCGCGAGGGAAGAGGCCGTCGGCCTCCATGTTGATGGCCGTCACCTCGCATCCCAGCTCGTCCAGCAGGCGCGAAAAGATCGTGCCTCCCGCGCCGCGCACGCAGTCCAGCGCGACTTTGAAGCGGCGCTGGCGGATGCGCTCCACGTCCAGGAAGGGGATGGCCAGGATGCGCCGGAGGTGCCGCTCCACGGCCTCCGGGTCCTCGCGCCACCCGCCCAGGTTGCGCCACATGGCGCGCGGCACCTCGCCGTCGGCGACGATGCGCATCTCGGCGCTCTCCTGCGCGTCCAGGAACATCCCGCTGGGGCCGATGAACTTGAGGGCGTTCCACTCGATGGGGTTGTGGCTCGCCGTCACGGCCAGCCCGCCCGCGGCGCCCAGGTCTTCCACCGCGAGCTGCACGCTGGGGGTGGGGGCGATCCCCACGTCCACCACGTCGCACCCCACGGACTGCAGCCCCGCCGTGGCCGCCCGGGCGAACATGGGGCCGGACACGCGCGAGTCGCGCCCCAGCACCACCGTCTTCCCCGGCCCGCGGCGCAGCACGTAGGCGCCGAACGCGGCCGCGAAGTGGGTAATCACCTCCGGCGTGAGCCCCTCGCCCACGCGCCCGCGGAGGCCGGAAACGCTCACCATCAGCTTCGAGGTATCGATCACGGGCTGGTTTGGCTGGATGAAAGACGGCGGCGCCGGCGACCCCGGCGCCCGGAAACGGGCCAATGTGCCTGGCGAGCCGCCACGCGGCAAGCGGCCCTGTGCAAGATCGGTTCTCGAATGAGGAGATCGTGAAAAGAGGGCTCACACAGAGGCACAGAGGCACGGAGAAAGAGCCGGTCACTTGCCGGGATGCGCGCGGGGGCTACCTTCCCGGCAGCAGAACATTTTTCACGCAGCCGGACCGCCCATGCCCCTTTCGCTCTACAGCCGCTTCGCGGACGCCGCGCGCCGCTTTCCCGACCGCACCGCGGTGGCCGCCGCGGACTGCCCGCCCCTCTCCTTCGCGGAGCTGGAGGCGCGCGTCGCGGCCTTTGCCGCCGAGCTGCGCGCGCGCGGGGTGGAGGGGGGGCGCGTGGGGCTCCTCCTTCCCAACGTGGCAGCGTTTCCGGTTGCCTTCTACGGGCTGCTGCGCGCCGGGGCGAGCGTGCTGATGCTCAACCCGCAGTACTCGCCCCGCGAGATCGCCGAGTACCTGGCAGACGCGGGAGCGCTCACCGTGGTCACCATGGAGGCGCTGGAGCACCTGCTGCCGGCCGGCGTGCAGGCCGTCCTCGTGGAGCCGGCGGAAGCGTGCGTGGACACGCCCACGGCCGCGCTTCCCCCGGAGGTCCCCCTTCCCCGCCCCGGGCCGGACGACGAGGCGGTGGTCATCTACACCTCGGCCAACGAGGGGTGGGCACGCGGCGCCCGCCTCACGCACCGCGGGCTGGGGAGCAACCTGGCCTCCACCATCGAAGCCATGGCGCTGACGCCCGACGACCGCGTCTTCGCCCTCCTCCCGCTGATCCACGCCTTTGGGCTTACGGTGACGATGACGGCGGCGCTCACGGCGGGCGCCACCATGGTCCCCGTGGAGCGCTTCCACCCGGTACGCACGCTGGATCAGTTGGGGGAGTCGCAGGCCACCGTCATCTGCGGCGTTCCGGCCATGTACGTGGCGCTGATCGCGGCCGCCGAGCGGCGCGCCGTGCCCATCCACGCCCTGCGCGTGGCCATCTGCGGCGGCGCGCCCCTGCAGCCGGAGGTGGCGCGGCGCTGGGCGGAGACCTTTGGGCTCCCCCTGCGCGAGGGGTACGGGCTCACCGAGGCCTCCCCGGTCTGCCTCTTCAACCGCGTGGACCGGCCCGACAACCCCGGCAGCCTGGGGCACCCCTTTCCGGGGGTGGAGGTCACCATCCGCGACCCGCGCGGCGAGCCCGTGCCCACCGGCGCCACGGGCGAGATCTGCGTGGAGGGCGCCAACGTCTTCGCGGGCTACGTGGGCGACGACGGGCGCGACCCCGTGCAGTTCTGGGGCAACGCCCTGCGCACGGGCGACCTCGGGTGCTGCGGCGCCGACGGCACCGTGCGCTTCCGCGGCTGCCTGAAGCCGATGTTCACCCGCAACGGCTTCAACATCTACCCGCGCGAGATCGAGCGCGTGCTCCGCGACGACCCCCGCGTCGCCGACGCCTCCGTCACCGCCGTCCCGGACGCGGCCCGCGAGAACGAGATCGCCCTCACCGTCGTCCCCGCCCCCGGCACCGAGCTGGACGAAGAGGCCGTGCGCCGCATCTGCCGCGACAGCCTCGCCGCCTACAAGCAGCCCGGCCGCATCACCATCGAAGCCGCGTAGATTCTCGTTGGCCGGCATCTGTTGCGGGCGACTGAAGTCGCTGCAACAACCGCACGAAGTCCCCCTGCGGGGACTACACGGTTCCGGCTGATCCTTCAGCACCAGTCCGCGAAGGCGGACTTCGTGCGGTTGTTGCCGCGAGTTCACTCGCCAGGCTGCGATGCCGGCGTCCGGCACTGCGGCTCCCGCACGTGCGCGTCTTTCAGCTCCGCGCCGCCTCCGGCACCGCCGGGTTGGGCGCGGGCATCGGCGCCTCCGCGATGGCCTCCGCGCTCTCCGTGGCCCGCGACGCGGAGATGATCAGCGCCACCGCGCCGACGATCACCAGGGCGGACAGGGCCACCCGCGCGCTGAGCGGCTCGTTGGCGACGGCCCAGCCCAGGAGCACCGCCACCAGCGGGTTGACGTACGCGTAGGTGGAGGCGCGTGACGGGCTCACCACGCCCAGCAGCCAGATGTACGCGGTGAACGCCACCAGCGACCCGAACACCGCCAGGTACGCGAACGCCGCCACCGACCGCGCGGAGATCGCGTCCACGTCCACCCGCCCCACCTCGCCCGTGACCAGCCCGGCCCCCACCAGCAGCGTGCCGCCCGCCAGCATCTGCATGGCCGTGGCGAGGAAGGGGGAGGATGGAAGGGGCGCCTCGCGCGAGTAGAGCGACCCGGCCGCCCAGCTCAGCGCCGCGATCACCACCACGATGGAGCCCAGCAGGTCCACCCGCCCGCCGCCCACGTCCGCCGGCCCCACCAGGATCACCAGCCCCGCGAACCCCAGCACCACCCCCACCGCCGTCTTCGCGGACGGCCGGCGCCCGCCCGGCCGCATCCACTCCAGCAGCACGATCCACAGCGGCTCCACCGCCACCAGCAGCGCCGCCACGCCGCTGGCGATGCGGTGCTCGGCCCACACCACCGAGCCGTTGCCGAGGAGGAGGAGCATCCCGCCTAACGCGAACGCCGACCGCCAGTGCACTCGCGCCGGCGCGGCCACCCCGCGCATGCGCATGAAGAGGTAGAGGATGGCGCCCGCGCTCAGGAAGCGCGCCCCCGCCATGAGGAACGGCGGCAGCGTCTCGATGGCGAAGCGGATCGCCAGGTACGTCGATCCCCAGATCACGTACACCGCCGCGAACGCGCCCACCACCGCTGCCCGCGAAGCCCGCTCAGCCACGGTCCACCTCCGGGATGGGCAGCGCGGCCGTTTCCTTCACGGTGTCCATCACGATGGTGGACCGCGTGGAGATGATGGTGTCGATGGCGCCGAAGCGCTCGGAGAGCACCAGGCTCAGGGCGCGCGCGTTGGCCACGCGCACCTTGACCAGGAAGCAGTCCTCGCCCGCCACGTGGTGCACCTCCTGCACCTCCGGCAGCTCGGCCAGGGCGCGGGCGGTGTTCTGCGCGCCCGCCCGCTCGCTGGCCCGCACGAAGACGAACGCCGTCAATCCCAGCCCCACCGCTTCGGGGTTCACCCGCGCTGCGTAGCCCTGGATCACCCCCCGCTCCTCCAGCTTGCGCACCCGCTCCAGGATCGCCGACGGCGCCATCGCCAGCCGCCGGGCGACCTCGGCGTTGGGCATGCGCGCGTTCTCCTGCAGGAGCCGCACGATGCGCAGGTCAGTATCGTCCATCATTCTCCACAACCCTCCATTCACCGAACAACGTTCTCCCCACGTCCCCGCAATGTACGTACCCGCACCTTGCCTTCGCCAGGACGCAGAACGATGTTCATGAAGAGGCGACCCGCCTTGCACGCGGGAGCGGGGGAGCGCATCTTCCGCCACCCACACCCCAGCCCCCAGAGGAGCATGAGGCACGACGACAGCGCGGAGGCCGCGGCCCACCGCTTCGGTACCCTGGCGGTACACGCCGGGCAGGCCCCCGAGCCCACCACCGGCGCCATCATGACGCCGGTGTTCCAGACCTCCACCTACGTGCAGCCGGAGCTGGGGCGCCACACGGGCTACGAGTACGCGCGCACCCAGAACCCCACGCGCGAGGCGCTGGAGCGCAACGTCGCCGCGCTGGAAGGCGGCGCGCACGGCATCGCCTTCGCGTCGGGGCTCGCGGCCACGGACACGCTGGCGAAGCTCTGCTCGGCGGGCGACCACGTGGTGTGCGGCGAAGGGGTGTACGGCGGCACCTACCGCCTCTTCTCCAAGGTCTACGCGCGGCTGGGGATCGAGTTCAGCTTCGTGGACAGCGGCAGCCTGGACGAGATCCGCGCGGCCATGCGCCCCAACACGCGGATGGTGCACGTGGAGACGCCCACCAACCCCATGATGCGCATCACCGACATCGCGGGCACGGCCGAGATCGCCCGCGCGGGCGGCGCGCTGCTGAGCGTGGACAACACCTTTGCGTCTCCCTACAACCAGACGCCGCTGGCGCTGGGGGCGGACGTGGTGCTCCACTCCACCACCAAGTACATCAACGGCCACTCGGACATGGTGGGCGGGATGCTGGTGACGAGCGACGACGAGCTGCACGAGCGCATCCGCTTCCTGCAGAACGCGGCTGGCGGCGTGCCGGGGCCGTGGGACTCGTGGCTGGCGCTGCGCGGCACCAAGACGCTGCACCTGCGCATGCAGGCCCACAACGCCAACGGGCAGCGCGTGGCCGAGTACCTGGAGGGGCACGCCAAGGTGGTGAAGGCGTTCTACCCCGGCCTCCCCACGCACCCGCAGCACGAGCTGGCCAGGTCGCAGATGCGCGGCTTCACCGGGATGATCTCCGTGGAGCTGGGCACGCTGGAGCGCGCCCGCGCCTTCGTGAACAACGTGCGGATCTTCGCCCTCGCCGAGTCGCTGGGGGGCGTGGAAAGCCTGATCGGCCACCCCGCCCTGATGACGCACGCCTCCGTCCCCTCCGAGCGGCGCGTGGCCATGGGCCTCTCCGACGCCCTCGTGCGCCTGTCGTGCGGCGTGGAGGACGTGGAAGACCTGATCGCCGACCTGGACCAGGCGCTGGCGAAGGCGTAACCGCTGGGCTCACACAGAGACACGGAGGCACAGAGAAAAACCATCTCTGTGCCTCCCTGTTTTTACGATGCGCGGCGTCCGTAGTGCGGCCAGCTGTACTGCGCCCGCATCTCTTCGAGTATCGCCTCACCCCGTCCGGAGTCATCCTGGCGTTCCTCCCGGAGCCTGCGCAGCAGCACATCCGTTACCTCCACGATGTAGTTGTCCGTCTTCTCCTTCGGCAGATCCGCGACGTGCTTGCCCTCTACCTCGCTGATCTCATTGAGCAGCCGGACCGCCAGGTCGTCTTCGCTGAGCGGAATCCCCCTCAGCTTGCGAGTCGCGAGCCGGTCGCGCTGGTAGAGCTGCTGTGTCGCCTCGTACACGGCGTGAATGGCGTCGGCCTTCGGCACCTCGTTCAGGATCTCGAACATCTTCACCTCCGTATTTCGAGAAGATCGAAGCACCCGCTCCTCAAATCCTCTACGACATACTCAAGGGAGAGCGGATGGGCGCGCAGGGGAACGGGGACTTCGGGAACTTTGCCCTCCAGCCGGTCGAAGGGGATGACATACAGCACGGGGCGGAAATCCGGGATCTTGGCCCCGGCCACGATCTCCTCGATTTCGCGGTGCTGGGCGTCCGTGATTGCGCCGGCCCCCAGCTTCGCCGCGGCGCCATCCAGAATGCCAGCGACGTTCCGCCTGATGGCGTCGCTGTGGAGATCCCCGCGGCGGGTCTCCTCCTCCAGGTCGCGGTAGATCTCGGCCGGACTCGATGTCGGCGGGATGTTCACGTACCGCGGCGCGGTCATGCCGTCGTAGAACGCGGTGCACCAGGCGTAGTGGACGCCGTAGAAGCGCTCCGCGATGGAGTACGCGAGCCAGGTGCTCGCGGAATACAGGAGGAGGGGCGGGTTCATGCCGCGGATGCGCTCCATGGTGGGGGGTGGCGGCGTCTCGATGGAGCCATACTATACAGGCGCGGCAGGGCCTACAAGCGCCCGTCCGAAACCGGTTCGCGTGGTGGCGCAGAGGGGATTTGATCCGCACCGCACGCGCCTGTATCATCCCCGGCTCCGGAGCATCACTCCCTCTCAGACCGCCGGCACAGTGAAGATCCTGATCGTGGGCAACGGGGGGCGCGAGCACGCCCTCCTGTGGAAGCTGCGGCGCGATGCGCCGGACGCGGAGCTGTTCGTGACGCAGCCCAACGGGGGGATGCGGGGGCTGGCCACGCCCGTACCCCTCGCGCCCGGCGAGATCCAGGCGCTGGCCGGGTGGGTGCAGGCCAACGGCGTGGACCTCACCGTCGTGGGCCCCGAGGCGCCGCTGGCGGCGGGGATCGCGGACCACTTCGCGGACCGCGGGCTCGCCGTCTTCGGCCCGCGCAAGGCGGCGGCGGAGATCGAGAGCTCCAAGAGCTTCGCCAAGGGGTTGATGCAGCGGCACGGCATCCCCACGGCCGAGTTCCGCGTCTTCGACCAGCTTCCCGACGCGGAGGCGTACCTCCGCGAGGCGGGCGCGCCGGTGGTGGTGAAGGCGTCCGGGCTGGCGGCCGGCAAGGGCGTGGTCGTGTGCGAAACGGTGGCTGAAGCGTTGATGGCGGTGCGCGAGATGCTCGGCGGCTCCGCGTACGGCACGGCGGGCGCCCAGGTGGTGATCGAGGAGTTCATGCGCGGCGAAGAGCTCTCCGTCTTCGCGCTCACGGACGGCACCGATGTCCTCGCCATGCTCCCCGCGCAGGACCACAAGCGCGTGGGCGAAGGAGAGACGGGGCCCAACACGGGCGGGATGGGCGCCTACGCCCCCGTCTCGCTCGCCACGCCGGAGCTATTGGAGCGCGTGGAGCGCGACGTCCTGCGCCCCACCATCGCGGCGATGGCGGAGGAGGGGCGCCCCTTCCGCGGCCTCCTCTACGCCGGGCTCATGCTCACGGAAAGCGGCCCGCGCGTGGTGGAGTTCAACTGCCGCTTCGGCGACCCGGAGACGCAGGTGGTGCTCCCCCTGCTTCGCTCCTCGCTGCTGGAGCCCGTGCTGGAGATCGCGCGCGGCGGGAGCATCGCGGGGGCGCGGCTGGAGTGGGAGCCCGGCGCCGCGGCCACCACGGTGCTTGCCTCCGCCGGCTACCCGGGCGACTACCCGTCGGGGCTCCCCGTGCACATCCCCGAGGACCCGGGCGTTCTCGTCTTCCACGCGGGGACGCGGGATGAGGATGGGCGGCTGGTCACCTCCGGCGGGCGCGTGCTGGCGGTGACGGCGCTGGCCCCCACGGTCGCCGACGCGGCGGAGCGGAGCCGGGCCGCGGCGGAGCGGATCTCCTTCGAAGGAAAGCAGTTCCGGCGCGACATCGGGTGGCGGGAAATCGCCCGCGCGGGAGGCGGCCATGCCTGAACTCCCGGAAGTGGAGACCATCGTCCGCGACCTCGCCGGCTCCGTCCCCGGGCGCGGCATCCAGGAAGTGGAGGTCTTCCACGCGGATCTCATCGAGGGCGAGACCCCCGCGGAGTTCGCGCGGGCGCTCCAGGGACGCCGCGTCGGTGCCGTCACGCGCCGGGCCAAGAACATCGTCTTCGACCTGGGCCGCGGCGACCGGCTCCTGGTGAACCTGGGGATGACGGGTCGCCTCCTGGTCCCTGGGCGCGGAGACCCGGCGCCCACGCACCTGGGCGTGAGGATGCGGCTGACGCGGGGGCGCGAGCTGCTCTACGCGGACACGCGCCGCTTCGGGCGGCTCTGGCGGGTGGACGAGGCGGGATGGCGGGACTTCGACGGGCGCCTGGGAGTGGAGCCGCTGTCAGATCGGTTCACCGTCGAACATTTATATGAGATGACCCGCAAGTCGCGGGTGGCGGTGAAGACCTGGCTGATGGACCAGGCGCGCGTGGTGGGAGTGGGGAACATCTACGCCAGCGAGGCGCTCTTCCGCGCGCGCGTGGACCCGCGCCGCCCCGCCAGCGAGGTGGCGCGCGAGGAGGTGGAGCGCATCCGCGAGGCGGTTCGCGAGGTGCTCCAGGAAGCGATCGACTTCCGGGGGACCACCTTCCTGGACTACCGCGACGCCAGCGGCAACCGCGGCGAGTTCTACGACCGCCTCCGCGTGTACGACCGCGATGGCCAGCCGTGCACCCGGTGCAACCGTCCGCTGCTCCGCGTCGTACAGGCGAACCGGTCCACCTTTTTCTGCGAGGAGTGCCAGAGGTAGCCCCGCCGCCGGGGTGCCGCCGGCCGCCGAGCCGAACCCCAGTGCACCCCGCGATGAACGAGACCAAGCTCCGCCCCGCCCGCCGCAAGACGCAGCGACGCTGGCGCATCCCCCCCGTGCTCACGCGCGGCCCCGAGGTGTTCGAGGGGCTGGCCGTGCTGGACGAACTCCCCGGCGTCGCCCTCTGGCAGGCGCTGCGCGACGCCACCCTGTGGGCCGAAGCGGCTCCCGAGCTGCGCCCCGCCCTCTTCCATCGCGCCGCCGAGACCGCGTGGAGCGCCCCCGCCCCGGAGCTCGCCGCCCCCCTCGCCATTCTCGCGGCGCTGGCGCGCGACCCGGGCGCGGGGGATCCGGCCACGGTCGGGCGCGCGTGCCGGGAGATCGCCCGGTGGGCCGAGGAGCGCGGGCACCTGGCGACCGCCCTCGCCTTTTCCCAGGCATCCGCTCTCTCGGAGCCAACGGACGCCGCCGCTGCGTGCGACGTGGGCCGTCTGGCCCGCCGCCGCTCCGAAGAGGCCCGCGCCGAGACCTGGTACCGCCGCACCATCGCCGTCGCGCGGCAGTGCGGCGACTGGGCGACCTACTCGCGGGCCTTCCTGGGGTTGGGCACCCTCTACGCGCGGCGCGGCAGCCCGTCCGCCGCTCGTCGCTTCCACATGCGCGCGTTACGAGCCGCCAACCGGAACACGCTTCGCGAGCTGGAGGGAAGCGCGCTCCACAAGCTCTTTTCGCTCGCCGCCGCGGCCAGCCACCGCCGGGAGGCGATGCGCCTGGCCCGCGCCGCGCTGGAGCTGTACGGCCCGTCGCACCCCCGCACCCCGCGCCTGGCCCACGACGTGGCGCGTCACTGGCTCGCCGCCGGCCACACCGCCCGCGCGCTCCCCGTTCTGCGCGCCCTCCTCCCGCGCATCGCGGACCCGGCGCGGCGCGTCTCCCTGCTTGCCGACGTGGCCCGCGCCGCCGCCGCCACGAGCGACGCCCCCGCCTTCCTGGACGCCTGGACCGAGGCGTGGGACCTGGCCCGCGCCGACGCCGATCCAGCCGCGCGCCCCTTCCTCTCCCTCGCCAGCGCCGCCGCCATCCTGGGCGCCTGGGAAAAGGCCGAGTCCGCCGCCCGCCAGGCCCTGCGCACCTCGGGCGACGACCGCACCCGCGCGGCAGCCGAGTCCCTCCTGGACACCATCACGCGCCGCGCCCCCATCGACACCACCCCCGCCGCCGAACCCGACGACGTCACCGAGGCCGCCGCCCACCTCGCCCGCGACCTCGCTCTGTGTCTCCGTGCCTCTGGGTGAGCCCCGTTCTTCCCGCTCTTCCACAAACCCGGGCTACGCAGTATCTTGCCGGAGATTCGGTTTTTGTTCTCCGCGGCATGGATCCCCCGCGTGCCCGACGCACATCCCCTCCGCGCCACCGTGCGCGACGCCAAGAACCTCCCCGGCACCTACCGTTTCATGGCGCCGGACGGGGAGATCGTCTACGTCGGCAAGTCCAAGCAGATCCGCACCCGCCTCCTGTCGTACTTCCGCGCGCGCCCCGAAGAGAAGGGGCACCGGATCGTGCACGAGGCGGGCTCTCTGGCGTGGGACTACGAGCCCAGCGAGTTCGCGGCGCTCCTCCGCGAGCTGGAGCTGATCAAGCGCTTCCGCCCGCGCCTCAACGTCCAGCACAAGCGTGACGGGCGCTACTCGTTCCTCAAGCTCACCGGCGGCGCCGCGGCGCGCCTGGCCGTGGTGAACGCCGTCAGCGACGACAGCTCGACGTACTACGGCCCGTTCCGCGGCGGGCGCCGCGTGGTGGACGCGGTTCGCGAGCTGAACGACGTCCTGGGGCTGCGCGACTGCGCCCTCACCACACCCATGCGCTTCTCCGACCAGCCGGACCTGTTCGCCTTCGAGCGCACGCCGGGGTGCCACCGGGCGGAGCTGAAGCTGTGCCTGGGCCCCTGCGCGGCGATGACCACTCAGGCCGAGTACGGCGAGCGGGTGAGGATGCTGCGCGCCTTCCTGGACGGCGACGCGGACGAGCCGCTGGCCTGGCTCAACCAGCGCATGCTGGCCGCCGCCGAGCGCTGGGACTTCGAGTACGCCGCCTCCATCCGCGAGCGCATCCGGCGCATGGAGCGGCTGCGCGACGAGTTCGCGCGGCTGCGCGAGGCGCTGGACACCCTCTCCTTCCTCTACCGCGTCCCCGGCGCGCAGGGCAACGACGACCGCGTGTACATCATCCGCCGCGGCACCGTGCGCGCCGTCGTGTCCGCCCCCGCGTCGGGCGCGGAGCGGCGCAGGCTGGCGCGGCTGGCGGAGGAGCACTTCGCCCCGCCGGAGCCGAAAGGGGCGCTGGTCACGCGCCACCAGGTGGACGAGATCCTCCTGATTGCGCGCTGGTTCCGGTCGAATCCGGACGAGATGGCGGCCACCCTGGCGCCCGAACGCGTGGACGCGCTCCCCCTGAGCGCGTAAGATCAGGCGCTTGGCACACGCGTTGCGCCCGCGCAGGGCGGTTCCGCGTGCGCGCGGCCCCCTGACACACCAGACCAAGGCATCCAGATGCGGAGCATCCTCCGCAACCTCCTCCCCCTCCTGTGCGTGGCCGCCTGCGGCCGCGGCGCTCCCTCGGCCGGCGCGGACGAGGCGCTCGCCACCGCCGACAGCGCCGCCCGGCAGGAAGACCCGCGCGCCATCTACGGAGCCACCGGCGCGGAGAACCTCCGCGTGGTGCCCGTGGAGATCGAGATCCGCGACCTTCCCAACGGGTGGAACGGGATGAAGATCGCGGCCCTCAGCGACTTCCAGCTCGGCCTGTGGCCGGACAACGAGCGCGTGGCCACGGCCGCCGTGCGCCGCGCCGTCGCCGAGAGGGCGGACGTGGTGGTCCTGCTGGGGGACTACGTGGCCCGCGGCGGCGACTACGCGGCGCTGGACCGCATCCTGGCGCCCCTGCAGGGGAAGCCCGCGTTCGCGGTGCTGGGCCACGCGGACGAGAACCCGGAGCCCGAGGGCGAGCCGGACAGCGCGCAGATCCTCACCACCCGCGCCCTGCAGCGCAACGGCGTGCGCGTGCTGCGCAACTCCCGCGCGCCGCTGGGCCGCAACGGCGACACGGCCTACATCGCCGGCGTGGAGCCCTTCACCGCGCGCAAGCCGGAGTGGCGCCAGGCGGAGATCTACGGCGGCATCCCGGGCGGCCCGCGCACCCCGGTGGTCCTCGCTCACTTCGCCGCCACCGCCCTCTCGCTTCCCACCGACAAGTACGGGGCGATGATCGCGGGCCACACCTTCTGCGGCCGCGTGGAGGTGCCGGGCACGCCGCGCCTGAGCTGGGTGAACACCACGCTCTTCCCTGGCACCCCGGACCCGGAGACGCGCCGCATCTACCGCATCCGCGGCAGCACCCTCTTCGTGACCTGCGGCCTGGGCTACGGCTTCGTCCCCGTGCGCTTCGGCTACCCGCCGGAGATCGCCATGATCACCCTGCGCGGCTTCAGCAGCAAGGCCACCCGCGACAGCATCAAGGCCCCGCCCGCCGAGGCCAACGTCGACTCGCTGATCCAGTCCTACTCGCGCCGCGACACCGCCGCCACGGACACCACCCCCTGATCTCACACAGAGACACAGAGGCACAGAGATGAAGTTCTCTGTGCCTCTGTGTCTCTGTGTGACCCCAGTTGTTCAGCGCGTGCTCTGCGCCTGCGTCCGCGCCGGCTCCTGGCACACGGGCCAGACCCGCGGCTGCCCCTGCTGGTCCGGCGGAAGCTGCTGCAGGCGCGCGCGCGGCAGCTTCTCCGGCTCCTCCGAGGCCAGGTAGACGAGCATGGCCACCATCGTCGCGTTCCGGCGCACCTCGTCGAACGCGATCTTGTCGTACGTGTCGCGGTTGGTATGCCAGGTGTAGGTGCCGTAGTCCCACGACAGCGACCCCAGCCCGAAGCCCGGCGCCCCCGCGCAGATGAACGACGCGTTGTCGCTCCCGCCGCCGCTGGGGAGCCCCGGCGCGTCGATCCGCACCGAGTCCACCAGCAGCCCCGGCATCCGCGCGAACCAGCGCCGGAAGTACGGCTCCACCCCCGTGAGGCCCTGCATGGAAACCTGGACGATGCGCCCCGTGCCGTTGTCCTGGTTGAAGAGCGCCTGCAGCCCCTCCACGATGCGCGGGTTGTCCGCCACGAAGCCGCGCGACCCGTTCAGCCCCTGCTCCTCGCCGTTCCAGTGCCCGGCCAGGATGGTGCGCCTGGGGTTGGGATACACCTGCTTCAGGATGCGCATCGCCTCCATCATCACCACGGTGCCCGTGGCGTTGTCCGTAGCGCCCGACGAGGCGTCCCACGAGTCGAAGTGCGCCGAGAGCATCACGTACTCGTTCGGCTTCTGGCGCCCGCGGATCTCGGCCAGCACGTTCGACGCCGGCACGTCGCCCAGGAACTCGGAGGCGGCGTCCACGCGCAGCGTGGGCGACTGGTTGTTCTCCACCATGCGGGAGACGAGCCCGTAATCCTCGCAGCTCAGGTCCAGCGTGGGGATGCGCTCGGTGCGCGCGTTGAACACCTTGTCCACCCCCCACCCCTGCGACCACAGGTTGGTGAGGATCCCCACCGCGCCCGCCTCCTCCAGGCGCCGCGGGAGGTCACGCGCCGTGCTCCCGGTGGCCTGCACGCGGCGCGTCCATGCGGACATCATCTCCGTGCGCCGGGCCTTCATCCGCTCGAACGTCTCGGGCGGCGCCCACTTGGCCCAGTTCTCGTCTGGACGGCAGGTGGTCTGCGCGGCGGAAAGGAGCACGAACTTGCCGCGCACCCCGGCCAGCGCCGCGCGGAACGCCGCGGAGTCCGCGGCGGCGGGGAGCATGACCACGCCCGCCGTGACCGGCCCGCGCGTCCCCGGGCTCCACGCCAGCATGGTGCCCTCCAGCGAGCGCATGCGGGGCGCCGTCAGCTCCACGTGCGTGTACCCGCGCCGCCACCCGCGCCAGGTGCCATACTGCTCCTCGCGCGCGTCGATCCCCCACCCGCGGTAGGTGGACGTCGCCCAGCGGAGCGCGTTGGCCATCTCCGGCGTCCCCGTAAGCCGGGGCCCGACGGAGTCGGTGAGCACCTGCGCCAGCCGCTCCACCTGCGACTCGCTCCCCATCCCCATCCGCCAGATGCGCTGGAGAACGGGATCGCTGGAGCTCCAATCCTGTGCCCTGGCCGGCGAGCCGGCCACGAGTGCACCCACGCCCATCGCGAACGCGACCGATCGTTTCATCGTCCCCCGAGAGTTGGTTGGAAGCCGCGCCGTGGAATGCTGGGCGCTAAAATGTTAGCACTACAGGATTTGGGAGCGCCCCCGGCTACTTCCGCTTCGGGTCCAGCTCCACCAGCCGCGCGATCACCCGCCCCTCCCCGATCTCCGCCAGCGCCACGGTCACCGGGTCGCGGAACCGGACCGGCCCCGCGCTCCCCGGGTTCACGGCGAGCGTGGCGCCCACCTGCCGGATCACGGGCTTGTGCGAGTGCCCGAACACCACCAGCCCCGCCCCCGCGTACGCCGCCGCCGCCCTCTCCGGCGTCGGCGACCCGAGCTGCATCCCGTGGAGCACGACGACGGGCACGCCGGCCAGCTCCACGTGCGCCACCTCCGGCACACGCTTCCGCAGCTCGTACCCGTCGGTGTTCCCCCACACCGCCGTCACGGGCGCGATCGCCTCCAGCTCCGTGAGGATCTCCGCGGGCCCCACGTCGCCCGCGTGCAGGATGTGCTCGACGCCGGCGAACACCTCGAACACCTCGCCACGCAGCAGCCCGTGCGTATCCGAAATGATCCCGATCTTCATCATCGGTGCAGTTGGGTAAGAATCAGTTCCGCCCTCCCGGCGCGCGCCGCCCCCCGCCCTGCCCTGCAACCGTGCAGTCCCCGCAGGGGGACTTCGTGCAGTCGTTGCCGCGATTTCAGTCGCCCGCAACGGGCCGATCGCCCCCTTCCCCGCTCCTCCACCGCCTCCCCAGCGTGTGCTCCACCTCCAGGTGGTCCAGCACGCGCGCCACCACGAAGTCCACCAGGTCGGCAATGGTGCGCGGACGGTGGTAGAAACCGGGCGCCGCCGGCAGGATGGTGGCCCCGGCGCGGGTGAGCCGGGTCATGTTCTCCAGGTGGATCAGGGAGAACGGCGTCTCGCGGGGCACCAGGATGAGCGTGCGGCGCTCCTTCAACGCCACGTCCGCCGCCCGCTCCACCAGGTTGCGCGACGTCCCCGCCGCGATGGAGGCCAGCGTCCCCATCGAGCAGGGACACACCACCATCCCGCGCGACGGAGCGGAGCCGGAAGCCGGCGTGGCGCCGCGGTCCAGCGAGTCGTACAGCTCCACCCGAGACCAGTCGCCGGTCGCCGCCTTCAGCCCTTCGAGGCCTTCGATCTCCGTCTCCTCCGCCAGCAGCCGCAGCCCGTAGCCGGAGACGATCAGCCGCACCGGAGTCCCGGAATCGTTGAGCGCCCTGAGGAGCCGCACCGCGTACGGCGCCCCCGACGCCCCCGTGATCCCGAAGACGACGGGCTTGCCGCTCACGTGAAGAGCCTTTCCGCGAGCACCATCAAAAAGAACACGACGGAGATGGCGCCGTTCACGTTGAAGAACGCCGCGTCGATCTTCGAAAAGTCGTCGGAGCGCACCAGGCTCTGCTCGTACGCCAGCATCACCCCGATCACCGCCGTCGCCGCGAAGTACAGCACGCCCAGCCCCGGCACCATGAATCCCAGCGCCACGAACAGCGCAGTCGAGACCACGTGCAGCGTCCGCGACACGACCAGCGCGCCGCGCGCACCCAGCGCGGCGGGGACCGAGTGCAGCCCCTCCGCGCGGTCGAACTCCATGTCCTGCAGCGAGTAGAGGATGTCGAACCCGGCCACCCAGCAGAGCACGGCCCCCGCCAGCGCCAGGAGCGCCCCGGCCGGCCGGCTCCACTCCCCCGCCACGGCCAGGTACGCCCCTACCGGCGCGATGGCCAGCGCCACGCCCAGCACCAGGTGCGCCCAGCGCGTGAAGCGCTTGGTGTACGAGTAGAAGAGGATCCACCCCAGCGCGAGCGGCGCCAGCATCAGGCAGAGCGGGTTGAGCAGCGCCGCGCACAGGAAGAAGATCCCGCTCGCCACCACCACCGCCGCCCCCGCCTCCGTTACCGACAGCTTCCCCGCCGGGATCTCGCGCATCCGCGTCCGCGGGTTCCTGGCGTCGATGGCGCGGTCCGCGATCCGATTGAACCCCATCGCCGCGAACCGCGCCGACGTGAACGCCGTCAGGATCAGAAAGATGCTCCGCAGGTAAACCGGGTGCTCATAAGACGCCAGCGTCGCCCCCACCAGCGCGAACGGCAGCGCGAAGATGGTGTGCGGCAGCTTCACCAGATTCGAAAAATCCGCCAGCCTCCCCCGCCCGCGGATGTGCTGCCCCTCCATCACCCGATCACTCATCATCCTGCTCCTCGATCCACGCGACATCAGCGAGGTCCTTCGGCCGGCCCGTGGCTCTTTTGTTGGTCAACAGGTGCTTGCGGCTCAATACCGGTACCCGCACACCATCGAATTCCCGGTACACCCGCTCCGCCCACGCCTCCTCAAATGTGACACCGTCGATCGCGGTGAGCACGTCTATGCGGACCGGGACGACCCCGATCTGGAAGAACATGTCGGGCTCCGCCAGCTCCTCCGGTGTAACCCGCGTGACCGGGGCACCAAAGTTCGCGAGCGCCGTCCAGACACGGCGCGCATTTTCGAGATTGGGACGCACCCACACGTCCATATCGCCCGTGGCGCGGGGCATCCGGTGGGCGGCCATCGCGAAGGCGCCGACGATCAGGAACTCAACCCCGGCCGCGGACAACTCGGAAAGCATGTCTCTGTAGTCGGGGCTCAGCATCGCCGTGTCCCATGAAGGCCCATGCGTTCATCGTCATCTCCCACACCATCCCGATGCACTCTTCCGCGCTAGGCGCGGCCGCATGGTCCGGCTCGCGGTCGTGCAGCCGGCGCCGGCGGATCGGATAGGCCGAACGGTCGGGTACGCTGCTCATTCCCGCTCCTCTGTGTCTCTGTGGCTCTGTGTGAGCCCGCCGTTCGTCAGTCGATCGGCTCGATGCCGAGGCGCGCCCACAGGCCGTCCACGTGCGTCTTGACGTCGGCGTCCATCTCGATCATCTCGGGCCAGGGGCGCACGAAGCCTTCTTCCTTCCACTTCCGTGTGCCGTCGATCCCCATCTTGCTGCCGAAGGAGGGGATCTGCGATGCGTGGTCGAGGTCGTCGACCGGGCCCTTGGTGATCCGCACGTCGCGCTCCGGGTCGATGTTGCCGAGCGCGTACCACCAGGCTTCCTGGGTGTTGCGCACGTCGATCCCCTCGTCCACCACCACGATCACCTTGGCCAGCGACATCAGCCCCATCCCCCACAGGCCGTTCATCACCTTGTAGGCGTGCCCCGGGAACTCCTTGCGGATGGAGACGAAGACGAGATTGTGGAACACGCCCTCGGGGGGCATGTGGTAGTCCACGATCTCCGGCATCGTGAGCCGCGCCAGCGGGAGGAAGATCCGCTCCGTGGCGCCGCCCAGGTACACGTCCTCCACCGGCGGGCGGCCCACCAGAGTGGCGGGGTAGATGGGGTCCTCGCGCAGCGTGACCGTGGTCACGTGGAAGGTGGGATAGAGCTCTTCCAGCGTGTAGAAGCCGGTGTGGTCGCCGAACGGCCCCTCGATGCGCAGCTCCTCGTCCGTGTCCACGTACCCTTCCAGCACGATCTCCGCCTCGGCGGGGATGGTGAGGTCGGCGGTGATGGCCTTGCAGACGCGCACCGGGTCGCGCCGCAGGAAGCCGCCGAACAGGTACTCGTCGATGCCGGGCGGGAGCGGCGCCGTGGGCGTGTACATCGTCGCCGGGTCGCCGCCGATGGCCACCACCACGGGCATGCGCCCGCCGCGCTTCTTCTTCCACGCGCGGTAGTGCCCGGCGCCGCCCTTGTGCTGCTGCCAGTGCATCCCGGTGGAGGTGGGCCCGAACACCTGCATCCGGTACATCCCGATGTTCTGGATGCCCGTCTCGGGATCGGCCGTGATCACCATGGGGAGGGTGATGAAGGGCCCGCCGTCGTGCGGCCAGGTCTTGAGGACGGGGAAGCGCGTCAGGTCGAACTCCCCTTCGCGCAGGATCACCTGCTGGCAGGGCGGCGCGCCCTTGTACGGCCGCGGCGGCACCTTGGTGAGCTCCGCGAGCTTGGGGAGCATCGCCATCTTCCCCCACAGCCCCTTGGGGATCTCCGGCTTCACCAGCTCGGCGATGCGGCGCGCGTGCACCTCCAGGTCGTCCACCCCCAGCGCCGCGGACATGCGCCGCCACGACCCGAAGATGTTGATGGCCACGGGGATGGGGCTCTCCGTGCCGTCCATCAGCACCGGCCGCTCGAAGAGGAGCGCCGGCCCGCCTCCCGGCAGCTTCATGGTACGGTCGGTGATCTCCGCCATCTCCAGGTCCACCGAAACGGGCCGGGTGATGCGCACGAGCTGGCCCGACCGGTCCAGGAAGCGGAGAAAGTCACGAAGGTTCTGGTAGATCATCTATATCCGCGGCCCTGAACGAGTTTGTATCGGAAGGTCTTTAGTGCCTAGTGCCCAGTGCCGAGTGCCTAGTAAACGAAGTGCGAAGCCTGGGTCCTGACCCGCTGTCGCTCGGCACCTGGCACCCGGGACTTCTGTTACTAGGCACTAGGCACTAGGCACTAGGCACCAGGCACTAGGCACTAGGCCCTTTTCCCTTACCCCTGCACGTCTATCCGGTGCGCCACCATCATCAGCAGGCCGTACGACAGATAGGCGACCACGCCCACCAGCAGCAGCCGCCGCGCGAGGCGCATCTGGAATACCCCGATGTCGTCGAACTTCCCCTCAGGCCTCCACATGGCCATGAATCCGCGCGCGCCGCCCGTGGAGTGGCGCAGCGACGCGATGATCTGGAGGAGCGCGGAGGCGACGCAGCATCCCACGAACGCCAGGAAGAGCGTCAGCGCGAACACCTGCAGCCCCTTGGACATCAGCGCTTCGTACCCCAGTGCAGCGCCGCGATCCCGCCGGACAGCGTCGTCCACCCCACCTCCGCGAAGCCGGCCCGCTCCATGCGCGCAGCCAGCTCGGGCGGCTCGGGAAACTGGCGCACGGACTCCGGGAGGTACGAGTATGCGGAGTCGTGCTTGGACACCAGCCGGCCGACCGCGGGGAGCACGCGCAGGAAATAGAAGAGGTACAGGCCGCGGAAGGGCTGCCACCCCGGGGTGGTGAACTCCAGGATCACGAAGCGCGCGCCGGGCTTCAGTACGCGGGCCGTCTCGCGCAGCCCGGCGTCCAGGTCCGCCAGGTTCCGCACCCCGAAGCCCACCGTGGCCCCGTCGAACGACGCGTCGGCGAAGGGGAGCATCATGGCGTCCGCGCAGGCCGGCTCCACGGGGAGGGCCGAAAGCTTGTCCGTGCCGTGCGCCAGCATGGCGTAGGTGAAGTCGCTCCCCACCACGCGCCCGGCGAAACGGGGGCGGCGGGCCAGCTCCACCGCCAGGTCCAGCGTGCCCGCGCAGGTGTCCAGGTAGGTGCCGCGGGGGGTGCGCTCCCACCCCAGGCGGTCCACGGCCCGGCGGCGCCACAGCTTGTCGATGTTGAGCGACAGCACGTGGTTGAGCAGGTCGTAGCGCGGCGCGATGGAAGAGAACATCCGCCGTACGTGCGCGGCCTTCTCCTCCTGGGGCGGAAGCGCCGTTGGACGGACGGGGGTCTGCGGCATACCGTAAATGGGCTCGCGAGTGTAGAATAGACGCGGAAAGGTACCCCCCGCCGCGACCGCCAGCAAGGCCGCACACCCTCCCTGAAACTTCCCGCCGGAAGATGCCGTACCGAAGCCCAGGAGGTACGGTTTTCACCCCGTTTCCTACGTTGATCTCAACCGCGCTTACGGACCACGAGCTCGTCGCCCTCGCCCAGAAAGGGAGCGAGAAGGCATATCGCGAGCTGCTCGGGCGCTACCAGCGGCCCGTGTTTTCCCTGATCTACCGCATGCTGCGCGATCGCGAGCAGGCGGAAGACCTGGCACAGGAGACGTTTGTCCGCGTCTTCAACCACATCGACCGGTACGACCCGAAGTACAAGTTCTCGTCCTGGATCTTCAAGATCGCGACGAACCTGACCATCGACCACATCCGCAAAAAGGAAGTGGCGACGGTCTCCATCGATGGCTCGCGCTACGCCGTGACCGCGGACGAGATCGAAGCGTCCACGATCTCCGTGGCGAGCGACGACGAGAATCCGGAAGAGCTCCTGGAGGCGAAAGAGCTGGGAAGCTCCATCGAGGAAGCGATCGGCGGCCTGCGCGCGGAGTACCGCACCGCCATCCTCCTGCGCCACGTGGAGGGCCGCGAGTACCAGGAGATCGCCGACATCATGGGCCTCCCCCTGGGCACGATCAAGACGTTCATCCACCGCGCGCGGAAGGAGCTCCAGGGAAAGCTCGCACACTTGCGAAGTGCCTAGTGCCGAGTGCCTAGTGCCTGGTAACAGAAGTCCTGAGTCGTGAACTGCAGTTGCTAGGCACTGAGCACTAGGCACTAGGCACTGCCGTCTGAAACTCAGGCGAACCATTGCCCGTACACCACCCCATGAACGCATGCTGCTGACGATGAGGACACCGTGACGCAAAACACCGCACACCTGGAACACTGGACGCTGGACGAGCTCGCCGAGGGGACGCTCTCCGAAATGGAGCGTACCCGGGCGGAGACGCACCTGCGACAGTGCATGTTGTGCACGGCGGAGCTGGAAGCGTCGCGGGCGGTGATCGAGGCGCTGAGCTCGCTTCCGCAGTTCGCGCCGTCGGCCAGCTTCGCGGACGCGGTCATGGCCCGCGTGGTGATGCCGGCCGCGGCGCCGGAAGCGGTGAAGAAGAGGCGCTGGCTTCCCCAGACGCGGAGGGGGTGGATGCTGGTGCTGGCGGCGGGGTTCGCGCCGCTGGCCCCGGTCGTGCCCTTCCTGGCCTGGGTGTTCTCGCACCCCGGCGTCACGCTGGGCTCCATCTGGAGCATCGGCAGCGGGTGGGTGATGGAGTCGGTGTGGGGCGCGACGGTGCGCGGGGCGGAATGGGCGCTCCGCAGCGGGATGGCCCAGTGGGTGGTGGAGCAGGGCGGGCGGTTGCCGGGCGGGTACGCGGGTCTCCTCGCCGTCGCGGTGATGGCGCTCCTCGCGATCCCGGTCTCCGGCTGGGCAATGGTTCGTCTACTTCGAGCCCCGACGGGGGAACTGGCACATGCACACTGATCGGATCAACTTCGGGGCGCTCGCCGCCGTGGCGGCACTGCTGGGCGGCGCTCCCCTCCTCCTCGCGCAGGACACGCTGGTGGCCGGCGCCCGCGCCGAAGCCCCCGCCGCCGAAGCGCGGCACGTGGCCGACCGCGTCGTGGTGGGGCGCGACGTGACCGTCGCCGCGGACGAGGTGGTCGACGGCAAGGTGGTGGTCACCGGCGGCGACCTGACCGTGCGGGGGCGCGTGCTGGGGAACGTCACCGTGGTGGGCGGCGACCTGCGGGTGGCGCCCGGCGCGGACGTGGGCGGAAGCGTGCAGGTGAACGGCGGCGACTTCGAAAACGCGGGCCGCGTGAACGGCGACGCCAGGGTGCTGGGCGGGCGCCTGATCAACAACCGCGGGCAGATCCTGGGCGAGATGCGCGTGGAAGGGGGCCGGGAGCGGGTGGCGGGGCGGCACTCCGCCGGCTCCAACCACCTGCGCATGAGCCAGCGCGGCTTCCTGGGCCACTTCAGCGACGGGCTGGCGGGGCTTCTCTCCACCCTGGCGCTGGGGCTGCTCCTGGCGGGGATGGGCGCGGCGGCCGTCTTCTACGCCCACCCACGGCTGGACCGCGTGAGCGACTCCGTGCGCGCCGACGCGATCCGCGCCGGGGCCGTGGGGCTGGCGACCAACTTCCTGATCCTTCCCGCGTACGTGATCGGGATCGTGGTGCTGGCGCTCACCATCATCGGCATCCCGCTCCTGCTGGTCTTCGTCCCGCTCTTCCCCATCCTCGTGTTGGCCGCCGGGGCCTGTGGGCTGGTGGCGGTGGCGCACGCCCTGGGCGAGCGCACGGCCGAGCGCCGCGGGAGCTGGGAGACGCAGAACCGCAACTCCTACGCGTACGTCTTCACCGGGGTGGGGATGCTGCTGGCGCCGCTGGTGGCCGCCAACCTCCTGAAGATGACCATGTTCCTGGGCTTCGCGGGCGACCTGCTGGAGTTCCTGGGCAAGATGGGGCTGATGCTGGCGGCCACGGTGGGGATGGGCGCGCTGCTGCTGACGCGCGCCGGGCAGGCCGGCCCCTGGCGCTGGCGCCGCCCGCGCGACTACGACCCCATCTTCGACGGCCCGGTGGGCGGGAGCGGGGCCGGTGTCTGAGCGAAGCCGCCGCGCCGCCGGCGCCGCGGCCCTCCTGGCGGCGCTTGCCCTGCCCCTGGCGGCGCAGCAGAGCTGGCGGACGATGACCTCCGCGCGGCAGGTGGCGGGGGAGCGGCGGATCGCGGTGGACGTACAGTACGGCGCGGGGCGGCTGCGGGTGGAGCCGGAGCGCGGCAACCTGCTCTACCGCATGGAGATGCGCTATGACGAGAGCGCCGCGCAGCCCGTCACCTCGTACGACCGCGCGGCCGGCCGCCTGCGCCTGGGGCTGGACAACCGCAAAGGCCGCCGCGGCCAGGAGAACCGGCGCGGCGAGGGCCGCGCCACCATCGCCCTGGCGCCCGCCGTTCCCATGGCGCTCAACCTCAGCTTCGGGGCGGGCGACGCGGAGGTGAAGCTGGGCGGCCTGGCGCTGGAGAGCCTGACGCTTTCCACGGGGGCCAGCGAGACGCGCGTGAGCTTCGACCAGCCCAACCGCACGCAGGCCCGCGCGCTGAAGCTGGAGGCGGGCGCCGCCAACCTGGTGGTCACCCGCCTGGGCAACGCGCGGGCGCAGCGGATCGACTTCGAGGGGGGCGTGGGCGAGACGACGCTGGACTTCGGGGGGGCGTGGACGCGCGACGCGCAGGCCACGGTGAACATGGGGCTGGGCGCGGTGACGCTGCGGCTTCCCCGTGCGCTGGGGGTGAGGATCCGCAAGGACTCGTTCCTCGCCTCCTTCGACAGCAACGGGATGGTGAAGCGCGGCGACGCCTGGTACTCACGCGGCTACGAGCGCGCGGCCCGCAAGCTGGACATCCAGATCGACGCCGCCATCGGCTCCATCGACGTCGAATGGATCGACTAGGCTCACACAGCGAATCGGGATAGGGGGCAGCCGGTGATCCCGGCTGCACCCCTCCCACACCACCGGACATGCGGGTCCGCATCCGGCGGTTCGGAAAGTTGAGGTTAGTGCGGTGCGAGCCGGAGCAGGCCCATCTGC
>CADCTW010000199.1 GCA_902805735.1 uncultured Gemmatimonadota bacterium | reverse complement strand
CGCGGCTCCGGCCGCCCAGCCGGCCGCTCCGGCGGCTCAGCCCGCGGCGCCGGCTCCGGTCAGCACGGCCGGAGGGCCGCTGCAGGGGCAGGCCGACGCCATCGTACCCAACAAGGGCGAGTGGACCATCATGGCCTACTCGCTGGACCGCAACGAGACGCTGTTCGCCATCAACGCGGACAAGCCCATGGTCCCGGCCTCCAACAACAAGGTGTACTCGGCGATCTGGGCGCTGTCGGCGCTGGGGCCGGACTACCGCTTCCCCACCGACCTGCTGATCAACGGGGCCATCCAGAACGGCGTGCTGCAGGGCGACGTGGTCATCCGCGGCTCCGGCGACCCGGGGTTCGGCTACCCGACGTACGAGAAGGACAACATCGACCCCCTGCGCGTGATGGCGCGGCGCCTGAAGCAGCTTGGGATCAACCAGGTGACGGGGAGCGTGATCGGCGACGCGACCATCCACGACCGGCAGAACTACGGCCCCGGCTGGCCGCTGGACACGGGGATGGGCGCGGCGCACTACGCGCCCACGGTGAGCGGCCTCCCCTACCAGCGCAACATGCTGTGGGTGGAGCCCAACGGGCAGGGCCCCCAGGGCTTCGTGCTGCACCCGGACGTGCCGGAGATCCCGGTGGTGTGGCAGAGCCGCGGCGGGCGCGGCTACGCGGTGCGCCGGCCGGAGCAGGACACGGTGCGGCTGCGCGGCGGCATCGGGCGCCCCGGCACGCGCTTCCCCGTGGGCGCCTTCGAGCCGGCGCTGCTGGCCCCGGCCGCGCTCCGCCAGGCCATGCGCGAGGCGGGGATCCAGGTGAACGGCGCCGTCAAGCTGCAGGCCACCCCCCGCGGGTCCAAGCTGGCGCACCGGCACCTTTCGATCACGGTGGCGGACATGGTGCCGCAGCTCAACCAGCACTCGGACAACTTCTTCGCCGAGCACTTCTGGAAGGCGGCGGTGGCCAAGAGCACCGGGCAGGGGAGCTACACGCGCGGCGGGGCGGCGTCGGCCAACTTCTTCCACCGCCAGGCGGGGGTGCCGTACGGGCATCTCTGGCAGGCGGACGGGTCGGGCCTCAGCAACCAGAACCGCACCAGCGCGCAGGCGCTGGTGATGGCGCTGCGCTTCGCGGACCGGGCCCCGTACTCCAAGGTCTTCCACGAGTCGCTGGCCGTGGCCGCCGACCCCAAGGGGACGATGAAGCGGATGTTCAACGGCACGCCCGCGGCCGGGAACCTTCACGCCAAGACGGGATACATCCGGCAGGTACGCTCGCTCTCGGGGTACGTGAAGTCGGCCAGCGGAGAGCGGATCGTCTTTTCGATGATCTACAACGGCCGCAATACATCGGGGGCCCGCGGCGTGCAGGTATCGCTGGGCAACCTGATGGCGAGCTACCGCCGGTAGTTCTCAATCGTACGCGGAAGCAAACGGGGGTCCGGCCGGGGAATCGGCCGGGCCCCAATCGTTGCAGCGGGGGCTCGCACAGAGACACAGAGACACGGAGAAAAGACGAGATGCAGACGGCGGACGCGCGTTACCCCATCGGCAGGTTCCGGGTGGAGGGCGAGATCACCCCCGAGCGGCGGCGCGAGTGGATCGCCGCGATCGCGGCGACGCCGGCGCGGTTCCGCGTGGCGGTGGACGGCCTGTCTCCCGAGCAGCTGGACACGCCCTATCGCGAGGGCGGGTGGACGGTTCGGCAGCTCGTCCACCATCTCGCGGACAGCCACATGAACGCGTACATCCGGGTGAAGCTGGCGCTCACGGAAGAGGGCCCCACGGTCAAGACGTACGACGAGGCGCTGTGGGCCGCCCTTCCGGACTCGCGGATCACCCCGCCCGCGGTGTCGCTCACGATTCTGGACGCGCTCCACGCGCGCTGGGTGGATCTGCTGGGGGCGGTGGACGAGGCGCAGTGGCGCCGCACGATCCGCCATCCGGAATGGGGCGAGATCCCGCTGGAAATGGTCGTGGCCCAGTACGCCTGGCACGGCGACCACCACGTGGCCCACGTCACCGCGCTTCGGGAGCGGATGGGGTGGTGAGGGGGGCCCTCACCCGGCGGCCTGAGAGCCGCCACCCTCTCCCACAAACCGCCGTGGGAGAGGGGACTTCCAGACCGGTACGAGGTTAGGGATGGCTGAACGAAGATCGCTGACGCTGGGCTATTCGCCGTGCCCCAACGACACCTTCATCTTCGACGCGCTGGTGCACGGGCGCGTGGAGGCGGAGGGGCTGCGCTTCGAGGAGCGGCTGGAGGACGTGGAGACGCTGAACCGGCTGGCGGCGGCGGCGGAGCTGGACGTGACCAAGATCTCCTACGGCGCCATTCCCCAGTTGCTGCG
Source organism: uncultured Gemmatimonadota bacterium (assembly GCA_902805735.1). Classification (GTDB taxonomy): domain Bacteria; phylum Gemmatimonadota; class Gemmatimonadetes; order Longimicrobiales; family Longimicrobiaceae; genus Longimicrobium. Next base: position 9,725 of record CADCTW010000199.1, on the reverse strand, counting down.
CGACTACGTGCTGCTGCGCAGCGGCGGGGCGCTGGGGCGGGGGTGCGGACCGCTGGTGGTGGCGCGGCGGGAGATGCGCGCGGAGGAGCTGGCCGGCGCGCGCATCGCCATCCCCGGGCGCAACACGACCGCCAACCTCCTCCTGCGCCTCTTCGCGCCGGAGGCGGCGCCGGGGGTGGAGCGCGTGTACAGCGACATCATGCCCGCCGTGGCGCGCGGCGAGTTCGACGCGGGGCTCATCATCCACGAATCGCGCTTCACCTACCCGCGGCACGGGCTGGTGCGCGTGGTGGACCTGGGCGAGTGGTGGGAGGAAACCACCGGGCTCCCCATCCCCCTGGGCGGCATCCTGGCGCGGCGGTCGCTGGGCGAGGCGGCGATCCGGGCGATCGAGGATGGGATCAGGCGCTCGGTGAAGTACGCCTTCGCGCACCCGGAGGCGTCGCGCCCGTACGTGCGCGCCCACGCCCAGGAGATGGACGACGCGGTCACGCAGCAGCACATCGACCTCTACGTCAACCGCTTTTCGGTGGATGTGGAGGAGGAGGGCGCCCGCGCCATCGAAGCGCTCTTCGCCCGCGCGCGCGCGGCGGGCGTGATCGGCGAGACGCCGTCGCCCTTTTACTCACACAGAGACACAGAGGCACGGAGATAACTTCATCTCTGTGCCTCTGTGTCTCCCTGTGAGCCCCTAGTCGTGTGAACGCCGGATCGAAACCGGACGGCCCTTGATGGCGGCGCGCGACATGGTGCGGATCACGTGGTCCGCGTGCTCCTCGGCCACCTCCACCAGCGTGAACTGGTCGGCGATCTCGATGGAGCCGATCCCCTCGGCGGGGATCTTGGCCTCGCCGACGATGGCGCCCACGATGTCGCCCGGCCTGATGCCCCGGCGGCGGCCGACGCCGATGAAGAGGCGCGTCATGTCGGCGCGGGGGCGGCGGCCGCGGGGGGGGCCGTCGAAGCTGTCGCGGCGGCCGCGCGGGCCGCGGGTGTCGTCGTGCGGGCGCTGCGGGCGGTTCTCCCACTGGGGGATCTCCACCTCGTTCTCCGGCTCCTCGCCGCGCGTGGCGTCGGCGGCGAGCTTGGCGGCGGCGGCGGCGATCTCCAGCGGATCGTAGTCTTCCGCCAGCGTGGCGACGATCTCGCGGTAGCCGTCGAACTCGTCCTCCTCGATGGTCTCGCGGATGGCGGAGCGCAGCAGCTCCACGCGGCGCGCGCGCAGGTCGGCCACGGTGGGGACGCGGGCGAGCTCGATGGGGCGGCCCACCACCCGCTCGATGCCGCGCAGCAGCCCCTGTTCGCGGGGCTGCACCAGGGTGATGGCCGTGCCCTCGCGGCCGGCGCGCCCCGTGCGGCCGATGCGGTGGACGTACACCTCGGGCGTCTGCGGGATGTCGTAGTTGATGACGTGGCTCACGTGCTCCACGTCCAGCCCGCGCGCCGCCACGTCGGTGGCGATCAGCAGGTCCGCCGTGCCCTCGCGGAAGCGCTTCATCACGCGGTCGCGCTGCGCCTGGTTGAGGCCGCCGTGCAGCGCCTCCGGCCGGTAGCCGCGCACCGAAAGCGCCTCGTTCAGCTCGTCCACCTCGTTGCGGGTACGGCAGAAGAGGATGGCCGAGGTGGGGGCCTCCAGGTCCAGCACGCGGGCCAGCGCCTCCAGCTTGTAGGGGCGCGGCACGACGTACGCCGCCTGGCGCACCAGCGGCGTCTCCAGCTTGGGCGCGCGCACGGTCACGCGCACCGGGTCCGTCATGTGCCGGTCCGCGAGCTGCGCGATGCGCGGCGGGAAGGTGGCCGAGAACAGCGCCGTCTGCCGCCCCTCGGGGGTCTCGGTGAGGATGGTCTCGATGTCCTCGATGAACCCCATGTCCAGCATCTCGTCCGCCTCGTCCAGCACCACGTACCCCACCGACGACAGGTCCAGCGAGCGGCGGCGGATGTGGTCCAGGATGCGCCCCGGCGTGCCCACCACCACGCTGACTCCGCGGCGCAGCTCGCGGAGCTGGCGGTCGATGGCCTGCCCGCCGTACACGGCCAGCACGCTCACGCCGCGCCCGGCGCCGTAGCGGTGCGTGGCCTCTGCCACCTGCACCGCCAGCTCGCGCGTGGGGGCCATGACGAGCGCCTGCACCCCGCGCTTGTCGGGGTCGATCCGCTGCACCAGCGGGAGGGCGAAGGCGGCGGTCTTCCCGGTGCCCGTCGCTGCCTGGCCGAGCACGTCGCGCCCGCCCAGCAGCACGGGGATCGCCTCCACCTGGATGGGGGTGGGCTCTTCATACCCCAGGCTGTCCAGCGCCTTGAGGATGTCGGGCTCCAGCCCGAGGTCGGTAAACACGGCGGCGGGCGCTTCGGTCTGCTCGGTCAACTTATCTATCTCCAATCAGCGGATTTTCGTTCACAATCCTGCAATCTCGCGGAAAGGCACCGAAGTGCCAAGTGCCGAGTGCCAAGTGCCTGGTCCGGACGTCTGTTACCAGGCACTAGGCACTCGGCACCAGGCACTGCAGTCAGTATCCGTATGCGCCCACGTCCGGCTCGCGCGCGAAGGCGCGGAAGGCATCGGCGGGCTCGGGGTGCGTTTCCAGCAGGCCGCGCACGCGGCGGAAGGAGAGGCGCAGCATCCGCTCGCGGAGCATGGTGTCCGTGGGCGCGGGGGGCTGCATCAGCCACCCCGGCGTGTACTTGTCCGTGGTGGGCTGCGAGGGGGAGTTGTCGATCCCCTCCTCCGGCGGGGCCACGCCCAGGCCGCTGCGCACCAGCTCGAAGGCCAGCCCCGGGTCCAATCCCTCTTCCACCGCGATGTCGTACATCATGTCCGCGAGCTCCGGCGACATGCCGGCGGCGCGCGCGTCGTCCATCAGCTCGGCGCGGCGGCGGATCCCCTCCCCTTCCGAGCCGTCGGGGTCGTGGCCGAGCAGGCAGCTCGAGCTGCCGAAGAAGGTGTCTTCGGCGCGGCGGCGGCGGCGGCGCTCGCGGTAGGCCTCCAGCACGTGGTCCGCGTTCGTCTCGATGTCCATCCTCGGCGTGTCGGGCTCGCTCACGTCTCCTCCCAGTTGATATAGATCGGTCGCAATCCGCGGAGACGCGGCAAGTGGCGGACCACACGGGAACGTGAAGTGCGGAGAGGCTCACACGGAGACACAGAGGCACGGAGGAGAGAAGGACACCGACAATCCTAATCCAAGGACAACCCAGTGGCGGACATCCGGGTGGAGAAGCGGCGAAAGATGGGGAGGTGGCCGTGGGTGGTGGGGCTGCTGGTGCTGGCGCTGGCCATCTGGGGGCTGGCGGAGATCCTGGGCGAGGACGACGGCGACGAGATCGTGGACCAGCTGGACCGGGGCGCGTCCACCGCCCCGCGCTGATCCCGCGGCAGGGCCGGGAATCCTGTCCACACGCGGGGTACGGTAGATGCATTGTACAAACTCGGGCGCGGACCCGAACGGCGCGGCAGGTTACCGCGCCCCGCCGCGCGTGCACTGACGGTCCCCCACGACCGGGTAGAGGAGAATCCATGTCCGTTCTGAGCCGACGCGCCACGCGTTGGGCCGCCGCCCTCTGTGTGAGCGCGGCAACCGCGGCGTACAGCACCCCCGCAGATGCCCAGTACTTCGGGCGAAACCAGGTCCAGTACCGCGATTTCGACTTCCGCGTCATGCGGACGGAACACTTCGACGTGTACTTCTACCCGGAAGAAGAGCAGGCCGCGCGCTACGCCGCCCGCTACGTGGAGCGGTGGTACACGCGCCTGTCGCGCGTGCTGGACTACGAGTTCGAGAACCGGCAGCCGCTCATCATGTACGCGAGCTCGCCGCACTTCCAGCAGAACACCATCACCGGCAACCTGGGCGAAGGCACCGGGGGCGTGACGGAGGTGTTCAAGCAGCGCATCATCCAGCCCTTCGGCGGCACCGTCCAGGAAACGGACCACGTGCTGGGGCACGAGCTGGTGCACGCCTTCCAGTACGACATCACCGGCGCCGGGCGCGCCGGGGCCGGGCTGGACCAGGCGGCGCAGCGCCTCAACAACCCGCTCTGGTTCACCGAAGGGATGGCCGAGTACCTGTCGGTGGGCCCGGTGGACCCGCACACCGCCATGTGGCTGCGCGACGCGGCGCTCACGGGGCGCATCCCCTCGCTGCGCCAGCTCAACTACGACCCGCAGTTCTTCCCCTACCGCTGGGGGCAGGCGCTGTGGTCGTACATCGGCGGGCGCTGGGGCGACGCGGCGGTGGGGCAGATCCTGAAGCAGGTGGGCCAGGGCGTGCCGTACGACGCCGCCTTCGAGCGCATCCTGAACACCGAGCTGGAAGACATCGTCGAAGACTGGCAGACCTCCATCCGCCGCACCTACCTGCCGCTGCTCACCAACCGGCGCGAGGCGCGCGAAGAGGCGCGCCCGCTGATCACGCAGCGCGGCAAGGGCGGCCGGTACAACGTGGGCCCGGCGGTTTCGCCCGACGGGCGGCAGGTGGTGTTCCTCTCCGACCTGGACGGGCTGGACGTGGAGCTGTTCCTGGCCAACGCCGAAACGGGCGCCATCGTGCGGCGGCTGGTGAAGGGGCCGGCGTTCGACCCGCACTTCAGCTCGCTGCGCTTCATCAACTCGGCCGGGGGGTGGGCGCCGGACAACCGCCGCTTCGTGCTCTCCGCCCAGCGGCGCGGCGAGGACGTGCTGGTGACGCTGGACACGCGCAACGCCAACGTGATCCGCGAGTACCGGATCCCGGGCGTCAGCGAGATCTCGTCGCCCACCTGGTCGCCGGACGGGGCCACCATCGTCTTCTCGGGGAACCGGGGCGGGATCACGGACATCTGGGCCGTGGAGGTGGCCTCGGGGCGCGCGCGGCAGATGACCAGCGACGTGTACGGCGACCTGCAGCCCGCCTTCTCGCCGGATGGGCGCACCATCGCCTTCGCCACGGAGCGCGGTGTGGCGCTGGACTCGCTGCGCTACCAGCGCGACGTGCGCGTGGCGCTGATCGACGTGGCCACGGGGGCGGTGCGGATCGCGCCGGCGCAGGACCGCAGCAAGAACATCAACCCGCAGTGGACGCGCGACGGCACGGGGGTGCTCTTCATCTCCGACCGCACGGGGATCCCCAACGTGTACCGGGTGGACCTGGCCTCCGGCCGGCTCACGCAGGTGACCAACCTGTTCACGGGGGTGAGCGGCGTCACGGCGTTCAGCCCCGCGCTCAGCTCGGCCACGCAGGCGGACCGGGTGGTGTTCTCGGCCTACGAGCGCAGCAACTTCAACCTATATTCGATCAACAACCCGGCGGAGCTGGCGGGCACGGAGCCCACGGTGCCGCAGCTCTCGGGCGGGGTGCCGCTCCCGGCGCTGCTGCCCCCCTCGCCGCGGCCGGTGGAGCCGGCGTTCAACCGCGTGCTGGCGGTGCTCAACGACGTGTCCAGCGGGCTGCCCACAGAGGAGCAGGCGGCGCAGTACACGGTGCGGCCGTACCAGCCGCGCCTGTCGCTGGACTACCTGGGGCAGCCGCAGGTGGGCGTGTCGGGAAGCACCAGCCCGTACCAGCGCGGCGGGGTGTACGGCGGCGTGGGCGGCATCTTCAGCGACATCCTGGGGCGCCACACGGTGTACGGCACCATCCAGGCGCAGGGGCGCATCGAGGAGATCGGCGGGAGCGCGGCGTACATCAACCGCGCCCACCGCTGGAACCTGGGCGTGGCGGTGCAGCGCTCGCCGTACATCGCGGGCGGCTACAGCCAGGACCCGCAGACGGGCGCCATCAGCCGCATCACCTACCGGCTGTTCGACACCAACCTCGCCGGCCTGGCGCAGTACCCGTTCTCGCAGGTGCAGCGGCTGGAGTTCTCGGCCGGCGCGCGGCGGATCGCGCAGGACATTCGCCGGGAGGGGTTCACCCCCAACGGCGAGTACGTGGAAGAGCTGATGCCGCTGGAGTCGTACAACCTGGGTGAGGGGTCGGCGGCGCTGGTGTACGACAACTCGCTCTTCGGCTACACCTCGCCCTTCGCGGGGCAGCGCTACCGCTTCGAAGTGGCGCCGACCATCGGCACGCTGCAGTTCACGCAGCTCACGGCGGACTACCGGCGCTACATCTTCCTGCGCCCGCTGACCCTGGCGTTCCGCGGGTGGCACTTCGGGCGGTACGGGCGCGACGAGGCGTCGCTGAGCCCCATCTTCCTGGGGTACCCGCAGATCATGCGCGGCTACTCGTACGGCAGCGTGATCGACGCCTGCGACGCGGCGCGCGGCACCCCCGGCAACACGGCGCCGGAAGAGTGCCAGGTGCTCAACCAGCTCATCGGCAGCCGGTTCGCGGTGGCCAACGCCGAGCTGCGCTTCCCGCTGATCCGGCAGGCGGTGGTGGGCGCCGGGTTCGGGCTGCCCCCCATCGAAGGGATCGCCTTCGTGGACGCCGGCACGGCGTACGGCGACGTGCAGGGCCCCAACGGCTCCACCATCGAGACGCGCCCCAACTTCCGCCGCGGCGTGGCGCCCGGCGACGACCGCGGGCTCTTCACCAGCGCGGGAGTGGGCGCGCGGGTGAACCTGTTCGGCTACGCGGTGCTGGAGGGTGTGTACGTGAACGCGCTGGACCGCCCCACCGGGTGGCACTGGCAGTTCTCGCTGCAGCCCGGCTTCTAAAAGCGGGGCTCGCACAGAGGCACAGAGGCACAGAGATGACTTCATCTCTGTGCCTCCGTGCTTTTCGCGGTGCCTCAGCGCGAGGAGATGAATCCCCCCGCTGTGACCATGGGAAGCCCGCTGAAGCGGGCTCGGTGCCTGACCGGTGCGAGCCCGCTTCAGCGGGCTTCCCGCGGCTCCAGCCGCGGGGTTTCAACCCCCGGCGCGCCGGGCTCCGACCGGCGGTTCACACCGTTTCGTCGCGGCATAGTCTTTCGCCCCCGGCGGCGCCCGCGTAATATCCTGCGCATGCCTGAGCGCCCCCTGCCCGAGAGCCGTGAAGCCCGCCGCCGCGCGATCCTGGAGTCGGCGGTGCGCGTGTTCGCGGAGCATGGCTTCTTCGCCGCCCGCATCCGCGACATCGCGGCTGGGGCGGGGGTGGCCGAGGGGACGATCTACCTGTACTTCGACGGCAAGGACGACCTCCTCCTGACGGCGTTCCGCGACAAGGTGGAGGAGTTCTGCGCGTCGGCGCGCGAGGCGCTGGCGCCCTCGCTGCCCTTCGAGGAGCGGCTGGCGCGCTTCGTGTCGCTGCAGTTCGAGAGCATCGAGGCGGACCCGCCGCTGGCCACCGTGCTCCTGCTGGAAAGCCGGCAGTCCAGCAAGTTCTACGGCGGGGCCGTGCGCGACGTGATGCGCTCGTACGCGGCCGCCATCGACGAGCTGCTCGCCAGCGGCCGGCTCTCCGGCGAGATCCGCGCGGACGCGGAGATCCCCCTGGCGCGGCGTATGCTGATCGGCGCGCTGGAGGAGATCGAGCTGGAATGGCTGCTGGGGGAGCGCACGCGCCCCCTGGTGCCCATGGCCCCGCGGGTGGCCGCCGCGTTCTACCGCGGGCTGGCCGCGGCCGGGTGATCCGCGCCCGTCTGGACAGGGGCGCGGAGGCACGATAGAATACGCCCGCGGCCCCCTGGGGCCCCTCAAATGGAACCGCGCAGCGAAGCGAGCGAAGTCATGGCCGATCTGAACGTCCGCACGGAAACGGAGCCGGTGGTCGAGGACGACTACACGATGGCCGAGGTGCTCCTCTGGGTCCTCGGGATCCTGATGATCCCCCTCGTCCCGATCCTGATGGTGGCGTTCCTGACGCCGTTCAGCGGGATGTAAGAAACCGCTGGGCTCACACGGAGACACAGAGGCACAGAGATGAAGTTCTTCTCTGTGCCTCTGTGTCTCTGTGTGCAGAGATGTTACGGCAGGGCCAGGCGGCCCCCTTCCCCGCCCCACACGCGGCGGTGGACGATGCGCGTGGCGCCCGCCTCCAGCGACACCTTCCCCAGCTCCACCGTCTCCAGGACCCCGCCGTCGGCGGCCAGCACCTGGATGCGGACGTCGTGCTCGCCGGGCGGCAGGGTGAGGCGCGCCACCGAGATGCGGTCGGGGAGGAGCGACCAGCTGCGCGTGTCGGCACGCTCCAGGGCGTTGCCGGCCAGGTTCACGGCGCGCGCCGCCAGCCACCCCAGCGCCTCGCTCTCCTTGTTCCCCTTCCGCTCCGCCTCGCGCGCGGCGAGATACTTGGCGACGCCGCGCGTCACCATGCGGGCCACCATGGCGGGGCGCTGCGCGTCCCAGCGCCGAGCCACGGCCGAGGAAAGGTCGGCGGCGGAGCCCGCCAGGCCCAGGGTGTCGCCGCCCAGCAGCAGCCGCACGGACGAGGGGGCGCACGCCTCCAGCCGTGGGACGGCCCAGGCCATCTTCAGGATGTGCGCGCCGTCCAGCGCGTGGGCCAGCAGGAAACGCTCGTCCAGCGTGGAGCCCCAGCGCCCCTTCTCGGCCAGGTTGGACAGGAGGTGCGCGGCCACCCGCGCCGTCGACTCCGTCACACGGGCCGCGTCGCCGCTCTGCAGCCCCTCCACCTCCTCGGGCGGGATGGGGACGTGGATGTCGGCCGCGGCGCGGTGCGCCACCCATCCCTCCTCCACCAGCACCACCAGCTCCGCGTCGCCGCCCCGTTCCAGCGCGGGGCCGGCCACCCGGTAGCGCGCGGCGGCCGAATCGGCCACCTCGCGCACGCCGGCGGCGCGGGCGGCGCGGTACAGGTCCACGCCCAGGGCGGCGGGCGGGGCGGCGGCATCCAGGGCGCAGGCGTCGTAGCCGCGCTCCGCCTGCCGGTACGACACCAGCGCGTCGCGGCGCTCCCCCGCCCCGGCGTACACCAGCCCGGTGAGGTACTGCACGAACGCCTCGCCCACGCAGGGCTCGCCGCTCCCGCGGCGCACGCGCTCCAGGTACGCGTTGGCCTTGCGCGCCTCCACCAGCGTGCCGTCGCCGCCCCCGAGCGCCATGTAGTTCAGCATCCGGTAGTACGGGATCATCGCCATCTCGGCGGGGGGCGGGGTGTACGCCGCCACCGCGTCGTTCATCAGCACCATCCCCGCCGCGCCCGTGACCGAGCGGGTGTAGCGGCGCTCGGCCTCTTCCTCGGCCCACTGGAAGGCGGCGTTGCTCTCGTCCCAGCGCCGCGCGTGGTGGAGGACGACGCCGCGCTGCAGCTGCCGGAGCAGCTCGTCGCGCGGGGCCACGCGGCGCTCGTCCAGCAGGTGGAGCGCGGAGTCTGCCCGCCCGGCCATCAGGTAGTGGCGGAGCCACGCGTCGGTGAGCCCCAGCGTCTCGCTGAGGAGCGGCGAGTGGGCAGGGAGCGCCTCCGGCGCCGGGCGGGCGGGATAGCGCGCCCCCCCGGCGCACCCGGCGAGCGCCAGGGCCAGCGCGGCCGCGCCAAGGATTCTCATCGTCCGCGCCGCTCCAGGACGACGATGCGGTCGCGCGCCTCGGCGGCGGCGGCGTACAGGTGCGCGTACGCCTGGCCGTAGGCGTTGATGCGCTCCAGCTCCAGCTGGTGCAGGAACAGGCGGTAGCGGATGGCGGCCTCGTAGGGGCGAAGCTGCTTGTCCAGCGCCCGCGCGATGCGCAGCGTCGTCTCCGGGTTGCCGGCGTCGATCACGTCCGCGCGGTCGTAGCGGTCCAGCGCCGCGCGGAAGTCGCCGCGCGCCGCGAAGTCGTCGCCCTCGCGCAGCAGCGCCGCGGCCCGCGCCCGCCCGCGCCCCGC
>CADCTW010000198.1 GCA_902805735.1 uncultured Gemmatimonadota bacterium | reverse complement strand
GACCTCAAGAACGCCCGGTACCACAAGATCATCATCATGACGGACGCGGACGTGGACGGCTCCCACATCCGCACCCTGCTGCTGACCTTCTTCTTCCGCCAGATGCGGCAGCTGATCGACGCGGGCTTCATCTACATCGCCCAGCCGCCGCTCTACCTGGTGAAGAAGGGGAAGCAGGAGCAGTACGCCTACAGCGACGCCGAGCGCGACGAGATCATCGCCCGCTACAAGGGCGCCGACGGGGAGGCCAAGGGCGTGCACGTGCAGCGCTACAAGGGCCTCGGCGAGATGAACCCCGAGCAGCTTTGGAAGACCACGATGGACCCCGACACGCGCACCCTCCTCAAGGTGGAGATGGAGGACGCCGTGCAGGCCGACTCGGTCTTCACCCGCCTGATGGGCGAAGAGGTGGAGCCGCGCCGGCAGTTCATCGAAGAGAACGCGCGCTACGTGAAGAACCTGGACGTCTGAAACGGCTGGGGTCACACAGAGACACAGAGGCACAGAGAAAAGGTTATTCTCTGTGCCTCTGTGTCTCTGTGTGAGCCCCGTCGTTCCCCACGGGTGAAGATATTGCATCTGCGGCGGGCTCGCGCACCCCACCACCCGAATGGAGGACATGCTGCGGTCCGTGAACGATTCCGACCATTACCGGCGGCAGTTGGAGACGGTGGCGGAGAACGCGACGCTCGGGCTGTTCATCATGGACGAGCAGCAGCGCTGCACGTACATGAACCGCGCGGCCGAAGAGCTGACCGGGTTCCGCCTGGAGGAGCTGCAGGGCAAGGCGCTTCACTACTACATCCACCACACCCGCCCCGACGGCTCGCACTACCCGCTGGAAGAGTGCCCCATCGACCAGGCCTTCCCGCGCAACATGCGCGAGCAGGGCGAGGAGACGTTCGTCCACAGGGACGGGCACTTCTACCCGGTGGCGTTCACGGCCAGCCCCGTGCGCCAGGACGGCCGCACGGTGGGCACCATCATCGAGGTGCGGGACATCACGGAGGAGAGGCGGGAGAAGCGCACCGCCGAGTTCCTCGCCGATCTGGGGCAGGCGCTGCAGCCCATCACCGGCCCTGACGAGGCGGTGGCGACCGCCGCGCGCATGCTGGGCGAGCACCTGCAGGTGGACCGCTGCGCCTACGCGGAGGTGGAGGCGGACGAGGACCACTTCGCGCTGACGGGCGACTACACCCGCGGCGACACCATCAGCATCGTGGGGCGCTACGCGATGTCCGCGTTCGGCGCGGAGGTGCTGCGGCTGATGCGCGCCGACCTCCCGTACGTGGTGCACGACGTGCTGGCCGACCCCCGGGTCACCGAGGGCGACCGCGTCGCCTACGAGCAGACGCAGATCCGCGCCGTGATCTGCATGCCGCTGCACAAGGGCGGGCGCTTCGTGGCGGCGATGGCCGTGCACCAGCGCACCCCGCGGCACTGGCTGCCGGAAGAGGTGGAGCTGACCCGCACCGTGACGCAGCGGTCCTGGGAGTCCATCGAGCGGGCGCGCGCCCTGCGCAGCCTGCAGGAGAGCGAGCGGCGGCTGCGCGGCGCGCTGAGCGAGGCCGAGCGCGCCCGCGACCGCGCCGAGCGGCTGCAGGCCCTCACGGCGGCGCTGGCGCGGGCCCGCACGGTGGACGACGTGGCGACCGTGGTGGTGGCCGACCTGGTGGTGGCGCTGGGCGCGCGCACCGGGGCGCTGGCCGGCCGCGCGCCGGACGGCGACGCCCTGCTGCTGCTGCGCACCGTGGGCTTTCCCGAGCCCGTGGCGGCGGAGGTGCGGCGGCAGACGCTCGACTTCCGCAGCCCGCTCACCGAGTGCTTCCTCAGGCAGGCGCCCGTGTGGATCGAGCGGCGCGAGGGGCCCCAGGGGCTGGATTCGCGCTTTCCGGCCATCGCGCCGGTGTGGGAGGGGATGGGGGTGCACGCCGCCGCCTTCCTCCCCCTCGTGGCGGCGGGGGAGACGGTGGGGGTGATCTCCTTCGCCTTCGACGCGCCGCGCGAGTTCCGGCCGGAGGAGCGCGCGTTCCTCCTGGCGCTGGGGCGGCAGGCGGCGCTGGCGGTGGAGCGCGCGCGGCTGTTCGAGGCCGAGCATGCCGCGCGCGCGGAGGCGGAGCGCGCCAACCGCGCCAAGAGCGAGTTCCTGGCGGTGATGAGCCACGAGCTGCGCACGCCGCTCAACGCCATCGGCGGCTACGCGGAGCTGATGGAGATGGGGATCCGCGGCCCAATCACCCCGCAGCAACGGGAGGACCTGCACCGCATCCAGCAGAGCCAGCGGCACCTGCTGGGGCTCATCAACGAGGTGCTCAACTACGCCCGGCTGGAGACGGGGACGGTGCACTTCGACGTGGCCGACGTGCGCCTGCGCGAAGCCCTCGCCGGCGCGGAGGCGCTGGTGGCCCCGCAGGCGCAGGCCAAGGAGCTGGAGCTGGCCACCGCCGAGTGCCCGCCCGCCCTGGCCGCGCGCGCGGACCCGGAGAAGCTGCGCCAGATCCTGGTGAACCTGCTCTCCAACGCCGTCAAGTTCACGGACCGCGGCGGCCGCGTGGAGCTCTCGTGCGCCGCTTCCGCCGGCGGGGTGCACGTATCCGTGCGCGACACGGGAATCGGCATCGAGGCGGACCAGCTCGAGCGCATCTTCGAGCCCTTCGTGCAGGTGCGCGCCGACCTCACGCGCACCGCCGAGGGGACGGGGCTGGGCCTGGCCATCAGCCGCGACCTGGCCCGCGGCATGGGCGGCGACCTCACGGCCGAGAGCACCCCCGGCGCCGGCAGCACCTTCACCCTCACCCTCCCCGCCGCCTGATCCCCCATCCGCCCTCGACTCACGGGGGTGCATGCTGGCGCCACGTCTCCAGGAGCGATCGAATTCTCCGCTGGAAGCACGCGAAGTCCCCTGGGGGACTGTACGGCTCCCGCTGGACCCGGAGGCACAGTCCGCGGAGCGGACTTCGCGTAGGCCCAGCGGCGAATTCATTCGCTCCTGGACTTCGCGTAGGCCCGGCGGCGCATTCATTCGCTCCTGGATTTCGCGTAGGCCGAGCGGCGAATTCATTCGCTCCTGGACTTCACGTAGGCCCGGCGGCGAATCCATTCGCTCCTGGCCGGGTGGTCCGGCCTCCATCGCCCGGCTCGTGTGAGGCACCGTCACACCGGCGCGGAAGCTGCGGGCCGGCGTGCAGAGGCGCCGCGTCGCCAGGAGCGATTGAAATCGCCGCTGGAACCACGCGAAGTCCCCTGGGGGACTGTACGGCTCCCGCTGGACCCGGAGGCACAGTCCGCGGAGCGGACTTCGCGTAGGCCCAGCGGCGAATTCATTCGCTCCTGGACTTCGCGTAGGCTCGCCGGCGAATTCATTCGCTCCTGGACTTCGCGTGGGCCCGGCGGCGGATTCATTCGCTCCCGGCCGGGTGGTCCGGCCTCCATCGCCCGGCTCGCGTGAGGCACCGCCGCACCGGCGCGGAAGCTGCGGACCGGCGTGCAGAGGCGCCGCGCACCAGGATGGGAGCACCGACGTGAAGCAGACGCGGATCGAGGAGCTGGTGGGGAGGGCGCGGGAGATCGCGGCCGCGGTGATCGCCCCCAACGTGGAGGAAGAAGACCGCGACGCGCTCTGGCCGGCGCCGGCCATGCGGGCGCTCGCCCAGGCCGGGCTGATGGGGCTGCACGTGCCGGTGGAGCTGGGCGGGCACGGGCAGGGGCTGGCGGGGCTGCTCGCCATCGCGCAGGTGCTTGCGCGCGAGAGCCCGTCCGCCGCGCTCTGCTACGCCATGCACTGCGTGGGCACCGCCGTCATCGCCGCCAAGGCGACGCCCTTCCAGCAGGAAGCCTACCTGGAGCCCATCGCGCGGGGCGAGCACATCACCACGCTGGCGCTGAGCGAGCCCGGCACCGGCTCCTTCTTCTGGCTCCCCGAAACCCGGCTGGACGCGGCGGAGGGGGGCTTCCGCGTGACCGGCACCAAGAGCTTCGTGACCAACGGCGGCCACGCCAGCTCGTACGTGGTATCCACCGCGGCGGAGGACGAGCTTCAGGACGAGGGAAGCTTCAGTTGCGTGGTGCTGGACGCGGAGCTCCCCGGGCTGCGCTGGGAGGGGGCGTGGGCGGGGCTGGGGATGAGGAGCAACAGCTCCCGCACGCTGCACCTGGAGGGCGTCCCCCTGCGCCCGGACCACCTGCTGGGAGCGCAGGGGGACCAGCTCTGGTACGTGTTCGAGGTGGTGGCTCCCTACTTCCTCATGGCCATGGCGGGCACCTACCTGGGCGTGGCCGACGCGTCGCTGGAGGTGGCGCGCGAGCACCTGCGCACGCGGCGGCAGAGCCATTCCGGCGAGCTGCTGGGGAGCAACCCGCTCCTGGCCCACCGGCTGGGCGCGCTGTGGACGGAGCTGGAAAGGACGCGGCGGCTGGTGGAGTCCGCGGCGGCGCGGGCGGACGCGCGGGAGGCGGACGCGCTGCTGGGCGTGCTCGCCTGCAAGGCGGCCGCGGGCGACACGGCGGTGGAGCTGGCCAACGAGGCCATGACGCTGTGCGGTGGGGCGGGGTACCGCGAGAACGGCAAGCTCGCGCGGATGCTGCGCGACGCCCGCGCGGCGCACGTGATGTCGCCCACCACCGACCTGCTGAAGACGTGGGTGGGACGGGCGCTCCTCGGCCAGCCCCTCCTTTGAGACCGCTGGTGCTGCGCTCCGCCGGGGAGGCCCCCGCGGCCTGGGAGGCGGGGCTCCCGGACGTGCTGGACCCCGGCGAGGTGGACGCGCGTGCGCTGGCCGGCGCCGCCTGCGTGCTGGCCGACGCCTCGTCGCCCGGCGTGCTGGACCACCTGCGCCGGGTGCGGAGCGCGGACCCCGCCGTGCAGCCCCTGGTGGTGGCGGAGGGGGAAGCGCGCGAGCGGGTGGAGCGCGGGCTCCTCTTCGCGCGCGGCGTGGGCGAGGTTTGGATCGTGAGTCCGGCGGAGGTGGGTCCCGAGCTCCTGGCGCGCGCCTCCGAGGTCACCCGGCAGCGGCGCGTCCACCGGCGCCGCCAGCAGCAGGTGGAGCACGCGCTGGCCAACCTGGAGCCCTCGCCGCCGCGGCGGGCGGTGCTCTCCGACGCGTACCTGGCCGAGCTCCTCCGCGCCCTGCCGGACCCGGTGCTGTCGGTGGACGCGGGGGGGCGGGTGATCTCCATCAACCCGGCGGGGGAGCGGGTCTTCGGCCAGCCGCAGCAGGAGGTGCTGCAGAAGCGGCTCCGCGAGGTGGTGGAGCCGGTGACCGGGACCCTGCCGGACTTCGACGCGCCGCGGGTCGCCGCCAGCGAAAGCGAGATCACCTTCCTGCGCCGGGACGGGTCGCTGGGCGAGGGCGAGATCGTGGTGGCGCCGGTGGACGCGGGCGGCCACCGCGTGTACGCCGTCGTCCTCCACGACCTCACGGAGGAGCGCCGTATCCAGCACGAGCTGGAGGCGACGGCGGGCGAGCTGGAGGCGCAGGCCGCGGAGCTGCAGGAGCAGGCCAGCGTGCTGGAAGACGCCCTGGAGTCGCGCATGCGCTTCTACTGGAGCATGAGCCACGAGCTCCGCACCCCCATCAACGCCATCATCGGCTACAACGCGCTCCTCCTGGACGACATCTACGGGGCGCTCTCGGAGCCGCAGCGCGCGGCGCTCTCGCGCGGGCAGCGGGCGGCCCGGCACCTGCTGGAGCTGGTGGGCGACGTGCTGGACCTGTCCAAGATCGAGGCGGGCCGCATCGAGCTGGTGGCCGAGCCCACCCGCTTCCCCGAGCTCCTCCACGACCTGCTGGCCACGGTGGAGCCGCTGGCCGAGGAGCGCGGGTCGCGGATCGCCGTGGTGGGCGCGGGGAGCCACACCGTGCTCACCGATCCGCGCCGCGTGCGGCAGATCCTGCTCAACCTGCTTTCCAACGCCGTCAAGTTCGGGGAGGGGAAGCCCATCGAGATCCGCTGGGCGCCGCAGCCGGACGGCGGAGTGGCGGTGGACGTGGCGGACCAGGGGCGCGGGATCGCCGCGCACGACCTCCCCGCGCTCTTCGGCGAGTTCGCGCAGTTCGGGGAGCGGCAGGAGGGGAGCACGGGGCTGGGACTCGCCATCTCCAGGCGCCTCGCCGACGTGCTGGGCGGTTCGCTCACCGCGCACTCGGTGGTGGGGGAGGGGAGCCGGTTCTGCCTGCGGCTGCCGCGCGAGTTATAAAAACTGTTTTCACACAGAGACGCAGAGGCACAGAGATGACTTCATCTCTGTGCCTCTGCGATTTCCATAGCGGGGGCGGGATTTGAACCCGCGACCTTCGGGTTATGAGCCCGACGAGCTACCAGGCTGCTCCACCCCGCGACACGGGTGGCCGAGCAGACCGGGGAGGCGGTTTGAAGCCGGATGCGAGATCCGTTTGGTGACCGTCCCGCGGATTCGGCGATGTCCCTCAGGACTTCCCCTCGGCCGCGATGACCAGCCCCACTGCTTCAAAGGAGTCGGCTCAAACGCTGATCCCCCCGGACGTGCTCAACGGGGATAAATGTATGCCGGGGCCCCATTTATGTCAACCCCTCGCGGCCCGTGCCCCCTGTTTCGCCCCGGGAACGGCGCGTGCGCGGCTCGCGCGGCGCACCCCGCACCCCCCAGAACGGCCATGCTCATCGACCGCCTGATCGCCGCCCTGCTGTTCGCCGTCGCCGCGTGCTCCCCCGCGCCGGAGCCGCGCCCCGTGGCCGCGATCGACGCGGATACCACGGACGTAAGCGTCATCCGCGCGGCGGCGCGTCCCATCACGGGGAGCGCGAACGACTACGATCCGCTGATGGCCATCACCCGCGACGCGTCGTTCGTGCTGCTGGGCGAGGCCACGCACGGCACGGAGGAGTTCTACCGCGAGCGCGCCCGCATCACGCGGCGGCTGGCCGAGGAGCAGGGGTTCACGGCCATGGCCATCGAGGGCGACTGGCCGGGCGCGGAGCGCGTCAACCGCTACGTGCGCGGCCTGGGGACGGACCGCACGGCGGTACAGGCGCTCTCCGGCTTCAGCCGCTTCCCGGAGTGGATGTGGCCCAACGCGCCCATCCGCGACCTGGTGGAGTGGATGCGCGGCTACAACGCCGGGAAGCCGGCCACGGCACAGATCGGCTTCTACGGGATGGACCTGTACAGCCTCACCGAGTCGGCGGACGCGGTGATCCGGGCGCTGGAGACGATGGACCCCGCGGCGGCGCGGCGCACGCGCGAGCGCTACCGCTGCTTCGAGCCCTTCCGCGAGCGGCCCGAGGCGTACGGCGCCGCCGCGGCCGAGCGCCCCGCCCGCTCGTGCCAGGACGAGGCCGCCGCCGTGTGGGCGGAGCTGGAGCGCGGCTTCGGCGGCGCGCCCGTGAGCGACCCGGCGCAGGCGGAGGCGCGCTTCGCCCTGCTGCAGAACGCCCGCGTGGTGCGCAACGCGGAGGAGTACTACCGCATCTCCTTCGCGGGCGGCATCTCTCCGTGGAACGTGCGCGACAAGCACATGGCCGAGATGCTGGACGCCCTCACCGCCCACCTGTCGGCGCACGGCCGCGCGGCCAAGGTGGTCGGCTGGGCGCACAACACGCACATGGGCGACGCGCGGGTGACCAAGCCGGGGGAGCAGGGGGAGTGGAACGTGGGCCAGCTCATGCGGCAGCGCGTGGACGGGCGGGCCGTGCTGGTGGGCTTCACCACGTACACGGGCACCGTGTACGCCGCGCGCGAGTGGGGCGGCCGCGGCGAGCGCAGGCCGCTGCGCCCCGCCCTCCCGGAGAGCTACAGCGCCCTGCTGCACCAGGCGGGGATCGGCAACGCGCTGCTGGTGTTCCGCGGCAGCCCGGCGCTGCAGGCGGCGCTGGCCGGGCCGCGGCTGGAGCGCGCCGTGGGCGTGCTGTACCTGCCGGAGACGGAGCGGGCGAGCCACTATTTCCAGGCGTCGCTCTCGCGCCAGTTCGACGCGGTGATCCACGTGGACACCTCGCGGGCCATCACCCTGCTGCGCTGACGGCTGTTCACTCTGTCTCGATTCTTGACCTGTCTTGCGCGGCGGGTGGGGGAGGGGTAAGATCCTCAGTGTCCTTCCGAGCGTAGTGGACAGAGTGGCCGAGAGGCCTTGGGCGTCGGGGGTGGTGAATCCCCCCGGCGCTATTCGTCGTGGTCGGAGATCCCCATCCCCGTGCTGCGCGAGTTCCTCACGGAGCTGGCGCGGGAGATGGGGCTGCGCGAGGCGGGGCGTCTCTTTGGGCGTGGGCGGGAGCAGGTCCGCAAGTTCATCTCGGGAGCCATCGAAGCTCCCCACCCGCGCACCCGGCAGCGCCTGGGCGAGCTGTACCTGGAGCGGCACGGGCGCGGCGG
This sequence comes from uncultured Gemmatimonadota bacterium, assembly GCA_902805735.1. GTDB lineage: Bacteria > Gemmatimonadota > Gemmatimonadetes > Longimicrobiales > Longimicrobiaceae > Longimicrobium. The sequence goes on along the minus strand of CADCTW010000198.1, from coordinate 3,888 downwards.
CCGCGTGGCCGAGGCGCCGGTGCACACCCCCACGCCCACCCCGCTCAAGCTGATCCTGCCCAAGGGGCTGGAGCGGGCCACGGCCGAGATCCGCACCATGTTCGCGCAGATCCGCAAGCTCCCCGACGCGCCGGACTCGGCCACGGGCGTGGAGCAGTGGCTCCTGCGCCACGTGAAGCACGAGTACTCCACGGAGCAGCCCTACCCCCGACCCCGCCGCAAGAACCCGAAAAAGTAGTTCCTCTCCGTGCCTCCGTGTGAGACCAGTGTTGATTTTTTGGGATCGTGAACGCACTGTGACGGAACCTTTCGAACCCTGGCATAGTTGTAGCTAAATGTAGGACGCAGAAAACAACACCGGGCAACGCGCCACCCCCCACCGGGAGCGTAAGTGCGGCGAAACGATCGAAGCGGTGCCCTGCGCAGGGAGCTGGAGCACCGCATCCAGACCGGACGTTGTGTTTACTGCCGGGCCCCCGCGGCCCCGGACCGCCCCCTCACCCGCGAGCACGTCATCCCCCGCTCCCGCGGCGGCCAGCGACGAGACACCCGCATCATCGTACCCGCCTGTGCCCGGTGCAACCACCGGCGCGGCTGCCAGGAAGTCGTCCTCTTTCTCCTCGCCCGTCCCCGCCGCATCTCGGCGTTCCTCGACTATCTCCACACCCTGCCGCCGGACACCGTGCGCGAGCTGGACCTGCGCGTGTTCGCCGAGCTGTGCGCCGCCGTCTGGCTGCTGGGCGAGAGCGCCGGCTCCGGCGACGCGCTGCAGCAGCTTTGCAGCGGCCGGCGCCTCCACCGCCGCCGCTACGCCGCCCGCCGCATCGTGAGCGCGGTGGGGGTTCGGCTGGAGCGCACCCGCGAGCGCGTCGCGGAGGCGCAGGGCCCCGGCTGCCCCCTTCCGGCCCAGACCACCGTGGCCGGCGCCATGGACGCCACCCTGGTCGGCGCGCTCTCCGTGCTCTGGGACGTCCCCGCCCAGCGCGTGGCGGAGGAGCTGGACCGAGAGCGCCGCCGCTCCGCCTCCCGCAACCGCGACTCTCCGGCCGAAGAAGAGGAGCCGGGCGTGGTTTCCCTGGACGGGTGGCGCCGCCGGGGCCGGCGCCGCAAGCCGCGAGTCGATCAACGCGGCGGGCGGGGGCCACGCGGCCGGGGCCGGGCGGCATGAAAACACGGAGGCACAGAGAAAAGGTTCTTTCTCTGTGCCTCCGTGTCTCCGTGTGAGCCCCGCTTTCTAGAACCAGCGCCGGTCGTACCCGCGGTTGTCCTGGTACAGGTAGTCGTAGCGGGCCCGGTCGCGCTCCCAGCCCACGGGGCGGCCGCCGCCGCGGTAGGTGCGGGAGCCGGCCATGGTCTGGTAGGGACGCTGGTACTGGGTGAAGTCGCCCACGCGCCACTCCATGTCGCCGCCGTACGGGTTGGGGTTGATGGGGTACTCGCCCGGGCGCTGCTCGCGCACGTAGTCCAGGTTGTAGCGCGCCGTTACCCGGTTCACCTGCGGCTGCCAGCCGGCGCGGAAGGGGCGGTCGTAGTCGCTCCCGTACCCGCGCACCCCGCGGCGGAGGTCCTGCTGCGGACGAAGGTCGCGCGGGTCCTCGCCCGAGCCCCGCATGTGATCCACGAAGTGCGCCGTTACGCGGCGCCGCTGCGGGGCCGTTTCCTGGAAGCCGCGCAGGCCGTAGTCGTATCCCCGGTCGTAGCGTGCCATCGTACACCCTCCCTTGCGTGTTGCGCGCCCGCCGGGCGCCGTTGTGCCTCAGAGGGCACTCCCCGTGCAATCCGCGTTCCCGGCCCCTTCCGTGCAACGAGGGCCGGCGCACCGCACTTCAGGAGCACGCTTTGACGCGATTGAACGAGCTCGCACGCGAGTACGAGGCCCGCCACTACCCCCTCACCCGCCGGCTGGACCTGCAGCGCGAGGGGCCGCAGACGGCGCGCGAGCGGGCGCTGCGCTGGATCCAGACCTTTGCGCACGAGGAGCCGGGCGCCGACCTGCTGCTGGTGGTGGAGCGCGGCCACCGCCCCGGCCGCAAGGGCCCCGTGCGCGTTTCGGTGGAGAAGCTGCTGGACGAGCTGCGCGGCGGGCTGGTGGAGTGGTGGTCGCCCTTCGCGGAGGGGAGCCTGGCGCTGCGCGTGGCCCGCGACCCCCGCCGCTGGACCGCCGCCGCGCGCCCGTCGCCGCTCGAGGGCGACGGCCGCACCCCCGAGACCGCCGGCGCCGCGTACGTGGACGCGGAGGACGACGTCCCGGAAGAGCTTCTCCCCCTCGCCCGCCGCGTGGCGGAGATGCGCCGCACGCGCGAGGGACTGGGCGTTTCGCTGCTGGGAGTGGTGATGAGGCAGATCTGGATCGAAGCGCAGGCCACGGCGATGAGCGAGCGGGTTTCCTTCCACGAGGCCCTCACCCGCGCTGAAAAGGACGAAGAGCGCAGGTTGTACGAAGAAGAATGACCTTTTCGGAGCGATAATGCCTGTAACATTTTGTTCCTTTCGCCTCCTGACGCCGATTTCCGACATTTCGGCGCGACTCCTGCATCACGCCGCGCGTGGAGTCAGCGAAGTCAAACCAGGGCCTCAGCACAGAGCACGCACATGGCGCAGGAACGCGGGAAGGTGAAGTGGTTCAATCCGGAGAAGGGCTTCGGATTCATCGTGCGGGAGAACGGCGAGAAGGATTGCTTCGTTCACCACAGCGCGATCCAGGGCGGCGGCTTCAAGACCCTCGAAGAGGGTGAAGAGGTCGAGTTCGACGTGGTGCAGGGCCAGAAGGGCCCGGCCGCGGAGAACGTCGTCCGCCTCAACCCGCCCGCGGGCGGGTCGAGCAGCGGTGGTGGGTACGGCGGTGGGGGCGGTGGCCGCGGGGGCGGTGGCGGCGGCTACGGCGGTGGTGGCGGGGGCTACGGCGGCGGTGGTGGTGGCGGCCGCGGCGGCGGTGGCGGCGGGTACGGCGGCGGGCGCGACAACGACCGCTGGTAGCACCGGCTGACAATGTGACACGGGGACACGGAGAGCCTGCTCTCCGTGTCCCCGTGTCTTTTTGCTACGGACTCAGGACCTTTCCGTGTCTCTGTGTCTCTGTGTGAGCCCCGTTTTCTTCGATCAGAAGCGGACGCGGAGCCCCACGCCGCCCGCGACCACCCCCACGCCGGGGCTCCCCTCGTCCAGGTCGGTGGTGAAGCGGGAGTACTCGATCCCCGGGGTGATGGAGAGCCGGGGGCCCAGCGGGATGCCGAAGCCCGCGCCCAGGCGCACCCCGGCCGACATGCCGGAGTCGTCGTCGCCCCCCGGCGCGCCGGAGGCGACGCTCAGGCGGTGCGCCGCGATGCCGCCGCGCACCCACAGGCGCGCGGGGAGCTGCACGCGCAGCCCGGCCTCGGCGCCGGACCGGGTGAAGGTGGGCTCCACGCCCGCGCAGAGGCCCGCATCGCACCCGAACGCGTCGCGCGAGTACCCGGCGAACGCCTCCAGCCGCGGGGTGAAGGCGTAGCCCAGCGTGGCCCCGAACGAGGGGCCGGGGACGCTCTGCCGGCCGGCCCCGGTGGCCTCGTACGAGCCCACCGCCGCGCCGCCGCGCACCTCCAGCGTGAGCTGCGCGTGGGCGGGAAGGGCGGCCCCCGCGGCCAGCGCCCCGAGAAGAAGAGCGCGGCGCATCACTGGATCACCATGCGGTCGCGCACCGAGCGCACGCCGTCCGAGAAGACGACGTCCAGCTCGCGGGCGCCCGTCTGCAGCCGCGCGGCGCCGCCGCGCGCGAAGGAGAGGACCTCGCCAGTCTGCGCGTCGCGCACCAGCGCCATGGGGAGCCCGGCTCCCGGCCACTCCAGCCGCACCTCGCGGCCCACGCGCCGGCCCAGCATGCGCGGCGCGGCGGGGCGCAGCCCCGGGCGC
>CADCTW010000197.1 GCA_902805735.1 uncultured Gemmatimonadota bacterium | reverse complement strand
CAAGAACTTTCGCACCGCGGCGGACGGCGCGGCGGCGAGCCGCGCCGGGCAGCGCCTCCTCGACCGGCTGGAGGGGCTTCGCGTCCCCGTGGTGGCGGCGATCGACGGGGTGGCGCTGGGGGGCGGGCTGGAGGTGGCGCTCGCCTGCACCTACCGCATCGCCAGCGACTCGCCCAGGACCAAGCTGGGGCTCCCCGAGGTGAACCTGGGGATCATCCCCGGGGCGGGCGGCACGCAGCGTCTGCCCCGGCTCATCGGCCTGCGCGCCGCGCTGGACCTGATGCTCACCGGTAAGCAGCTCGACGGGCGCCGCGCCCGCAGCGCCGGCATCGTGGACGAGGTGGTCCCCGCCGCCATCCTTCCCGTGGTGGCGCGCCAGGTTGCCAACGACCTGGCCGACGGGCGCAAGGAACCGCGCGGCGCCGCCCGCCGCAAGTCGCCGCAGTGGCTGGAGAACCTGCCGGGGATGCGCCAGTTCATCTTCAGCCAGGCACGCCAGGGGGTGATGGGGAAGACGAAAGGGCTCTACCCCGCGCCGCTGCGCCTGCTGGATGTGGTTGAGAAGGGGCTGGACCGCGAGCTGGAAGAGGGGCTGGAGCTGGAGGCGCGCGCTTTCGGCGAGTTGTCGGTTACGCCGGAGGCCCGCTCCCTGGTGCACCTCTTCTTCGCCACCACCGCGGCCAAGAACGACCCCGCGCTGGGCGAGAACATCAAGCCGGAGAAGGTGGAGCGCATCGCCGTGGTGGGCGCGGGCTTCATGGGCGCCGGCATCGCCGCCGCGTCGGCCGAGAGCGGGATCACCGTGCGGCTCAAGGACGTCAAGCCCGAGGCCGCCGCCAAGGGGCTGAAGACGGCGCGCGACACCCTGATCAAGCGGGCCAAGCGGAAGAAGGCGCGCGCCTTCGAGGTCACCGCCCTCACGGACCGCGTGGAGGCGACCACCGAGTACACGGGCTTCCACTCCGCCGACGTGGTGGTGGAGGCGGTGTTCGAGGACGTGTCGCTGAAGCACTCCGTCATCCGCGACATCGAGGCGAAGATCGGGGCGGACACGGTGCTGGGCTCCAACACCTCCACCATCCCCATCGCTACGCTGGCCGAGGCCGCGTCGCGCCCGGAAAACGTGATCGGCCTGCACTTCTTCTCCCCCGTGGAGAAGATGCCGCTGCTGGAGATCATCACCCACAAGGGCACGGCCAACTGGGTGACGGCGACCTCGCACGCCTTCGGCAAGCAGATCGGCAAGACGCCCATCATCGTCAACGACGCGCCCGGCTTCTACGCCAACCGCATCCTCTCGCCCTACATGGCCGAGGCGGCGCTGCTGCTGGATGAGGGGGTGCGGATGGAGGAGATCGACGCGGCCATGACGGCGTGGGGCTACCCCGTGGGCCCCATCACCCTGTACGACGAGGTGGGGCTGGACGTGGCGCAGAAGGCCGGGAAGATCCTGGCCGCCGCCTTCGCGGACCGCATGCAGCCCAGCTCCGTGCTGGACCGCATGGTGGCCGACGGGCGGCAGGGGCGCAAGAACGGCCGCGGCTTCTTCACCTACGGCGAGGACGGCAAGAAGGCGGGGCCGGACGAGAGCGTGTACGCCGTGATCGGCAGCCCGGCCGCGAAGACCGTATCCCGCGCGGAGATCCAGGACCGCCTGGGGCTGATGATGGTGAACGAGGCGCTGCGCACCCTGGAGGAGGGAGTGCTCCGCTCCGCGCGCGACGGCGACGTGGGCGCGGTGCTGGGGATCGGCTTCCCGCCCTTCCGCGGCGGCCCCTTCTGGTACGTGGATCAAACGGGCGCGGCGGCCGTGCTGGAGCGGATGCGCGCGCTGGAGGCCCAGCACGGCCCCCGCTTCGCCCCCGCGGCGCTGCTGGTGGAGCGCGCGCGGTCCGGCGAGCGCTTCTTCCCGGAAGAGGCGTGAAGGCGGCGCCGGACGCCCCGCTGCAGGTGGCGCCCGGCGTCCATCGCGTCTCCATCCCCCTCCCGTTTCCGCCGCACGAGGTGGCGGCGTGGCTGCTGGCGGGGGACGACGGGCACACCCTGGTGGACACGGGGATGGACACCCCGCCCGCCCGCGGCGCCCTGCGCCACGGCGCGGAGCGGCTGGGGGTCACACCGCGCTCGCTGCGCCACGTGGTGCTCACCCACGCGCACATCGATCACTACGGCCTGGCTGGTCCGGTGCGCGCCTGGAGCGGCGCCCGGGTGTACATGCACGAGCGCGAAGAGGCGCTGATCCGCGCGTTCGTGGACGGCTGGCCCGCCGAGCGCGCGGGCGCGGCGGGCGAATTCGCCGCGCTGGGCGTGCCGCCGGAGGTGGTGCCGCAGCTCGTCGCGGCCACGGACCGCATCCACGCGCAGTACGAGGAGTTCCGCCCGGACGAGCTGCTGAGCGGGGAGCGCGGCGCCCTTCCCGGCGGCGGCGGGTGGGAGTGGATGCTGACGCCGGGCCACTCGCCGGGGCACGTGAGCGTGTACCACCCCGAGCGGCGCATCCTGATCGCGGGCGACCACGTGCTCCCGCGCATCTCGCCCAACGTGGGCGCGGACCGGTACGTTCCCGATCCGCTCACCGAGTACCTGGCCTCGCTGGGCCGCGTCCGCGAACTCCCGGTGGACCTCGTCCTCCCCTCACACGGCGCCCCGTTCGCGGAGCTCGCCGGGCGGGTGGACGGCATCGTGGCTCACCATGACGAGCGCAACACGCGGGTCATCGCCCTCCTCGCCCGCCCGCGCAGCGCCTACCGGCTGGCCCTGGAGCTCTTCCCCGGCCTCCCGCCGGACACGCTCCTCCACGCCGTGCGCGAGACGCTGGCGCACCTGGCCTACCTGGAGCGCGTGGGAAGGGTGCGGCGGTCCAGGGGTGGGGAAGTGGAAGAATGGATGGAGGCACGGAGATGAAGTTTCTCCGTGCCTCTGTGTGAGCCCGCCGTTCACCGCGCCAGGGGATCGCTCTCCGGCTGGGGATGCTCCATCCCACGGATGTGCTCCGGCTCCAGCGGCGAGCCGAGAAAGAAGTCCAGGCGGAGCGGGGGCGGCGTGTCGCCCCGCCACCCGGCCAGGGCCAGCCGCATGCACTCGCGGCAGATCGCCTCCCGCGTGGCCGCTGGGACGCGCTCCAGGGGGACGGCACAGGTGAGCAGGGTGGGCACCCCGCGCCCGCGCAGCCGGGGCGTGAGGTCCACGCCGGTGGCGCGCCGCAGCCGCACCGCCGTGGCCATCAGGAAGTGGCTGCCGTAGAGCAGGTAAAAAGTCTCCCGCTCGGTGGGGAGCCGGCGGTCCAGGCTGAAGCAGCACAGCCCCTCGTCGATGGCGGCCTGCATCCCGCCGAGCGCCTCGTCCAGCGCGGCGGGCGGCACCGCGCCGGCGA
>CADCTW010000196.1 GCA_902805735.1 uncultured Gemmatimonadota bacterium | reverse complement strand
GGCGGCGGCGGCGGCGGGCGCTGGGCGCCGGGCGCCTGCGCGGGGCGCTGCGCCGGCGGGGTCTGGCCAGGGGTCTGGGCCATGAGCGGCCCGGTACTCAGGACGGCGACAGCGAGGGCAAGGACGCGGTGCATGAGAGCACCTCCACACTGGGGGGAGGAAAGAGGGCAAAGCAGTCTGACCCGGTCCGCTACGGCACCTCTCCGAAAAAGGTTTCACAGGGGGGCACAGGTGAAGTCGTCTCTGTGCCTCTGTGTCTTTGTGTGACGCCTTCTTCTATCGCAGCTCGGCTTCCAGCGCCCCAAGGAGGTGGCGCGTCTCGCCGCGCAGGGTGCGCATCCCGTTCACCCGGTTGGCGCCCGCCGCCTGGATCGTGAAGAGGATCGCCACCACCTCCGGGTCGCCGCGCAGCCGCCGCAGCTCGTCCTCCTCCAGCCGCACCCCGCCCACGAAGATGCGGCGCATGAAGGGCATCGCCCGCGCCATGGGCCCCGTGGAGGTGGTCATGATCTCGCGGAACTGCCGCTGCCGGTCGGCCTCCGCGTCCAGGGACGAGGCGTACGAGGCCAGCAGGGCGCGCAGCGTGTCGTTGCGCACCAGCCGCAGATCCCCCGTCCCCAGCAGCGCGCGGTAGTTCCCCGCGACGGCGCGGAAGTCGGTGGACTGCCCCGCCTGCCCCATCCACCGCACCATGGAGTCGGGCGCCAGCGGCGCCCCCGGCGTGGTGAGCGCGTCTACGATGCGCGCCGCGGCCCGCGACCCCAGGCTGTCCCGCGCGATGGCGGCGTCCAGGCGGCGCTCGTTTTCGCGCGTGTCCGCCAGGATCTGGCGGAGGTAGTCCCCCTCGCGCCCGCGCTCCTCGCGCTGCTCCCACCACGCCTGCGCCCCCAGCGCGCACAGCACGCCGGCCACGATGATGCCGAACTCGCGCAGCGCGTTCCGCCACCCCGCGCCCTCGATAAGCGCGGGGACGCGGCGCGCCGGGAGAGGGTCGGGAGGTGCGGCCCGCCGCATGGGCTTCGCTTCGCGCACGGCTCGCCCGCTCAGCTCCGCCCGAGCGCCCTGGCCGCGCCGCGGAGCACCCGCCTCGCGGCGCGGAACAGGGGCAGCAGCACGTGGCGCGATTCGCGCCCGCGGGCGGACGGTGCCGGCTCCGGCTCCGGCGTCTCCACCCCCACGGCGGTGGGCGGATCGCGGCGGGGCGGGCCCAGCGAGCCGCTCGGCAGCGGCTCAGGAGTGAGATCGGCGCTCATGGGGGAGGCTCCGTAAGAGTCGGGAGAAAGTTGCGCGCGGAGGCCGCCGAGCACAAGAAAAACGATCCCCCCGCGCGCGGGGGACAGATCCTCCAACATCCGTTGCATAAGGTTTGTACAGCTTGTGCATCACGGCCTGGTAACACAGAATCAATCTCAACCCCCCGTGTTTCTCCTACCCCGGAAGTGTCCCGTGGAAGCAGTCGAATTCGCCCGAGTTCCGCCCTGGGAGCGGATGCGTGCGCTGGTGGCCGAGCACCTGGACAGAGACCCGCTGCTGCGCGAGGTGGCGGTGGATCGCACACTGGAGGCGAGCCGCTTTGGCGTGCGGATGCGCTGCGGCCCTCAGGCCGTGTCCGTGATGCGCTTCGAGTGGTTCCTCCCCCTGACGGACGAGCGCGCCCGGCGCCTCGCGTCGGAGCTGGCGCTGCAGGCGCGTGGAACTCTGGATAACGCGGCAGCGTAGCAACTTACGGGGCCTCGCGAGGGCCCCGGCACCACGGCAGGACGCTCCAGCCGTATCCTCTCCGCGCACAAGGAGGCGTCTGATGCCCTCCTACGAGTACCTCTGCGACACCTGCGGCCGCACGGCCGACCACATCCGCCCTCACCAGGAGCGCGACCAGCCCGCGCGCTGTGGCCAGCACGGCTGCAAGGGCCACCTCGCGCTGCAGTCTGCCCCCAACACCGGCCAGGCGCAGGGTACGCGGCGGCCGCATTGACCGACTGATAGGCTCACACAGAGACACAGAGGCACAGAGATGAAGTCGTCTCTGTGCCTCTGTGTCTCCGTGTGAGCCCATCCGTTCAGCGGGCGTCGAACGCGGCGACATGTCCCTGGCTGGCGTAGTGCAGAATCTCTTCGTCGCAGGTGACGAGGATCGCGTTGAGGCGCCGCGCGGTAGTGACGATGAACCGGTCAGAGGGGTCGCGGTGCTCTCCTTTGTCACTCTTGCGCATCCAGGGCGGGAGCGTGGTGCTATCGATCGCCAGCCGGGAGTCGATGGGCATCACGCGCACCCCGGGGTGCTGCCTCTGGTCCCGCACCCAAGCGTCTAGATCGCCCGATACGAGGGCCTTGCCACGCCCGGCCTTCAGCGCAAGCTCCCAAACCGATGCGGACGACACGAAGAGGGCGCGGCGCTCGGCGGCATTTTCGATCACCGGGAGCGCCGCGTCCGTGATCTGCTCCGGTCCGCCGGATTCGCCGCTGGCCCACACCCAAATGTGCGTGTCCATCACCAGACGGTCGGCGCTGGTGAGTTCAGAGGTCAGCATCGACCTCCCAGTCCTCGCCGATCGGAGCCAGCAGATCCTCGCGGCTGGCCGAGATCATGCCGCGCGACCGGCCTATGAAGGGTCGCAGCCCCTCGTCTTTCACCGGCGCAAGCTTCGCGACGGGCCGGTTGCGCTTCGTGATGATGATCTCCTGGCCCGTTTCCTCCACTTCGTCCATCAGCCTGAGGCAGGTGGCCTTGAACTCCCCCGCCCCGACCTGTCGTGCTCTAGCCATAGCATCCTCCTCTGTGACTATAGAATATGGTCAGCTTGTGCCACCCGCACAAGAAACCTCGGAGGCACAGAGACGCGCCTCGTCACACGCAGCAGGCCTATCTTCCCTGCGTCACAGGCGCGTTTAGCCGCCCCCGGCTCGCTTCTGCGGCCGGGCGGTTTTCTTGCTCTCGCCGTCGGTCACATACGGAGCGGCTCCAGCACAGAGGCATTGGCGTGTCCCCAGGTGCATCTCCTGGTGACGCCCAAAAAGCTCTGTTGACGAACGAAACTTTCATGGCTCTCTACGCCGGGCTTCAACTCGGGCTTCCACTATCCAGCGTCTCGACGTGTGTTCGGCTGCTGGAAGAAGTTATCCTTCCCGATCTTGGGAGGGAGAATATCACATTGATACCTCTCGGCCCTAAGCCGCACGCGCTCACGTCGATGTTGTTAAGCCGAATACACGCTCGCCATGTTTCGTGCTTGCGTGTCAGCGGTACCCGTGTTCCCCTAGTCGATGTGAAGGCTACTGGAAAGCTCGTTGCCACCCGCGTGACTTTCGGACCGCACCCAGCCCACTAAGTCAGGCCCCTCCCTTCGTTGAGTGCGTCCACTCGACGAGGAGGCGCACTCGCGACGGGATTTTTCGCTGGTCGCGACAGAGTACCGCGCCCGTCCAGTCGCGGGGGACGGCCCGCGGCGGCGCAGATCACTGCAGTCGGCGCCTGTCGCCCGCTGCCGCCGAAGCGAAGCGGCAGCGCCGCTTACGCGGTCCGCCGGACTTGGACGCTCTGGTCATGGCGGGCGAGGTGCGCTTCGCCCCGGACACGGGACGCTTCACGCCGGTAGCCGAGCCGCTCTGACGCAGCCCGGCAGGCTCACACAGAGGCACAGAGGCACAGAGATGAAGTCGTCTCTGTGCCTCTGTGTCTCTGTGTGAGCCCCAAGGACCTTCCTCTGTGAATTCGCCGGATCGCGTCCGACCAGGAATCCAGCGCTCCGAGTGACGGCTTGCGCTCGATCACCTCCCGCGGACCTCCTCCCGGCGAAACCCAGATGAGCGACGACTTCCGGACGCGACTGGTTGCACACGCGGCTCTCGCCGTGGACCGCGCCGCCCGCGCGCAGAGCGAAGCGGCGACCAACCAGTACCTGGTGCTTCCCTTCTTCCAACTGCTCGGCTACGACCCGCTCGATCCCGACGAGGTGGTGCCGGAGGCGCATGCGTCGTTCTCGGACAAATTCAAGAACCGGGTGGACTTCGCGATCTGCCAGGAAAAGACGCCGGTGATCGCCGTGGAGAGCAAGAAGGTGGGAGCCCTCGTCGAAGCGAACCGCGGAGAGCTCAAGGGCTACTTCAACGCCCTGGCGAGCGTGAAGCTCGGTATCCTGACGGACGGGCTGGTGTTCCAGCTTTACACGGACACCGGCGCGGAGAACATGATGGACAACGAGCCGTTCGTGGTGATCGACCTCACCGAAGTGGCGCGGGACCAGGTGGAAACGAATGCCCTGGACGCGCTGATGCGGCTGCGCAAGGGGACCTTCGACCCTGCCAACGTCGGTGCGGATGCGCGGCGCAAGATGCACGTCGCGGCCTACGCGGACGCCCTGCAGCGGGTGCTCGCCGCGCCCGACGAGCGATTCGTGCGGGTGATGATGGACGTGGCGAACATCGAAGGCCGCCGCACGTCGCGCATGGTGGAGGAGCACGCGCCCCTGGTCCGGGAAGCCTCCGACGCGATGCTGGACCGGAAGATCCTGGAGCGGGTCGGCTTTGCGGACCGGAGCAACCTCGTCCGGATTCCCGAGCCGCCCCCGTCCGCCGTCCCGCCCGAGGCGAGCCCCGAGCCGTCGCCGGCGGGCGAGATGGGAGTGGTGACCACCGAGGCCGAGATGCAGGTCTTCGATTACGTGCGCACCCGCCTCCCGTTCCTGATCGAGCGGGACGAGGACCTGTACCAGAAGCTCACCGGCATCCGCTGCGTGGACCACAAGACGGTGTTCTGCGTCTTCTACCGCCAGGAGCGGAAGGGCAAGCTCTTCAACTTCACCGAAGGGACGCGCGGCTCCCGCTACCGCTTCGAGTTCGTGGCCCCGGAGGGTGCAGGCTGGGTGAACACCGACAACCTCTCGGACATCGACGGACCGCTTCTAGCCGCATTCACGGCACGCGCACAAGAACTCGGCTGATCCGTCCGGCGAACAGCGGGGGTCACACAGAGACACAGAGGCACAGAGACGACGTCCTCTGTGCCTCTGTGTCTCTGTGTGACCCCCTAAGCTCCGTCTTCGCGCAGCATGGAGTCTTTCACGCGCCCGATGGTGCGGCGGGTGGCGTCGATGACGCCGCGGGTACGGGCGACGATGCCGTCCGCGTCCTGGGCGCGCATCCCGGCCAGGCTCACCCGCTCCACGTCGTCCACCAGGCGGAAGAGGGCGGCGATGGCGGCGTCCGCGCCGGCGGAGGCGGCGGGGAGGGGGCGGCGCACGGCAGAGGCGATCTCCGCGCGGAGGATGTCGTACTCGCGGCGCAGCGCGGCCTCCGTCCACCCCAGGCGCGCGCGCTGGCGGCCGTGGCGGTCGGCCAGGAGCTCGCGCAGGTCCGAGCCGTCGCGCTGCAGATCCAGCCCGCCGCCCGCCTCGCCCGCGATCACCAGGTCCTGCCCCAGGTCGGCCAGGAGGGCGGCCAGGTGGTCCTCCAGCTCCACGCGCGACACGCCGGCCGCCGCGGGGATCTCGTCGTCCGCGCGGACGCGCGCCACGAAGGCGTCCAGCACCGTCTCCACCGAGGCGACGAGCGCCTCGCCGGCCTGCGCCACCGTGCGCCCGCCGTCGTCGCCGGGGGCCGGGACGCCGGGGCCCGCCGCCGCGGGGAGCCACAGGGTGAAGACGGTGCCCACCCCCAGCGTGCTGCGCAGGGTGAGGTCGCCGCCCATGAGGCGCGCGAACTCGCGGCTGATGGTGAGCCCCAGCCCCGTGCCCCCCTGCGTGCGGGTGTGGCTCCCGTCCGCCTGCACGAAGGGCCTGAACACCGCCTCCAACTGGTCCGCCGCGATGCCGCACCCCGTGTCCTCCACGCGCACGCACACCCAGGGCCCCGTGCCGGAAAGGCGCGCGTCGCGGGCGGGGGCGGTGGTGACGTCCGCGTCCAGGGTGATGCGGCCGCCGGGGGCCGTGAACTTGACGGCGTTGGAGAGGAGGTTGACCAGGATCTGGCGCACCCGGTCGTCGTCGCCCAGGTACACGAAGGGCCCGCCGGAGACCACGCGGTCGTCCACCGCGATCCCCTTGCCGTCGGCCTGGGGGAGGACGAGCGCCATGGCGTCCGCGGCGGCGAGGGCGGCGTCGGCGTGCTCGCGGGTGACGGACATCCGCCCCGCTTCCACCTTGGAAAGGTCCAGCACGTCGTTGACCAGGCCCAGCAGGTGGCGGCTGCTGCCGCGGATGCGCTCCAGGTACTCGCGCTGCCGCCCGGTGACGGGGCCGGCGATCTCCATGTCCAGCAGCTCCGTGTACCCCACCACCGCGTTGATGGGGGTGCGGATCTCGTGGCTCATGTTGGCGAGGAACTCGCTCTTGGCGCGGCTGGCCGTTTCGGCCGCGTCGCGGGCGGCGTGGAGGGCCAGGTTGGTGGTGTGCAGCTCGAAGTTGGCGCGGGCCAGCTCTTCGTTGAGCGTCTGCGCCTGCTCGCGCTGCACCTCCAGCTCCTCGTTGAGCGCCCGCATCCGCTGCGCCAGGCGCGCCTCCGCCTCGGTGCGGGCGCGCAGCACGGCCTCGCGCGAGGCCGCCTCGGCCAGCAGGGCGGACTGGTGCTCCACCTCGCGGCGGGCGCTGTACAGGTCCGCGAAGGTCTTCACCTTGGAGATGAGCGCGTGCGGATCGACCGGCTTGGGCAGGTAGTCCACCGCCCCCGCCGCGTAGCCGGCCGCCACCCGCGCCGGGTCCGTGTCGATGGCGGTGAGGAAGACGATGGGGAGCGTGCGGGAGCGCTGGCGCGCCTTGATGCGGCGCGCCGTCTCGATCCCGTCCATCCCCGGCATCTGCACGTCCAGCAGCACCAGCGCGAAGTCACGCTCCAGGACGCAGCGGAGGGCTTCCTCGCCGGACTGCGCGCGCACCATCTCCAGCCCGAGCGGCTCCAGCAGGGCCTCGAGCGCAAGAAGGTTCTGGGGCCGGTCGTCCACCAGCAGGACCGTGGGCCGGATGGCTTCGGACGGGAGCTGCGGCATCCAGTTGCACACGCCACGGGTACGAGGGTCCACGCGGAACCGCGCGCGCGGTTCCGGGGAAACCTGCGCCAGATGCAAGGATGGTGCGGGGAGAGGCGACAGGAGCACGGAATCGCACCCGGAGGCACGGAGAAGGTGGGGCACCGGTGTCACATGCGTACCCGTTCCGCTCCAGGCTTGGGGGATGCGGAGCGGCGGAAACGACCCTCTGCGCCCGCCCTGGACCCGGGCCCGCCACCGCGGCCCCGCGACCGTGGCGCCCGTGCGGCCCGGCCGCCGCGGCGCGCCGGTCCGCTAGAACGGCGGGGCTCACACAGAGGCACAGAGACACAGAGAGGGGGGCCCTCCGCGATCGTTGCTCCACGCGGGGGCCCGCACTATCGTGGGAGCACGCCTGCGAAACGTCCGCGCATGCCCCTGAGCCGATCGGCTCCGACGCACTGTGGAGCGGCTTCCCAACTGAAGCGCGTGAGTGCGCCGGAATGCACGGGATCGACGGAGTTGCGGCGCGTGGTGGGGCCCTCACCCCCCCGACCCCCGCGGACGCCAGCGAAGCACCCAGCGCACCACCGCACCAACACACTCACGCGCTTCCGTCATGGACCGCTCCGTCGAAATTCCGCTCTGGGCCGCGCTGCTGCTGGGCGTCCTCGCCGCCTGGGCGGCGCTGGACAGGCTGATGGTGCCCAGCGTGCGCTGGCTGGTGAGGCAGCGGACCAACCGGGTGATCGACGAGCTGAACACGCGGCTCCCCTTCGAGATCCCGGCCTTCAAGCTCACCAGGCGCCAGGTACTGATCGACCGCCTGGTGTACGACCCGCGCGTGGTGGAGGCGGCGGACGCGCACGCGCTGGAGCACCGGATGCCGCGCGAGGTGGTGATGGCGCGGGTGGAGAAGTACGCGCGGGAGATCGTCCCCTCCTTCAACGCGTACCTGTACTTCCGCGTGGGGTACTGGCTGGCGCGGCGCACGGCGCGGCTGCTGTACCGCGTGCGCCTGGGGTGGAGCGACGAGGAGGGGCTGGCGCGCATCCCCCGCGGCAGCACGGTGGTTTTCGTGATGAACCACCGCAGCAACATGGATTACGTGCTGGTGGGGTACCTGGCCTCGCGCCGCGCCGCGCTGTCGTACGCCGTGGGAGAGTGGGCGCGCATCTGGCCCCTCCACATGCTGATCCGCTCCATGGGTGCGTACTTCGTGCGCCGCGGCTCGGGCGACGACCTGTACCGGCGGGTGCTGGAGCGGTACGTGTTCATGGCCACTCAGGCCGGCGTCACCCAGGCCGTGTACCCGGAGGGCGGCCTGAGCCGCGACGGCATGCTGCGCCGCCCCAAGCTGGGCCTCCTGGACTACATCCTGCGCGCCTTCGACCCCGAGGGGCGCGACCTGGTGTTCGTGCCCGTGGGGCTCAACTACGACCGCGTGCTGGAGGACCGCACGCTGCTCGCCGACGCCCTCCCCGAGCGCCCGCGGGTGGGGCGCATGGCCGCCGCGTGGAACACCCTTTCCTTCGTGGGGCGCAACCTCCTGCTGATGGCGCGCGGCCGCTGGCACCGCTTCGGCTACGCCTGCGCCTGCTTCGGCACCCCCCTCTCGGTGCGCGAGTACTGCGCGGCGCGCGGCATCGACTTCCGCTCGCTGCGCGGCGACGAGCGCCACGCCGCCGTGGAAGAGCTGGGCGCCGCCCTGATGCGCGCGGTGGGCGCCGCCATCCCGGTGCTCCCCGTGTCGCTGGTCTCCACCGTGTTCCTCCGCCACGGCGGCGCCCTGAGCGAGCTGGAGCTGAAGGCGCGCGTCTTCGCCCTGGCGCAGGCGGTGGAAGACACGGGCGGCCGCGTGTACGTCCCCCGCCGCGACCTGGACTACGCCGTCACCGTAGGCCTGCGCATGCTCACCCTCCGCCACCTCGTCGCCGAAGACGCCGACGGCCTCTTCCGACTCGCCCGCGGCGAGGAAGCGGTGCTGCGCTACTACGCCAACTCCGTCGCCCACCTGCTTCCGGAAGAGGATCTCACACGGAGACACGGGGACACGGGGACACGGAGAATGATTCATCTCTGTGCCTCCGTGTCTCTGTGTGAGCCCATCTTTTCCGTTAGATTGTCCGAAATTCCCTGAGACGCGGCCCAAGGAGCACCCGATGGCGAAGCCGGTGATGCTGGCGGTGGACGACGACCCGGAGGTCCTCCAGGCCGTCTCCCGCGACCTGCGCAGGCGGTACGGCGACCGGTACCGCATCGTGCGCGCGGACGGGGGCGCGGTGGCGCTGGACGCGGTGCGCGAGCTGAAAAGGAAGAGCGAGCCGCTGGCGCTCTTCCTGGTGGACCAGCGGATGCCGCGCATGACCGGCGTCGAGTTCCTGGAAGAAGCGGTCAAGGTGTACCCCGACGCCAAGCGCGCCCTGCTCACGGCGTACGCGGACACCGAGGCCGCCATCCGCGCCATCAACCGCGCCCACATCGACTACTACCTCCTGAAGCCGTGGGACCCGCCGGAGGAGGCGCTCTACCCCGTGCTGGACGACCTGCTGGAGGCGTGGCAGGCCGGGTACCGCCCCCCCTTCGAGGGGCTGCGCGTGGTGGGGCACCGCTGGAGCCCCGAGGCGCACGCCCTGCGCGACTTCCTCGCCCGCAACCAGGTGCCCTACCGCTGGACGGACCTGGAGGCGCAGCCCGACCCCGCCCGGGCGCTGGAGGAAGCCGGGCTCCGCCCCGAGACCCCCCTTCCCGTGGTCGTGCTGGAGGACGGTCGCGTGCTGGAGCAGCCCGGCATCCCCGCCGTGGCGGACGCGGTGGGGCTGCGCACGCGCGCGGCCAAGCCCTTTTACGAGCTGGCCATCGTGGGCGCCGGGCCGGCGGGGCTGGCGGCGGCCGTGTACGGCGCCAGCGAAGGGCTGCGCACCGTGATGCTGGAGCGCGAGGCGCCCGGCGGGCAGGCGGGGCAGAGCTCGCGCATCGAGAACTACCTGGGCTTTCCCGCCGGACTGAGCGGCGGCGAGCTCACGCGGCGCGCGGTGATGCAGGCCCGCAAGTTCGGCGCGGAGATCCTGACGCCGCAGACGGTGGCGGGGGTGCGGGTGGAGGGGCCCTACCGGCAGGTGGTGATGGAGGACGGCAGCGAGATCGCCTGCCACGCGCTGCTGATCGCGTCCGGCGTGAGCTACCGCAAGCTGGAGGTGCCGGGGTGCGAGGACCTGGTGGGGCGCGGCGTCTACTACGGCGCGGCGGCCACCGAGGCGGCGGCGTACCGCGGGCAGGACGTGTACGTGGTGGGGGGCGGCAACTCGGCCGGGCAGGCGGCGATGTTCTTCTCGCAGTACGCCGGCAACGTATCCATCCTGGTGCGCGGCGAAGGGCTGGCCGCCACCATGAGCCAGTACCTCATCGACCAGATCCACGAAACGCGCAACATCCGCATCCTCCCCTTCACCCAGGTGGAGGAGGTGGTGGGGAGCGATCACCTGGAGAAGCTCACCCTGCGCCGCAACGACACGGGGGAATGCGAGCAGGTGGAGGCGGCGGGGCTCTTCATCTTCATCGGCGCGGCGCCGCGCACCGAGTGGCTGAGCGGCGTGGTGGCGCGCGACCGCTACGGCTACATCCTGGCCGGCCCCGACCTGCCCCGGGACGACCGCGGGGAGCCGAAGGGATGGCCCCTGGAGCGCGATCCCTTCCTCCTGGAGTCCAGCGTGCCGGGGATCTTCGTGGCGGGCGACGTGCGCGCCAACTCGGTCAAGCGGGTGGCCTCCGGCGTGGGCGAGGGGGCGATCGCCGTGCAGTTCATCCACCGCTACCTGGCCGAGCTGTGATCACCCCCGACGAGCTGCGCGCCGTCCCCCTGCTGGCGGGGCTGGAGGAGGAGGACTACGCGTTCCTCGTCTCCATCGCGGAGGAGGTGGAGTACGCGCCGGGGCAGGCGCTGGCCCCGCAGGGCGCCCCGGCGGACGTCATGTGGATCATGCTGGAGGGCGAGTTCCAGTACGTGCAGGAGGGGGTGGCGGACGCGCGCGTCTTCGTGGGCGAGGCGGGAGAGGTGACGGGGCTGCTCCCCTTCAGCCGCATGACGCACTTCTCGGGGTCCATCCGGGCGATCACCCGCACGCGCGGGGCACGCATCCACCGCGACCACTTCGCGGAGATGCTGCGCCGCATCCCGGTGCTGGAGGGGCGGCTGATCGGCGCGCTCACGGACCGGGTGCGCGAGACGACGCGGGCGGAGCAGCAGCGCGACAAGCTGATGGCGCTGGGGCGCCTCTCGGCCGGGCTGGCGCACGAGATGAACAACCCGGCCGCCGCCCTGCGCCGCGGGACGTCGCACCTGCGCGCGCGGCTGCGGGCGCTGCCGGAGCGCACGGCGAGCCTGGCCGGGTGCAACCTCAGCGTCGTGCAGTTCTCGTCGCTCGCCGCCCTG
The DNA here is from genome assembly GCA_902805735.1 of uncultured Gemmatimonadota bacterium. GTDB lineage: Bacteria > Gemmatimonadota > Gemmatimonadetes > Longimicrobiales > Longimicrobiaceae > Longimicrobium. The sequence continues at coordinate 25,660 of CADCTW010000196.1, read as the reverse complement.
CAGGCGCGCCTCACCGGCGCCGAGCGCCCCAGGCGCCTCCCCCCGCTGGAGGCCAGCGCGCGCGAGGACGCGGTGGGGGAGTGGCTGGACGGGCACGGGGTGGAGGAGGCGTGGACGCTGGCGGAAACCTTTGTGGCCAGCGGCATGGGGCCGGAGGAGCTGGACGAGCTGGCTTCGACGCTGCCCGGCGCGGCGCTGCGGGACGCGGTGGCGTGGCTGGGGGGCGGGCTGGAGGCGGAGCTGCTGCTGCGGGAGATGGAGGACGCGGCCACGCGCATCGCGGAGCTGGTGGCCTCGGTGAAGAGCTACTCGCACATGGACGAGACGCAGACCCGCGCCGAGACGGACCTGCACGAGGGGGTGGAGAGCACGCTGACCATGCTCTCGTACAAGATCGGGGAGAAGAACGCCCGGATCGAGCGCGACTACGACCCCGCCCTGCCGCACCTGTGGGCCAACGCGGGCGAGCTGAACCAGGTGTGGACCAACCTGCTGGACAACGCGCTGGACGCCATCGCCCCCGGCGGCCGCATCTCCATCCGCACCGTGCGCCGCGGCGACGACGCCGTCGTGGAGGTGCGCGACGACGGCCCCGGCATCCCGGCGGGGATCGAGGAGCGCATCTGGGAGCCCTTCTTCACCACCAAGGACGTGGGCGAGGGGAGCGGCCTGGGGCTGGACATCGTGCGCCGCATCGTCGTCCGCCAGCACCGCGGCGACATCGGCGTGGAGAGCCGCCCCGGCGACACCTGCTTCCGCGTGCGCATCCCCATCCACGCCCCCGACCCCGCCCCCATCGGCGAGGAAGCGCTCCACGCCGCCGCGGAGGCGTGAGGTGCCTTTCTCCGTGTCTCTGTGCCTCTGTGTGAGGCCGCCCTTCCCATGAGCACGCTGGAGGCGTAGCCGGATGCTCCACGACCCGGAAGAGCGCCGCCTCTTCCCCCGCTTCACGGCCGAGCAGCTCGAGCTGCTCTCCCCGTACGGCGCGCGGGAGAAGGTGCCCGCGGGAGAGGTGTTCCTGAAGCAGGGCACGGAGGACTACGACTTTTTCGTGGTGCTGGCCGGCGACGTGCGCATCACCCGCAGCGCCGGGGGCGAGGAGCTGCTCCTGACCGTGCATCACCCCGGCGAGTTCGTGGGGGAGATGTCCATGCTGAGCGGCCTCCCCTCCATCGCCTCGGCGGCGGCGGTGGGGGAGGTGGAGGTGCTGCGCATCCCCGTTCCGCGGCTGCGGGAATTGATCGTGACCACGGCGCCGGTGGCCCAGCTCATCCTGCCGGCGCTGGCGGGGCGCACGCAGGAGGTGAACGCCCAGGCGCAGCAGCAGGAGAAGCTGGCCGCGCTGGGGCGGATGGCCGCGGGGCTGGCGCACGAGCTCAACAACCCCGCCGCGGCCGTGCGCCGCGCCGCCGCACAGCTGGACGAGACGGTGGCGGCCGCCCAGTGCTCCGCCCTCCGCCTCCACGCGCACCCGCTGGAGCCCCGGCAGCAGGAGCTGCTGGACCGGCTGTACAACGAGTCGCGCGCCTTCTGCTCGGCGTCCATCCCCATGGAGCCGCTGGAGCGCAGCGGCCGCGAAGACGCCGTGGCGGACTGGCTGGACGACCACGGCGTGGCGGAGAGCTGGAATCTGGCGGCCACGCTGGTGGCCGGCGGCATCGCCCCCGCCCGGCTGGATGAGCTGGCCGGGGCCATGGGCGCCGACCGCCTGGGCGACACGGTGAGCTGGCTGGCGGCCACGCTGGCCTCCGCCGCCCTCCTCCGCGAAGTCGTGCAGAGCTCCGACCGCATCTCCTTCCTGGTGCAGTCCATCAAGCAGTACTCGCACATGGACCAGGCGCCGGAGCTCAAGGAGACGGACCTGCACGCGGGGCTGGAGAGCACCCTGACCCTCCTCCACCACAAGCTGAAGCACGGGGTGGAGGTGACGCGCGAGTACGACGCCGCCCTGCCGCGCGTGTGCGTGTACCCGGGCGAGCTGAACCAGGTGTGGACCAACCTGATCGACAACGCGGTGGACGCGATGCGGGGCAAGGGCCGCCTGCGCATCCGCACCTCGCGCCAGGGCGCCGACGCGCAGGTGGAGATCGCGGACGACGGCCCCGGCATCCCCGCGGACATCCAGGCGCGGATCTGGGAGCCCTTTTTCACCACCAAGGGGGTGGGCGAGGGGAGCGGGCTGGGGCTGGACATCGTGCGGCGCATCGTGCAGCGTCGCCACGGCGGCTCAATCCGCGTGGATTCGCGCCCCGGCGAGACGCGCTTCCGCGTGTCGCTCCCCCTGGCCGGCCCGCCCAAAGAGGCCGCGGGCACCGAGGACGCGTAATGATCACACAGAGACACGGAGGCACAGAGATGAAGTTCTTCTCTGTGCCTCTGTGCCTCTGTGTGAGATCGCATTTTCCTTCAAGACTGAAGCGGGCGCCCGAGTGAAGATTGGCATAGAGTGCACGCGCGCGGCCGGGTCCGCGCCCTCTCTTTCCGCTCGCCGCCATGACCGAAACCGCTCCGCTTGCCCTGCCCCCGTCCGATGGGGACGGCCGTGCCTCGCCGTACGTCGCGCGCGCCCGCGCCTACCTGGACGAGCACTGGGTGCGCAACGTTCCGCTGGACGAGCTCGCCACCGTGGCCGGGGTGAGCAAGTTCCATCTCGCGCGCCGCTTCACCGAGGCCGTGGGACTCCCGCCGCACACGTACCAGAACCGGCTGCGCGTCCACCACGCCATGGAGATGCTCCGCGGCGGGGCGTCCGTGCAGGACGCGGCGGTGCGCACCGGCTTCTCGGACGCGAGCCACCTATGCCGACACTTCAAACGCTTCGCCGGCACCACGCCGGGGCGCTTCGCGCGCGCGCGCCACGCGTCCGCCGCGGCCGGGGACGACACGGGCTGAACCACCCCGGAGGCAAGCTGCGCACCCGCCCGGGCGGCCGCGAAACCGGGCCGACCGCGCAGGGCAGAATCGTTACATTTTAATCTAGGAAGTTCTTGCTGTAGAAGAGGATCTGCGCGTTTCCGCCGGGTGGGGACGCAAAGCAAGGCGGGACAACGGCGGGTGCGGGGGACGAGCGGCGCGATGCCCCCGTCCCCGGCACCCGTGCGCGTGCACTCCGTCCACCAAAACACACGTTTCCCGACATCCGTGGCAGCTATCTTGCGGGCCCTGGCTGCTCTCGCCTGCGCTCTCTACGCGCCGGAACGGAATCTCCGACGGAGGTGGTCGTGGCAACCAAGGTGCTGGGGGAGCAGGTGCGGGTGTGGCGCCCCGCCGCTCTCCCGGGTGTGGAAGTGATGCGTGTGGAGAGAAGCGGCCGGCTGTGGCGCTGGTACCACGAGACGTACGCCTTCTGCACCGCGTACGCCGGGACGGGGGAGGTGCAGTACCGGCAGCGGATCCACAGCGTGCGCCCCGGCGACACGCTGCTCATGGAGCCGGGGGAGGTGCACACCGACCGGCGGCTGGAGGGGCTCGCGTCGTTCCGCGTGCTCTTCGTGGCTCCGGAGGTGCTCGCCCGCTTCCGCGAAGACGAGAGCGACGAGCCGGTGCACCTGCGGCGCGCGCGCACCCACGACCCCACGCTCTTCCGCGTGCTCACCTCGCTGCACGCGGCGCTGGAGCGCGACGCGTCCGCCCTGGAGGCGCAGTGCCGCCTGGCGCTGGCGCTGCACGAGCTGCTGCGCCGCTTCGCCGCGCCCGGCCCCCGCTCGGCGGACGACGACCCCGGCGCGGCCCCCCTGCTGCGCGCGCGGGACCTGCTGCACGCCTCACCCGGGCAGGCGGTGTCGCTGGACGAGCTGGCGGCGGCGGCGGGGCTCAGCAAGTTCCACCTGCTGCGCGCCTTCGCCAAGCGCTTCGGCCTGCCGCCGCACACCTACCACACGCAGCTCCGCATCGCCACGGCCCGCTCGCTGCTGGCCAACGGCGTCCCCATCAGCCGCGCGGCGCTGGAGGCCGGCTTCGCGGACCAGAGCCACCTGACGCGGCACTTCGCGCGCATCGTGGGTGTGACCCCCGGCGCGTACGTCCGCGACACGCGCGCCTCCGCCGCCCGCGACGACGCGGCCGGCGAGCTGCTGGCGGACCCGCACGGCTCGCTGGCCGGGTGCGCGCTGGACGAGGAGGAGCTGCTCGCGGCGCTCTGAACGGCGCTCTCACACAGGGGCACGGAGGCACGGAGAACACCGGGTTCTCCGTGCCTTTCGTCGTCCCTGGAGAGAAAGAGATCCGCTACAGGTGAGCACGGCGTACTTCTGACACGAACAAAGAAGTTCTTGCGGGCACTGCCCCGCCGGGACAATCACCAGGGGGAGGAGAACCATGAGGATGAAGTTTACGGTTCGACACGGAGCCGCGGCGGTGCTGCTTGCGGCCGCGTCCGTCGCCACGGTGGCGGGAGTGAGGCAGGCGGTGGGCTCGGACCACCAGGACACCCCGGAAGTAGAGCTCAGCCCGCAGCTCGACATCAACGACGTGTACGCGTTTCCCGGCTCCACCACGGACCGCATCGTCCTGGTGATGACCACGCAGTCGCCGATCTCGCCGGCCAACACCGCGGGCGCCCGGTTCGACGCCAACGCGCTGTACCAGATCAAGATCGACAACACCGGCGACGCGGTGGAGGACCTGGTTCTCCAGTTCCAGTTCGACAACACGCAGAACGGCGGGCAGGAAGTGGGGATGTTCGGCCCCATGGCGCCGGCCACGCGCGGGATGCGCAACCGGGTGGCCAAGGCCACCCCGGACATCCGCGGCGCCATGGGCGGCACGCTCACCGGCGGTACGGGCACGGCGCAGGTGCAGCTCTTCACCGGCCCGCGCGACGACCCGTTCTACATCGACCTCGAGCAGTTCTTCCGGATCATCCCGGACCGCCGCCCCGCGCGCGGCCCCGCGTCCATGATCACCAAGTCGGCGAACGCCTTCCGCCCGGCGGACACGGCCAACCCGGGGCCGTTCGACGCGACCCGCGGCAACGCGCGCGACTTCCTGCTCACGTTCAACTCGATGGCCATCGTCGTCGAGCTGCCGGAGTCCGCGCTGCGCGGCGCCGGCGCCACGGGCAACAACATCGGGATCTGGGGCACTATCAGCCGCTGATCGACCCAACGGAAACGCTGAACCGGATCTCCAGGAGATTGAAACGATGAAGATGCAGCATGCAGCCGCAGCCGTGCTCGCCGCCACCGCCTTTCTGGCGGCTTGCAGCGACGAGAACACGCGCACGATCACGGACGTGGTGACCGAGACGCGTACGGAGTTCGTGAAGGACACCTCGATCATCGGCAACACGCGCCTGACGTTCGACCAGATCGAGCACCTCGCCAACCCGCTGGTCAGCGAGGTGATGGTGGAGAAGCGCGAGCACGACCACTACAACAACACCCAGCCGTCCGAGAGCAAGGCCGAGTTCCGCGACGACCTGCGGAACTTCATGACCATGGTGGCGGGGCGCGACACCGGCTACGCCAGCACCGTGGCGGACGCCCTTCTGCCCGACATGCTGGTGGTGCGCATGGACCGCGGCCCCGGCGTGACCGCGGCCACCGTGGCGACGGCCGCCACGGTGGGTTGGCTCACCCACGCGCTGGACGCCACCAACGGCTACGGCGGCCGCAAGCTGGACGGTGACGACGCGGTGGACAAGGGGCTGGGCGTGATCTTCGGCCCCCTGCTCGGCAACATGAACAACGTCAGCCCGGGGCTGGTTATCGACAACGTGCCGGACACCAAGGCGGACCTGACGACGTTCCCGTACGTGGCCGCGCCCAACACGCAGTAAGCACGAGCCGGCCCGGCGCCCCCGCCACGCGGGAGGCGCCGGACGGCCGAAGGTGGGGGTCCGGACCGCGGTCTATAAGGCCGACGCAACCCCCGCGTCCTCTCCGAACACGCACCCGACACGGGCACGGATGACGGCCGCGGTTCCGGACCCCCTCCCTTTCGGCAGCCGCCGGCCGGGGCGACACGGGAGTGGCGCTTGCCGCGCCACCACGACCACATGGGGGAGGGAGAACTAGATGAAACTTACGATGAGGCTCGCCGCGCTCGCCGCGCTGCTGGCCATCCCGGCGGAACGGGCGCAGGCGCAGGAGATGGGGATGGAAGGTCCGCGCGTGAGCCGGTTCGACCTGGGCGTCTATGCCGGCGGCTCGCTGACCAGCCGGTGGTACGAGAGCCGCACCATCACGCTCAACGGCACCGCGACGCCGGTGGAGAACGACGACGCGCAGGACTACGCGCCCGGGTACGCCCCGGTCTTCGGCGCGCAGGCCACCTTCTGGGTGTCGCCCATGTTCGGCGTGCGCGCCCACGGCATGTACGCGCCCATGAAGATTCCGTTCGCCAGCGACGGGTTCTTCGACGCGAGCGGGGACGACGAGACGTACGATGGCCGCGTGATGAACACGTACTTCTACGACCTGGGCCTGGCGGTGCGCCCGTTCGTGCGCAGCACCCGCTGGTACCGCTCCGCCTACCTGTTCGCGGGCGGCGGCGGCGTGACGGTGGACCTGGCGGGCGAGGACCGCATGGAGTGCGAGGCGGTCACCTTCTTCCGCGGCGCGTGCCTGGCTTACGAGCCGGACCTGGCTTCGGTGGGCCAGGGAACGGCGGGCGCGGGGATCACGCTCTTCGAGATCACCCCCATGTTCGGGGTGTTCGGCGAGCTGGCCGCGCACATCTACGACTCGCCCGTGCACGTGGGCGACGGGTTCATGGGGCCGATCCGCGCCCCCACGGGGAGCACGGTGCGCATCGCCGACGACCGCACCGCGGTCACGGGGCGGGCGACCATCGGGCTGAAGGCCATGTTCGGCGACTTCACGCCGCCCCCGGTGGCCGTGATCCCGCCGCCGGCTCCGCTCCCGGTGCCGGTCGAAGTGGCTCCGCCGCCGCCGGCGCCGGTCGCGCCCGCCATGCAGCAGATCCAGGTCTGCGTGGTGCAGGACGGCACGGTGACCAACGTGACGGCGATGTACAACCCGGCCGCCGGCGACACCACGGTGAACGGGCAGCCCTTCGCGACCGCGTTCCCCGCGGGCGCGCAGTACGCGGCCAACGCCACCTGGTTCATCAACAACGAGCCGGTGATGTTCCAGAACCGCCGCTTCGTCAAGTACGGCCTGCCGCGCGTGCTCGGCGTCAACGAAGTCACCCGCGTGGGCGACTTCATGGGGGTTCCGGTGTTCGCCGAGGCGGGGCAGACGCGTCCGGACGTGGTGTACGTCCCGGTCCGTCCCGGCTGCGAGTTCCAGCCGTACCAGACGGAAGTCAAGACCGGCGGCGTCCGCGGCGAGTAGCACCGCGGCCCTGACGGAGCCCAGGCGCGGCGAGGTGCCGCGTCCGGGCAGGACGACGACCGGGCGGTCCGCCCCGCGACACCGCGGGGCGGCCCGCCCACCGACACACGGCGGCGAGGCCCGTGGCGCTCCCCGCGAGGTGATTGCTCCATGAAGACAAGGACCACAGCAGCCGCGATTCTCCTGGCCGGCGCGGGCGTCGGCGGCTTCCTCGTCGTGGACGGGATGCGCGAGGCGGATGCCGCCCCCGCCACGGTGCAGGCCGCCGCGGCGGAAGGGGAGATCCGGGAAAAGGACATCGCCCTGTTCGAGCTGCGGGCGAAGCAGGACCCGTTCAGCGCGCTGGACCGCGCCCGCCTGGCCTCGCTGTACCTGCAGCGCGGCCGCAGCACGGGCGACTTCCAGGACGTGCTCCGCGCCGAGGCCGTGGCCCGCGAGTCGATCGCGCTGCGCGAGGGCCGCAACGCCGGCGCGCGCGTGACCCTGGCCTCCACGCTGCTGGCGCAGCACCGCTTCCAGGAAGCGCGGGCGATCGCCGCCGCGCTGGTGGCCGAAGAGCCGCGGCGCCCTTCGTACCGCGCCCTGCTGGGCGAGGTGCAGATGGAGCTGGGCGACTACGCCGGGTCGGCCGCCAGCTTCGACACGCTGGCGCTGCACCGCAACACCCTTGGGGTCGCCCCGCGCGCTGCCCGCCTGGAAGAGATCCGCGGCCGCACGAGCGAGGCGAGGAAGCTGCTGGCCCAGGCCGCGCACCAGTCGCTCAGCCACGGCGGCCTGGCGCGCGAGCAGCGGGCCTGGTTCCAGATGCGCCGCGGCGACCTGGAGCTGCGCGCCGGCAAGCTGCGCCGGGCCGAGCGCGCCTACCGCGACGGCCTGGCCATCAACCCCGAAGACCACCGCATCCTGGCCGGCCTGGCGCGGGTGGAGGTGGCGCGCGGCCGGCACGAGCGCGCGCTGGCGCTGCAGGAGCGCTCCATCGCGCAGGTGCTGGACCCCGTGATCCTGGCCGAGATGAGCGAGGTCGCGCTCGCCCTGCGCGACTCCGTGCGCGCCCGCGAGTACGCCCGCGTGGCGGCCGTGGCCGCCAGCCAGGAGAGCGGCTCCATGCACCGCGCGTGGAGCCTCTTCCTGCTGGACCAGGGGCACGACGCCGCCCCCATCGCCGCCGGGGCCGCGGCCGACCTGCGCACCCGCCGCGACGTGTACGGCTTCGATCTGCTGGCGTGGGCGCTCTACCGCCAGGGGCGGTTCGCCGACGCGCGCGACGCCATGAAGGGCGCGCTGCGGATGGGCACGCGCGACGCATTGCTCCTCTTCCACGCGGGGATGATCGAGCGCGCGCTGGGGAATCACGCCGCCGCGGCCCGGCACCTGGAGGGGGCGCTGGAGATCCACCCCGGCTTCCACCCGCGCCACCCCGCGACGGCCCGCGCCGTCCTCGACTCCATCGGAGGGTAACGGGAGATGTCCGAGCTCCTGGTCTACTTTCAGCTGGGCTACCGCCACATCACCGACCTGGCGGCGATGGACCACATCCTGTTCCTGCTGGTGCTGGCCGCCGTGTACCACCGGCGCGACTGGCGGCAGCTGCTGTGGGTGATCTCCGCCTTCACCGTGGGCCACTCGGTCACGCTGGCGCTGGCGGTCACGGGCACGCTGAACCTCCCCACCGACCTGATCGAGTTCCTGATCCCGGTGACCATCGTCGCGACCGCCATCGAGAACATCGTGGTGGCCAACCGGGAGCGCGCCCCCTGGGCCAACCGCTACCGCCCCGTCTTCGCGGGCGTCTTCGGGCTGGTGCACGGGGCCGGGTTCGCCAACTACCTGCGCGAGCTGTTCGTGGACCGCATCGCCGTGCCGCTGCTGGGCTTCAACCTGGGGATCGAGGCGGGGCAGATCGTGGTGCTGCTCATCGCCGCGGCGGGCTTCGCCCTGCTGGACCGCGCCTTCGCGCTGGCGCGGCGGCCGGGCTGGTTCTCTCCGCAGCGGATGCGGGTGGTGCTGGTCTCCAGCGTGGTGGCGGCGTTCGCGACGGTGTGGGCCATCGAGCGGAGTCCCTGGTAGGTGGCGGCACGGATGCGGCGGTTGCGCGCCCTGGCGGCGCTCGGCGCGGTGGCGCTGCTGGGCGCCGCCCGCCCCGCCGCGCACCCCATCCACACCACGCTGGCCGTGGTGACGCACATGCCTGCCGAGCGCGCGGTGCACGTGAACGTGCGCATCTTCGCGGACGACCTGGCCCTGGGGGTCGCCCGCCACCCGCGCCCCCCGGGAGCCGTCGGGGACCCGACGGCGCGCTACGTCGCGTCGTCGTTCGCGCTGTGGAATCCGGACGGCACGCGCGTGCCGCTGCGCTGGTGCGGCAGCCGTCCCCAGGCTGGCGTGGTGTGGGTGTGCATGCGCGGTCCCCTGCCCCGCGGCCTGCGCGGCGCGCGGGTGCTGAGCACCCTCCAGTTCGCGCTCTACGAGGACCAGGTGAACGTGGTGCAGGCGGGGACCGCGGCGAGCAGGAAGACGATGATGTTCGTCCCTGGCGACCGTCCCAAGCCCATCCCATAAGGTGCACGCGCGCTCCCCCCGGCCGGCGCGCGCTTCCCGCGTCCCGCTGCTCCTGGCGTACCTCCTGGTGCTGCTGGGCACGCCGGTCGGGGAGGCCAGCTTCCAGTGGATGCACCTCGCGGCCGCGCACTCCACCCCCGCGCGGCCGTACGTGGAGCGGGAGCGCCCGGCCGGCCTGCATTGGCGCGCGGACCAGACGACCGACCCGCGCGCTGGCCTCGCCGTGCCGTACGCGGCGCAGGAGCACCCGGTCGCCTCGGAGTTCCGCGAGGACCGAGCGACCCACCCGCGCGCCCTTTCCGCCATGCCGGACGCGGAGCGAGAGCAATCGCGCGGCCTGCATCTCGGCGGGGATGAAACGATCCCCGCGCACGCTGGCCCGCCCGAATGGGGCGCCCGGCGGAAGCGCCCTGACCATCGTGCGGATGCGGCGTTCCCCGCGCACGACACGCGTACCGCGCACAAGCAGGAACACGCGGCCGAGCACCCGCACCCGGCGCCGCATCGGGACGAGCACGCCGGCCCGTCAGCGCATCAACACGCGGCCGGGCACGCGCACGCAGCCGGGCACGCGCACGCAGCCGGGCACGCGCACGCAGCCGCGCACGAGCATCCGCACGCGAGCTCGCAGGCAGCCGGGCATCGCGAACGCATCCCCCGCGCGAGCAGCGAAGCGACCGCCCCCGCTGTCGCGCCGGACGAGCCGCACGAGCATGGCGGCAGGGTGCATACGCACCGGCAGCATCCGGGGCCCGACGCGGAGCTGCTGACGGGCTCTCTGTCCAGGTTCTACCTCGCCCCTCCCACGATGTCCGCGCCCTCCCCGGGAGCGGACCCTCGCTACGCACGCCCCGCTCGGCCGGCGCCGCACCAGGCCGCCGCGCGGATCGATACGCCTCCCCCCCGACTGCCGGGCTGAAAACCATCACAGGCCATTCGCCTGTCCCGGAGCGCGACCGCGCTCGCCGGGTCAGGCGTGGGATGCCGTTTTCGGCAGCCCGGTCGTCGTGCGCCCGCGGAACGGGCGGCGGGACCGGGAGGGCATCCCGTGCCAGGCAGCCCACACGGGGAACTCGCATGAATCGACCAAGCTTCGCCATCGAACGACACGGTGCGCGCTGGATGCGCGCCGCACTGCCCGCCCTGCTCGCGACCGCGGCTACGACGCTGCACGCGCAGAGCGACCCGCCCCGGCGCGACACCGTGGCCGTGCTGGACACGCTGCGCGTCACGGGGCGCTTCGACAACCTGATCGGCGTCGCCGCCACGGCGTCGCAGGGGCGGGTGGGCGCGGGGGACCTGCGCTCTCGCCCCATCGCCCGCGAGGGCGAGCTGCTGGAGACCGTCCCGGGGATGATCGTCACCCAGCACTCGGGCGAGGGGAAGGCGAACCAGTACTTCGTGCGTGGCTTCAACCTGGACCACGGCACCGACTTCCAGACGCGCGTGGAGGGGATGCCGGTGAACATGCCCACCCACGGCCACGGCCAGGGCTGGACCGACCTCAACTTCCTGGTCCCCGAGCTGGTGAGCCACCTGGACTACCGCCTGGGCGTGTATCACGCCGAGATCGGCGACTTCGGCAGCGCGGGCGGCGCCGAGTTCCACTTGGTGCGCACGCTGGATCGCCCTTTCGTCACCCTGGGTGGGGGGCAGAACGGCTTGGCGCGCGTCGCGGCCGGGGCATCCACCCGCGCCGCCGGCGGCGACCTGCTGGCCGGCGGCGAAGCGCGCAGCTACGACGGCCCCTGGGACCGCCCGCAGGGGATCCGCAAGGTGGCCGGGGTGGCGCGCTACTCGGCCAGCCGCGGCCCGTCGCGCTTTTCGCTGCTGGCGATGGCGTACCGCAACCGCTGGGACTCCAACGACCAGGTGCCGGTACGCGCGGTGGAAGGGGGCGCCATCGGGCGGCTGGGGCAGGTGGACTCCACCGATGGCGGCCGCTCGGAGCGCTACAGCCTGTCGGGCACGTGGCGCCGCGCGGGGGCCCGCTCCACCGACGAAGTGCAGCTCTTCGGCATCTACTCCGACCTGGACCTGTACTCCAACTTCACCTACTTCCTGGACGACCCCGAGCGCGGCGACCAGTTCAACCAGAAGGACCGCCGCGTCGTGCTGGGCGCCAACGCCCGGCACTCGCGCGGCGCCAGGGCCCTGGGCGCGGCGCACCGGCTGACCGTGGGCGCGCAGACGCGCGCGGACCTCATCGGCGGGCTGGGGCTGTATCGCACGCGGGCGCAGCTCCGGCACGCCACCGTGCGCGAGGACCGGGTGCGGGAGACGGGGACGGGGATCTTCGCGGAAGCGGAGTCGCGGTGGCGCCCCTGGCTGCGCAGCGTCGTGGGCGTGCGCGGCGACGGCTACACCTTTCACGTGGAGAGCGACCGCCCCGAGAACTCCGGCACCCGCCGCGCGGCGATCGTCAGCCCCAAGGCGTCGCTGGTGCTGGCCCCCTCGCCGGCCGCGGAGCTGTACCTGAGCGGCGGCTTCGGCTTCCACAGCAACGACGCGCGGGGCACCACCATCACCACCGACCCCGCCACCGGCGAGGCCGCCGAGCGCGTGGACCCGCTGGTGCGCTCCCGCGGGGCCGAGATCGGTTTGCGCGCGGCCCCGGTGCGCGGGCTGCGGTCCACGGTGGCCGTGTGGGCGCTGGAGCTGGACAGCGAGCTCCTCTTCGTGGGGGACGCGGGCGCAACCGAGCCGTCCGCCACCAGCCGGCGCAGCGGGGTGACGTGGGCCAACTTCTACCGCCCCATCCCCGCCCTGTCGCTGGACGCGGACGTGTCGCTGGCGCGTGCCCGCCTCGCGGGGGTGCCCGCGGCGGAAAGCCGCATCCCGGGCGCGCTGGAGCACGTCTTCGCCGGCGGGGTGGCATGGGCGCCGGAGCGCGGCGCGTCCGGGGCGCTGCGCGTGCGGCACTTCGGCGCGTACCCGCTGGTGGAGGACAATTCCGTGCGCGCCGACGCCGCCACGCTGGTGAACGCCGAGGCGGGGTGGCTCCTGGCGCGCGGCCTCCGCCTGGAGGCCACCCTGCTCAACGTGCTGAACTCGCGCGCGGCGGACATCCAGTACTACTACCCGTCGCGCCTGCGCGGCGAGCCGGCGGGCGGAGTGAGCGACGTGCACTTCCACCCGGTGGAGCCGCGGCAGCTCCGGGCGTCGCTCGCCTGGACGTTCTGACGGCGCGCGACCCGTCCAGGAGCGAATGAATTCGCTCCTGGGGCGCCTCGGTGAAATTCGGGTCCCATGGCCAGGGGCCCCTCAGAACAGCGGTCTCACACAGAGGCACAGAGGCACAGAGGCACGGAGATGAGGCCATCTCCGTGCCTCTGCTTGTGTTACGCGGTTGTCCGCGCTGAGCTCTTTGGATCGGCGGTGCGGGTTTGCGCCGACGGGCCGCGTACCACGACGGCGCGGGGGCTGTATGATTTCGGCACCGGGATCGACGCCCGGCCGGTGTCCGGCGCGGAATCAAGGACCGTGTGGGTGACACAGCCGGTGTGGTGGATACGCTGCGGAGACCGGAGAGTGGGCCATTTGTTTCCCGGTGGGAACACCAAACATAGGTGATTATGCCCATGCGCACCGGGCCGCCTGCTGCTAATGTTTTTTGTAGCTCTTGCTCCGGGGAGCTCGCAATCCCGGCGAATTCGCTTCTGCGGCACCCGCTTCACGCCCACACCAAACGGGAGTTGTTCCGTATGCTCAACGATCTCCGCCGTCACAGCGCAGCTACCTGGTGGGGCGTCCTGCTCACGTCCGCGTGCTGCCTGCTGCTGAGCCAACCGGCGGCGGCGCAGGGCCGAAAGTTGATTATCTCCGCTCCCTCTTCGCGCGAACCCACAGCCGAGGAGCGCGCTGCCCAGGCAGCGGCTGCGGCACGCCGGGCGGCAGTCACGGCCGAAGTCGAGCGGAGAGTCGCCGCTGCGAAGCAGGCCGCGGAAGCGCAGGCCGCCGCACAGCAGCAGGCCCGGCGTGATCAGCTCGCGTCGGAGGTGCTGCGGCTCCAGGCCGCACAGGCGAGGGGAGAGGCGATCAGCCGCGAGTCTGATGAGCGCCGTGCGAAGGATCACGCACTGCATGCAGCGGAAATCCGGGAGCTGGCGGAGGCACGCGCCCGCATCCCGGACTGCCCGGCCTCGAACCCGATGCAGCGGCACTGTGGCTACCTGGCGCGAAGTGCGGCAACGGACGTCATCCGCAAGAAGTATCAGGACCTGAGGTGTCCGAATTGTGCGGGCAGACCTGCACAAGGCTCCCGGCAATAAGGGGCACGCCCGCTCCCCGGCGAAGCCCGGCTTCCCAGGGAGCGGGCGAACGCGCGGGGGGCACTTGCCGCGCCTGTCTCGTGGTACGCCTCACCATCCAGCGGGTCGTCGTGCCGCCGTGCACGATGGCGGCCAGAATCGCACAACCATCCTGTTGCGGCGAAGCGGACCGGCGAGTTCCGCGCAATCCAGGATCGAACACAACGGCACGGGCGTACGCTGCCGGGCCGCCACTCCAACGGGCCACGGGCCCCCACTGACCTCTTATGCACTCCTTCCGCTCTGTCACTTCCCTGGCGGTCGCCCTGCTCGCGAGCAGCTCGACACTCGCCAGTGCCCAGACAATCGGCGCCCTGGGTCTCGAAGACGTGGTGGCGTCACTCAGCGTCGCCGGAGCCAGAGAGGTTCTTCCGAGAATGGTGCGAGAGTCCTGCGTAACCTTCCCTCTGGACAACGCAGCGACCTCCAGACTTCGTTCCGCGGGCGCGGACGAAAACCTGCTGAACGCGATCCGGACCGCCTGCTTCACGGGAGCGGAACTGGTGGTGACGAGCCAGCCCACAGGTGCGCAGGTGCTCGTCGGCCGGCAGGCGGTCGGAACGACCCCCCTGACCGTCCGCTACCTTCCTGGACAGACGGTAGAACTTGCGGCCGTGTCGCGCGGCAGGACTCTTACCTACTCCTCGGTCCCTCTGCGGGCAAGACAGCGTACCCGTGCGTTCCTGAGCTTCGCCGAGGACACGGCCGCCATTCCGCGCATCCGGTCCGCGGTCGAGGTAGGGCAGCAGAGCCGCCTTGATCAACGATGGACTCCCACGGTTCCCGAGCCTGGGGTCCCCAGCTCCAGCTTGGGCTTCCTTCCGCTCAACGGGCTGCTAGCGGCAGGATTTCTGAGTGGAAGGCAGTACTGTGGCTCCGCAAATGCCACGTGTTTCATCGAAACTGAGGTCGATCCTTCCACTGGCGAAGACATCAGCACGGGGGACCGGAAGGTGGTGGGCGGACTCATGGGAATGGGGGCCGGGCTCCTGACCTTCATCGTGGCCGACCGCCTCTGGAAGGGCCGGCACAACCGAGCGGTGGCACGGCGCGCCGAGTGGCAGCAATCCAATGAGCGAGCCAGAACGCTCTGGATGCAGCAGCACCCGGAAGCCCTGCGTGGAGTCGCGGCGGATCGCGCCGCTCGCCAGCGAGTGATCGAGGCCAATGCGCGGATCAAGGCCAGGAACGCGGCGCTTCCGCCGTCGAGTCTCACGACCGAAACCATCGCGGGACCCGCGAACTGATTCGCATCCAGCGCTGCTTCGCACCACCCCATCTGTCGCCCCGGGGGGCGCCGCCTGCGTGCGCGGGCGGCGCCTCCTGCGTCCCACCGGTTGGGCCGACCATTCAGCGGAGTGCGTGCGTTGGAGAGATTCAGGGTGGAGGAGAAGGCGGGGTCTTGTTCGGTTCTACACGTCTACGAGTGTCCGCTCTCCCTCATCGAGCGAGCGGTCGAATCGGCCTCCGATCATGTCACTGTCGAGAACCACAGGCCGACTCGCTCTCCCGGTGAATGGGCCGACCTGTCCCTCGAGTTGTACCCGGAGGACCCGGTTCGGACGCACCGGGCCAGGAGCGCGGTGCTCGACCTGGCCATGAGCAGAGTGGAGTTCCAGAGCCATATGGCATTCTGGGATCTACACGGCGTCTACGCCGTCTTTACCGGGCGCGGGGCGCTCGGCTTTCGCGCGACGGACCTCGACGAGAAGAGCCGCTACCGGGCGCTTCGCAATTACGACTGGACTCTGGAACTGGCCATGCCCGCATCGTCGGGCAACGGCTGGGGCAGTATTTCGTCGCCTGATCGAGCCATGATCCAGCAACTCCGTGAGTTCGCAGCGATCGCGTATGGAGGACCAGAACAGTAGACATCCACATGCCCGCGTCCTCGGCACCGGCGCATCCCACCATGATCCGCTTGTTCAAAGCGATTGTTTCGGCCGGATGCGGACCGCCCATTCAACCGCGCGATCCACGTTCACGGTAGACGCCGAGCCCGCCTGCCCGCCCTCCGCAGCCGCGGCCTCATGCCGCGTCGTCACTCGGCTGCCCATTGGGTCACGCTCGGCAACCCGCTGGTGGTCACCGCCGGGCGTTCTTCCAGCGGTGCACGCGCCGATCTTCGGATCGGTGACCCTGATCGAAAGCTATACCCCTGCCGGTTTGCTGATCATGGCGCGCGGGGTGCTCGCGACGGGGGCGGTGCTACTCGGCGGGCCGCGCTTCACGTGGATCGTCGGGGTCCTCGCGTTCACGGTTCGGGTGGCAAGTCTCTCGCGAACACACATGAAGGCGTCCCTGCGGGGACGGGTAAGCGGATCGGTCGCGAGCTGGCCGCTTTGACAATGCCGATGTGGGGCTCCTACGTGGTTGCCGCGGCATCGGCTGTCCTCGCCGTCGCCGCGCTCCGGCTGGCGCGCCATCCGCGGAGCGCACGCGGCGACGGGCTTCCTCTCGCTCCGACTTCCCGGGGCGGACGGGCGGAGGTCCTCCGGGGCTAGGGCCGCCGTTGGAGGCCTCCAGCGATCGTCCGGCGCAGGTCTTCGATGCACAGGCGTACTCCCGCCGCGCGGGATTTGGCGGAGTCCCGGACGGCGCCCGAGCTCTCGCGGACCAGGGCGTCGGACCGTGCCGCTTCAATCTCCCAGCGTTCTACCAATCGGTGTAGCTTCGTCTCGAGCGACACGATTCCCTCCAGTTCGCTCGTGAGCTCGGAGATCCGCTCGGACTCCGCGACCAGTCCCCGCGCGCGGATGTGATCCGCGATCGCCGCGAGGGCTTGCAGGGGCGTGGGCAGGCGGGGAGTGTCCATTGCGGTAGCCTCGGTTCAGTGCGCCGGGGCCAGGCACCCCCGCGGGTACCTGGGTCGGGGCGGTTCCGGAAGATTCCAACGACGATCATGGTAGCCCTGGAGTTTCCGACAGGTGTGATCGCAGGCGCGACGCCCGTGCTTCTACCCCTCTGTCGGGCAACTTCAGCACCCCGCGTTCAGAGTCCAGCCCTCCGCCCGATGACCGCACGACGAAAGAAGGTCCATGGATGGCGGCGGCGCCTCCGGGAACTCGACCGCTGGGCGGCCGAGCACAAGCGTCTGCCGCTCGACGAGCTGCTCGGCACAGGCGACTGCAGCGCTGAGATCTGGTTCGAGCAGTGGCCGACCCCCTTTCCCATCGGGGTGCGCCGTCGCATGGTAGAGCATCTCTTCCGAATCCACGACGCCTGGGGGGAGCAGCTCGGCGCGCTCACCCAGCCGTACTACCTGGGAGTGTGGCTCGCGCCCGGGTTCAGGGGGTCTAGAGTGGCCGCGGCGGTGGGACGAGATGTGGATTGGTACGCATCGCGCCATTCGGAATCCTTTTTCCAGGTGCCACCGCCTCCCCCGTATCACGGCCGGCCGCTCGACCTTGGGCGGTACACGTGGACGTGGGCCGTCGAGACATGCCTGGATCGGCTGTCGGAGTATACGGAGGCGGATCAACGCGACATGCTGCGGGAGTCCCGGCAACACCTGCGTTGGGACGGTGAGAGGGTAATTCCACGCCGCCTCGAGTGGTGGTACGCCCGGCAACCGACCGTCCCGAATCCATGACGTAGCGCCGTGGCCTGCACGAGGTCACGGCGCTATCTCCGTCCAGACTTCTTCGCCGCCCGCCCCGAGTACACCCGCGCCGCGGCGTACCGGCGGGCGGCCGACCCGTTCGCTGGCGACTGCGAGGCGTGTACCTGGGCGCGGCCGCTCCCGCCGCAACCCGGGAGCACTCCGCGCAAGGAGCCGCTAGTCCGCCCGTGGGCCGCCGATGAGCTCACGGATGGCCGCTTCGAAGGCGCGGGGAGCGACGGGCCCGAGCATGAACCGGTCGCAGCCCGCTTCGAGCGCCCCCTCGCGCACCTCGGCCATGGCGTTGGCGCTGTAGCCGATGATGGGGATGTCCGCCGTCCCCGGGTCGCTCTTCAGGATCCGCGCGACCTCCCAACCGTCCAGGCGGGGCAGCCCCTTCCGCACGAGGAGCAGGTCGGGCCGCTCCTGCCGCGCCACCCGCAGTGCGTCGTGGCCGTCGTGCGCCTCCAGCACCGCGTACCCGTGGAACTCGAGGTAGAGCTCGTAGATGTAGCGGCTGTCCTCGTTGCCATCGGCGATCAGGATGCGCTTCACGCGGGAACCTGGCGAGGGGAGCGCTCGGCGGTCGCCGGCGCGTGACGATGAGGAGGTAGTTGCCCGCACGGTTGCCGGCGCATGAGCGAGCGCTCCATCCCCCAGGCAGCACGCCCGCCCGGACGAAGAAGGGGGGCGGCCACGGGACGGAGGGTCTAGCGTACGGCGCCGAACTCAGCGCCGTGTTTGGCTCCATGCTCCCGCAGCATGTCGTAGTACCGCCGCACGACCTCGGAAGTCCCCTGTTCTTCGCACGGTATTCGATGGGGCAGAAGAGGTGGACCGCTTAGCGGAAGATAACGCGGACGACGATGCGCCGGAACGCCACGGCACAGCCGTCCGATGGTGCGTGAGACGGGTGAGAGCGTGGATTCTCGCAATCCTAGCGAGGAGCGTTGCGACCACTCTTTTCACGGTGGCGCGGTGCCAGCATTGCCAGCGGTCAGCCTCGCTGAGCCTGCACGAGGATCGCTGCTCGCCTGGACGTTCTGACGGCGCGCAACCCGTCCAGGAGCGAATGAATTCGCCGCTGGACCTGCGCGAAGACCGCCGTCGCGGTCTCCCCCTTCCGCCGGGAGTGGACCGTACAGTCCCCGCAGGGGACTTCGCATGGTTCCAGCGGCGAATTCATTCGCTCCTGGGGCGCCTCGGCGAAATTCGGGTCCCATGACCAGGGGCCCCTCAGAACAGCGGTCTCGCACAGAGGCACAGAGGCACAGAGGCACAGAGGCACAGAGGCACAGAGGCACAGAGGCACAGAGGCACGGAGACAGGGCCATCTCCGTGCCTCTGCTTGCGTTACGCGGTTGTCCGCAGTGCGCTCTTTGAATACCTTTGAGCGCACCCCCTCCCCAGGAGACCGATGCTGCAGCGCCTGAGCTCCGAGCCCCTGCGCCCCGCCCGCGCGGGGAGCACCGCGGAGAATCCGTGCACCGTGTCCGCGCTGGTGAAGAGCAGCGACAAGGTGCTGCGCGAGGCCGCGGGGACGCTGTGGGTGCGCGGCGAGGTGAGCGGGTGGAAGCAGTACGCCAGCGGGCACTGCTACTTCACCCTCAAAGACGACAAGGCCGAGATCCCCTGCGTCCTGTGGGCCGACGCGGCGCGCGCGCTGCCGGCGCTCCCGGAAAACGGGATGGAGGTGTGCGCCTTCGGGCAGGTGGGGATCTACGCCAAGAAGGGGCAGTTTCAGTTCACGGCCCAGCGCCTGGCCACCACGGGGATGGAAGGGCTCTGGCAGCTCGCGTACGACCGGCTGGTGCGCACGCTGCGCCAGGAAGGGCTGCTGGACGAGGGCCGCAAGCGCCCGCTTCCCCCCGTGCCGGACCGCATCGGCATCGTGACCTCGGCGCAGAGCGCGGCGCTGCACGACATGCACCGCGCGCTGCGCCGCAAGGCGTGGTGGGTCACCACCTACGTGTCGCACTGCAGCGTGGAGGGCGCGGGGGCGGCGCCGGAGATCGCGGCGGCGCTGCGGCGCTTCGGCCACGGGCCGGGGCAGACGCCGGTGGACGTGGTGATCGTGGCGCGGGGCGGCGGGAGCAAGGAGTCGCTCTGGGCCTACAACCTGGAAGAGGTGGCCCGCGCCATCGCCGCCTGCCCCTTCCCCGTGATCTCGGCCGTGGGCCACGAGACGGACCACAGCGTCGCCGACCTGGTGGCCGACGTGCGCGCCGCCACCCCCACCGCCGGCGCCGAGCGGGCCGTGCCCGAGGGGAGCGACATCCTGGCCGCGCTGGACGATTTTCCGCGCGCGGCGTCGGTACCGGCGCGCCGGCTGCTGCGCGTACACGCCCAGTCCGTAGCGCAGACGGAGCGCGAGGTGCGCCGCGCCGGCCTGCGCCGCGTGCAGCTCCTGCAATCGCGGGTGGACGGGACGGAGGCGTACCTGGAGGCCCGCTCGCCGCGCCGCGTGCTGCAGGGGAGCGCGGAGCGGGTGGACTGGCTGGAGAGCGGCCTGCGCACCGCCCTCGGCCACCGCATGGAGGCGCTGGAACAGGAGCTGGCCACGGCGGCCGGCGAGCTGGAGGCCCGCAGCCCGCTCCGGGTGCTGGCGCGCGGCTACTCGCTGCTCAGCGACGAGGACACCGGCCGCCTGGTGCGCGCCCCGGAAGACGCCGCCCCCGGCCAGCGCCTCCGTGCCCGCCTGGCCCGCGGCGAGATCGTCGTCCGCGTAGAACCGTAAGGAGAGCGATGCCGGAGATCGAGGAGTACACGCTCACGCCCCCCGGCGAGCCGCCGCGCCTGGGCACCGTGCTGAAGCGCCTGGAGGTGATCCGCCGCGAGATGGACCGCGACGACCTGGAGCTGGAGGACCACATGCGCCTCTACCGGGAGGGGTGCGAGCTGGTGATGGCCGCCCGCGGCATCCTGCAGCACGCCGCCGCCGAGATCGAGGTGCTCATGGGAGAGACGGGCTCACACAGAGACACAGAGGCACAGAGATAAGTTCATCTCCGTGCCTCTGTGTCTCTGTGTGAGCCCCCGCCGTCAGCCCAGGATGGCCAGGCGCCGGCCGGCTTCCTCGGTGCGCACCACCTCGGGCCACACGGGGCCTTCGTGGATGATGTGGCAGCCGCTGCTGCAGGCGTAGTCCACCACCGTGCGCCAGCGGTGGTCCGGCGGCGGAGCGGAGCGCACGGTCTTGGCCAGGCGGGCCGGGCCGTTGTGCGGGCAGCGCTCGGGCACGCGGAGGACGTCGTCCGCGCCCAGCTCCAGCGGAGGGGCATCTTTGGGGAAGGACTGAGGGCTTTCCATGGTCGTCGCTTGGAGGATCGATGCCCGCTCCGATTTACAACGGTTCGGCGGGAAAGGGACGGTTTGACCCCATTCCGGGGCGGCGAAAAGGGTAGAATCCACTGTCAGCGCAGGCCGCGCCAACCCAAAATCGCGCAGCCCGCCACTCCGCTCGCGCCGCGCGCGGTCCCGGATCGCCCTCCCGGACCCCTGGAAAGGCCCGTTGCGAGGCCCAAAACCGCCGCCCGCGACTGCTCTCCGGCATGGATACAATCTGTGATGCAGATGCGCAAGCGGCCCGTTTGAATGCGCCGCAGCGTCTCCTCAAGTATCCACCTAGGCCTGAAAAGAGCGATCACTCGCTGGGTACCAGCGCGCGGTACACGCGCCGCCGGAACGCCTGCATGTCCACGTCCTCCACCCTGGGGAGGTAGGTGCGGTTGGTGAGGAGCACCACCCAGCTCCGCCCCACCGGGTCGATCCAGATGGAGGTGCCGGTGGCGCCCGAGTGGCCGAAGGCGTACACCTCGCCGCACGTCTCGTGGTCGGGCACCTTGCCCTCGCGGCAGTACACCTCCCACCCCAGCGCCCGCGTCCCCGCGCCGGGCTGCGGGCGGGTGAAGTCGCGCACGGTGCGCTTCTGGAAGACGCGCACGTTCCCCAGCCGCCCCTCGTTGGCGATCATCGCGGCGAAGCGGGAGAGGTCGCGCGCCGTGCTGAACACCCCCGCGTTCCCCGCCACCCCGTCCATGCGCCGCGCCACCTCGTCGTACGAGCCGCCCGTGTAGGGCTCCACCGGATTCTCGAGCTGCAGCGTGGGCGCGCAGCGGGCGCACGGCGTTTCCACGCCCATCCGCGTGGAGGCCATCCCCAGCGGGCCCCACACGCGGCGCTTCAGGTAGCGCGGCAGCGGCTCGTCCGCCGCGCGCTGCGCCACGATCCACAGGATCACGAAGCCGATGTCCGAGTACAGGACGTCCTTGCCGGGCTTCATGGCCAGCGGGCGGGTGATCAGGTAGCGCCGCACGTCGCCCGGCACCTCGCTGGCGATGTCGCTGGCCCCCGCGCGCACCCCGCCCATGTGCGTGAGGAGGTGGCGCACCGTCACGCTGTCCTTGTTGCCACCGGAGAACTGCGGCACCCACCTGCGCACCGGGTCGTCCAGCGTGAGGCGGCCGTCCTCCACCAGCGCCATGATGGCCGCCGTGGTCGCCACCACCTTGGTGAGGGAGGCCAGGTCGTACAGGGTGGAGTCGGCGCTCACCGGGGGCGCGTCCTCGTCCCAGGTCACCTTGCCGTACGCCGCCACCCTCTGCACCAGCACGCGGTTGCCCACCGCGATGGCGCCGCTGGGAAACCACTCGCGCGCCACGCGGTTCTTCACCATCTGCTCCGCCTCCACGATTGCCGGGGCGGGGAGCGGGACGGGGCTGGGCGTGAGGGCGCGCTCCACCATCCCCGGCGGCTCGTCGCGCACGTCGCGCGTGGCGCGCACAGGGTCGCCGTCGCGGCAGGCGGCCAGGGCCGCGATGCAGAGGAGGAGCTTTCGGGTCATCGGCCTCGGGGTGCGGGTTGGCCGCTCGCGTTGCAGGGAGCTTGCCGCGACCGCGACCCCGGGGGACTCACACAGAGACACAGAGGCACAGAGGAAACTTCTTCTCTGTGCCTCTGTGTCTCTGTGTGAGACTTCTGTTTGTGTTGTCATCGCGCGAGGTGCGCCGTAGAATATTCGCGCCTTCCGTATGCGCCCCCGCCCACACCCCCAGAGGAAACCCACAGTGCCGACACCCGTGCAGCCCCACCAGCCGTTCACCCCCTTCGAAAAAGGCGACGCGCATTACGATGTCGCCGTGATCGGCGGGGGGATCGCCGGCGTGTACACCGCCTGGCGGCTCAAGCAGGAAGACCCCACGCTCAACGTGGCGGTGTTCGAGTACAGCGACCGCATCGGCGGGCGGCTCTACAGCTACGAGATGCCCGGGATGCCGCACATCAAGGCGGAGCTGGGCGGGATGCGCTGGCTGCGGTCGCACGAGATCGTGGTGGGGCTGATCGACCACCTCAACCTCGCCACGCGCGAGTTTCCCATGGGTCCGGAGGGTGGCGCCAACAACCTGCTGTACCTGCGCCGCCGCCAGCTGCGCGTTCGCGACCTCACGGACCCGGGCAAGGTGCCGTACCTGCTCAACCCCAACGAGCAGGGGATGAACCCGGACCAGATGCAGGCGTACGTGATGCGCAGCCTGCTCCCCTTCTACACGGAGCTGACGGGGAGCGACTGGTGGACGGTGAAGGTGCTGAACGGCACGCCGCTCTACCAGATCGGCTTCTGGAACCTGCTGTACCGGGTGCTGAGCAGCGAAGCGTACCAGTACATGAGCGACGCCAGCGGCTACTACACCAACGTGGCCAACTCCACGGCGCCGCTCTCCCTTCCCATCAGCGAGTACGACCCCACCAACAAGTACTACACCCTGGAGCAGGGATACCAGGAGCTCCCGCTGGCCGTCGCGGAGCGTTTCCGCGGGCTGGGCGGCGAGATCTTCCGCAATCACCGGCTGGACTCGTTCGGCCGCCGCGCCAGCGACGGCAAGTACGCCCTCTGCTTCGCGCGCACCGAGACGGAGAACGGGGCCACGCGGGACGAGCCCGGGGGCGCCGAGGTGCACGTGGACGCGGACCGGGTGGTGCTGGCGCTCCCGCGGCGCTCCATCGAGCTGATCCGCTGGAACCGCATGGACGAGCACGACCCCGCGGACTGGGAGTACCCGGAAAGCGAGGGCGACGACGACGGCGTGACGGCGGCCGACCGGCGCGACCGCGCGCGGACGCTGAGGGAGCGCGTGGCATCGGTCATCAGCCAGGCGGCGTTCAAGATGTTCCTGGGCTATCCCTACCCCTGGTGGCGCGCGCTGGGCGTGGAGGCGGGGCGCACCATCACGGACATGCCCATCCGCCAGACCTACTACTTCGGCACCGAGAGCGAGAGCGGCGGCGAGGCCGAGAACCACAACTCGCTGCTCATGGTGAGCTACAACGACCTGGGGAGCATCCCCTTCTGGAAGGCGCTGGAGGCCGGCGAGCCCTTCGAGGGGCGCGAAGAGAACCCCGAGCACGCGGGCGACCCCACGCAGCCCGGGCGCAGGTACTTCCTGCGCGGGGAGGACCCGGTACCCGCCCACCGCTTCCAGATCAGCCGCGAGATGGTGCAGACGGCGCAGGAGCAGGTGCGCGAGGTGCACGGCCTGCGCTTTGTGCCCGAGCCCTACACGGCCGTGTACCACGACTGGACCGACGACCCGTACGGCGCCGGGTGGCACGCGTGGAAGGCGGGCGAGGCGTTCTGGAAGATCATGCCGCGCATGCGCCGCATCCCCGGCGAGGACGTGTACGTGTGCGGCGAAGCGTACTCCATCGGCCAGGGGTGGGTGGAGGGCTCGCTGCAGACGGCGGAGCTGATGCTCAAGGAGCACTTCGGGCTGAAGCGCCCCGGCTTCATCCCGCGCAAGTACTACGACACGGAGATGGGGCCATGAGCGCCGCCACCTGCACCGTCGCGCAGTACCTCGCGCTGCGCCTGGCGGAGATGGGAGTGGGCCACCTGTTCGCCGTGCCCGGCGACTACTCGGGCCACTTCCTCTCCACCATCGACGAAAACAAGAAGCTCGGCATCGTGCGCGTGGGGACCTGCAACGAGCTGGAGGCGGGGTACTCGGCCGACGCGTACGCGCGGCTGCGGGGGGTGGGCGCGGTGTGCGTCACCTTTGGCGTCGGCACCTTTTCGCTGCTCAACGCGCTGGCCGGCTCGTACGTGGAGCAGCTCCCCGTGGTGCTCATCGTGGGGAGCCCGGCCTCCGCCTCCCGCAACACGGAGCGGCGCGAGGGGGTGCTCTTCCACCACTCCACCGGCACGCTGAGCGCCGACGAGGACTCGGTGAGGAACGTGACCGTGGCGCGCGAGGTGGTGCGCGACCCCCTGTGCGCGCCGGGGCAGATCGACCGCGCGCTCCGCGCCGCCCTCACCTGGCGGCGCCCGGTGTACCTGGAGGTCTACCAGAACGTGTGGAAGCTGAAGTGCGAGGCGCCCCAGGGCCGCCTGGAGCCCGGCTGCCTCCCCACCCTGCGCGAGTCCATCGACGCCGCCGCGGAGGCCACGCTGCGCCACCTGTGGAAGGCCGAGCGCCCGGTGATCTGGGCGGGCTCGGAGCTGCAGCGCTTCGGTTTGCAGGACGCGCTGCTGGAGCTGGTGGGCGAGACGGGCTTCCCCTTCGCCACCGACCTGCTGGGCAAGGGGCTGGTGCCGGAGAACACCCCCGGCTTCGTGGGGGTGTACGATGGCGCGTCCGCCAGCGCCAAGACGGCGCGCCTGGTGGAGAACGCGGACTGGGTGCTGGGGCTGGGCAACCTGGTGACGGACGACTTCCTGGACCTGGTGAAGAAGAGCTACGGCACCATGTCGCTCGCCTGGAACAACTCCGTGCGCGTGGGGACCGACGTGTGGGACTGCGTGCCCCTCCGCGACTTCGTGGACGCGCTCCGCGTGCGCCTGCGCGAGCACGGCTACCGCGCCCCGGCGGCGGCGGCCCCGGCGCTGGCGGCGTCGG
>CADCTW010000195.1 GCA_902805735.1 uncultured Gemmatimonadota bacterium | reverse complement strand
CCGCCACCCCGGCCCCGCCCACGTACAGCTCCCCCGCCACCCCCACCGGCACCGGCCACCCGCCCGCGTCCAGCACGTACACCCGCGTGTTCGCCACCGGGCGCCCGATCGGCACGCCTCCCCGCCCCTCCTCCACCGCGTCCACCAGGCCGCTCACCGCCGTCGCCGCTTCCGAGGGGCCGTACAGGTTGTGGAGCTCCACCCGGGGGAGCCGCTCCCGGAAGCGCCGCGCCACCGCGCCCGGCAGCGCCTCGCCCCCGCACAGCACCCGCCGCAGCGCCACGCACCCGCCCATCCCCGGGTGCTCCAGCAGCACCTGCAGCATCGACGGCACCAGGTTCACCGTCCCGATCCGCTCGCGCCGCATCACGGCCACCAGCGCGTCCGGGTCCCGCTGCCCCTCCGGCCCCGCCATCACCACGCGCGCCCCCGCCAGCAGCGGCAGGAACACCTCGCGCACCGAGCCGTCGAAGCTCAGCGACGTCTTGCACAGCACCGCCTCGTCCGCCCCCATCTTCCACGCCGCCAGCCCCCACGACAGCCGGTTCACCAGGTTGCCGTGGGTGTTCATCACCCCCTTGGGCCGCCCGGTGGAGCCCGAGGTGTAGATCACGTACACCAGGTGATCCGCCCCCACCCCGCCCCGCTCGGGGTTCGACGCCGGCTCCCCGTCCCACGCCTCGGAGCAAGCCAGGTCGAGCACCTCCGCCCCGGCGAACAGCCCCGCCGGCGCCCCGTACGCCAGCACCACCGCGGGCGCGCTGTCGGCCAGCATGTAGCGCAGCCGCTCCTCGGGGTACGAGGGGTCCAGCGGCACGTACGCGCCCCCCGCCTTCAGCACCGCCAGCAGCCCCACCATCATCTCCGCGCCCCGCTCGGCGCACAGCCCCACGCGCACGTCCGGACCCACGCCCAGGCCGCGCAGGTGGTGGGCGAGCCGGTTGGCGCGCGCGTTCAGCTCCGCGTACGTCAGCGAGCGGCCCTCGTACACCACCGCCACGGCGTCCGGCGTGCGCTCCACCTGCGCCTCGATCAGCTCGTGCACGCACTCGCCCGTGTAGGCCACGGCGGTCGCGTTCCACTCCTCCACCACCCGCGCCCGCTCCGCCGGCGGCAGCAGGGGGAGCCGTTCCACCGCGGCACGCTCCTCCGCCACCATCCCCCGCAGCACCGCCCGCAGGTAGCCCAGGTATCGCTCCACCGTGGACGCGTCGAACAGCGCGGTAGCGTAATCCACCCCGCCCACGATGCGCCCGTCCCGCTCGTGCAGCGCCAGCGACAGGTCGAACTTGGCGGTCGCGCTGGACCGCTCCAGCACGGTGAGCGACAGGCCGGGAAGCTCCAGGGCGCCGCGCGGGGTGTTCTGCCAGGCGAAAGTCACCTGAAAGAGCGGCGTGTGGGCCAGGCTGCGCGCGGGCTGCACCCGCTCCACCACCTGCTCGAAGGGGATGTCCTGGTGCCGCTGCGCCTCCAGGGCGCGCGCCTTCACCCGGGCGAGCAGCTCCGCCACCGTGGGGTTGCCGGAAAGGTCGATGCGCAGCGCCAGCGTGTTGACGAAGAAGCCGATCAGCCCCTCGATCTCCACCCGTCCCCGGTTGGCCGTGGGGGTGCCGATCACCACGTCGTCCTGCCCGGAGAGGCGCGCGAGCACGGCCGCCCACCCGGCCAGCAGCGTCATGAACAGCGTGGTGCCGTGGCGCTCGGCCAGCGCCTTGAGCCCCGCCGTCAGCTCCTCGTCCAGCTCCACCGGCA
Organism: uncultured Gemmatimonadota bacterium; assembly: GCA_902805735.1. Classification (GTDB taxonomy): domain Bacteria; phylum Gemmatimonadota; class Gemmatimonadetes; order Longimicrobiales; family Longimicrobiaceae; genus Longimicrobium. Next base: position 36,307 of record CADCTW010000195.1, on the reverse strand, counting down.
CCGACGCGCCCGAGGGGTCCCGCTGCGCCGGGCGCGCCCGGTCCGCGGGGAGCTCCAGCAGCTCGGGGGCGCCGCTGAGGGTGGCTCCCCAGTACGCCTCCTGTTCCTGGAGCACGTCGCCGCTCACCGACCGCCGCTGCCATGCCGCGTAGTCCGCGTACTGTATGGGGAGCGGGGGAAGCGGATCGGCGCCGCCGCGCTGGAACGCGCCGTACAGCGCGCTCAGCTCGTTCACCAGCACCCCCAGCGACCACCCGTCGGAGACGATGTGGTGCATGGTCACCATCAGCACGTGGTCGTCGTCCGCCACCCTCGCCAGCGCGCCGCGGATCAGCGGCCCCTCCGCCAGGTCAAAGGGCGCGGCGGCCTCGCGCGCCATCAGCAGGCGCAGCTCCGCCTCGGCCTCCTCGTGCCCCTGGAGGTCGTGGTCCACCAGGTGGAAGCGGCTCTCCTCCGCCCGGGCGATGCGCTGCACCGGCTGGCCGTCGCCCATGGGAAAGGTGGAGCGCAGCGCCTCGTGCCGGGCGACGACGCGGTCCAGCGCCGCGCCCAGGGCGGCCCGGTCCAGCGCGCCGCGCAGCCGCAGCCGCTGCGGCATGTGGTACGCCTGCCCCCCGGCGCCCAGCTGCTCCATGAACCAGAGCCGCTGCTGCGCGAACGACAGCGGCAGCGGCTGCCCCCGGTCCGCCGGCTCGATGCCGGCGGCGCGGGTACCCGCCGGCCGCAGCGGGCGCGCGAAGTCGGCGAGCACCTGGCGCTCGAAGAGGTGGCCCGGCGCCACCTCCACCCCCAGCGCCTGGCGCACCCGCGAGATCACCTGCATCCCCAGCAGCGAGTGTCCGCCCAGCTCGAAGAAGTGGTCCCACCGCCCCACCCGCTCCACCCTGAGCACGTCCCGCCAGATGGAGGCGAGCGCCGTCTCCACCTCGCCCACTGGGGCCTCGTACGCGCGCGCCACGCCGGCGCTCCCGTCCGGCGCGGGGAGCGCCTTGCGGTCCACCTTGCCGCTGGGGGTCAGCGGCAGCGAGGCCAGCCGCACGTACGCCGCGGGCACCATGTGCTCCGGCACCCGCCCGGCCAGGTGCAGCCGCAGCGCCTCCGGCTCCAGCGGCTCCGGCCCCGCGCAGTAGGCCACCAGGCGCTGGTCGCCCGGCCCGTACTCGTGCGCCACCACCACCGCCGCGCGCACCGCGGGATGCTCGCGCAGGCACGCCTCGATCTCGCCCGGTTCGATGCGGTGTCCGCGCACCTTGACCTGGAAGTCGTTGCGCCCCAGGAACTCCAGCGTCCCGTCGCCCAGCCGCCGCGCCAGGTCGCCGGTGCGGTACATCCGCGCCCCCGCCCCGCCCGTGAACGGGTCTGGCACGAAGCGGTCGGCGGTCAGCCCCGGCCGGTCGTGGTACCCCTGCGCCACCCCGGCTCCGCCCACGTACAGCTCGCCGGCCACTCCCGCGGGCACGGGCTCTCCCTGGCCGTCCAGCACGTACAGCGCGGTGTTGGCCACCGGACGGCCCAGCGGCACCGGTCGGTCGGCGTAGCGCTGGAGCTCCGCGTCCATCCGGTGGAAGCTCACCACTCCCGAGCACTCCGTGGGTCCGTACGCGTTCACGAACTCCGGCCGCGGCGCCGGCAGCTCCATCAGCTTGCGGGGCTGCGGGGCCTCGCCGCCCAGCACCACCCGCCGCACCCCGCCCAGCTCGCCCTCCGCGTCGGCGTCGATCAGCGCATGGAACGCCGTCGACGTCAGGTTCATCATGGTGGTCCCCGACTGGCGGATCTGCGTCAGGATCGCGCGCGGGTCGAAGGGCTCGGCGGCAAGGTGCAGCCGCCCGCCGGTGAAGAGCGGCGCGAGCAGGTTGCGCTGGGTGAGGTCGAAGCTGTACGACGTGACCACCAGCACCGCGTCGCGCTCGGAGAGCTCCAGCTCGCCGATGTACCAGTGGACCAGGTTGAGCACGCCCCGATGCGTGGCGCGCACGCCCTTGGGCCGCCCGCTGGAGCCGGAGGTGTAGATGACGTACGCCAGGTGGTCCGGCGTGAGCCCCGCCCGTTCGGGGTTCGTCGCCGGCTGGTGCTCCCAGGCGGGCGCATCGGTCTCCAGGTCTACGAGGGGCACCCGGGACCCCGCGAAAAGCCCGCCCAGCGCGCCGCGCGTGAGCAGCACCGCCGGGGCGCTGTCCTCCAGCATGAAGCGCAGCCGCTCCGCCGGGTACGCCGGGTCCAGCGGGACGTACGCGCCCCCGGCCTTGAGCACGGCCAGCAGCGCCACCATCATCTCGCGCCCGCGCTCCACGCAGATCGCCACGCGCGCGTCGGGGCCCACGCCCAGCGCGCGCAGGTGGCGGGCGAGCCGGTTGGCGCGGGCGTTCAGCTCCGCGTAGCTCAGCGTGCGCCCTTCGTGGACCACCGCCACCGCATCCGGCGAGCGCTCCACCCGCGCCTCCAGCAGCTCGTGGATGCACGAGCGGTCGGGGTACTCGGCGCCGCTCTCGTTCCACTCCCGCAGCATCGCGCGCCGCTCGGCCGGGGCCAGGAGGGGAAGGCGGTCCACCCGCTGGTGGTCGCCGTCGGCCATCGCCTCCAGCACCGCGCGCAGGTAGCCCAGGTAGCGGTCCACCGTGGCCGGGTCGAACAGCGCGGTGGCGTACTCCACGCCGCCCACGATCCTCCCCCCCGACTCCTCCAGCGTGAACGACAGGTCGAACTTGGCCTGCCCCTGCGACACGGCGCCGGGGGTGCTGGCCTGCAGGCCCGGCATCGACACGCGTCCGCGGGGCGTGTTCTGCCAGGCGAGCATCACCTGGAAGAGCGGCGCGTGCCCCATGCTGCGCCCCGGCCGCACCGCGTCCACGATCTGCTCGAACGGGATGTCCTGGTTCTCCTGGCCGGCCCGGGCCCGCTCCTTCACCCGCGCCAGCAGCTCCGCCACCGTGGGCGAGCCCGAAAGGTCCACCCGCAGGGGAAGGACGTTGACGAAGAGCCCGATCAGCCCCCTCGTCTCTCTGCGCCCGCGGTTTGCCGACGGCGCCCCGATCACCACCTCCGGCTGGCCGGCGAGGCGGCCGAGCACCGCGGCGCACCCGGCCAGCACGGTCATGAACAGCGTGGCGCCGTGCCTCCGCCCCAGCGCCTTGAGCCCCGCGGTCGCCTTCTCGTCCAGCACGAACGGCGCGAACGCCCCCCGGTGATCCTGCCGCGCCGGGCGCGGCCGGTCGGTGGGGATCTGGAGCAGCTCCGGGGCGCCGGCCAGCGCCGAGCGCCAGTACTCCCCCTGCCGCTGGAGAACATCCCCGTCCACCCACTTGCGCTGCGCCTCCGCGTAGTCGGCGTACTGCATGGGGAGCGGCGGAAGCACGTCCGCCTCGCCGCGCAGGAACGCCGCGTACAGCACGCTCAGCTCGTTCAGCAGCACCCCGATGGACCACCCGTCCGTGATGATGTGGTGGAAGGTCATCAGGAGCACGTGGTCGTGCGGCGCCATGCGGATCAGCCGCCCGCGCAGAAGCGGCCCGCGCTCCAGGCTGAACGGCGCGCCCGCCTCCTCCGCCATCAGCTCCCGGAGCCGGCTTTCCGGATCGGGCTCCGCGCTCAGGTCCTCGTGGACGACGGCGAAGCCGCTCCGCTCCGCCGGCCAGACGCGCTGCACCGGCTCGCCATCCACCTCGTGGAAGGTCGTACGCAGCGCCTCGTGGCGCGCGACGACCCGGTGCAGCGCGCGGTCCAGCGCTCCGCGGTCCATCTCGCCCGTCAGGCGCAGCCACTTGGTGACGCTGTACGCCACTCCCACCGCGCCGAGCTGTTCCAGGAACCAGATCCGCTGCTGCGCGAACGAAGCGGCGCGGTCCACCGGCCCCTCCGCCCGCGGACGGGGGTCATCCAGGGTCGTGGGACTCCCGGCGGCGCCTGGCTCTCGCGTGGGCACGCGAGCGCCCGCCTCGTGCTCGAGTCCGGCCCCGGACTTCTCTGAACGCATTTCTATTCCAGCAACGTGAGTGGAAGCAAAGAACAGCGGTCGGCCGCCATCATCGACGCGCATAGCCCCGTGCCCGGCTCCGGAGAGCGGGCCCGGGACGCGTGGCCCGCGGGCGCTAGCGCCGTCCGGCGGGAATCACCACCCCGGCGGGCGCCAGCGCGGCCTCCGGGAGGAAGGGGTCCTCGTCCACGGCCGTGTCCCGGATCAGCTCGCGGATCAGCTCGATTCCCCGCCGCGTCCGCTCCATGCTCTCGGCGCCCACCGAGACGCGGATGAAGCGGTCGCACGACTGGCCGTAGCCGATCCCCGGCACCGTGCTGACGCGGTGCTCCGTCAGCAGGCGGGTGCAGAACTCCTCCGACGAGAGGGCGGAGGGGGCGATGGAGACGAAGAAGTAGAAGGTGGAGTCGCCGGGGAGGTACGCGAGCCCCAGCTCGTCCATGAACCCGGCCAGCTCCCGCCGCCTGCGCATCACGTCCGCGATCTGCGGGCGCGTGATGTCCAGCACGGCCTCGAAGTGCCGCTCCAGGTAGTACTGGAGGATGGTGGGCGGGCAGGTGACCAGGTGCTGGTTGATCTTGAGCACCTCGGCCATGATCCGCGTCCCGCCGATCACGTAGCCCAGCCGCCACCCCGACATCCCGTAGTTCTTCGACATCGAGTTGCAGACCACGGTGTGCCGCTTCTCCGGGTCCAGCGCGCCGCACGAGATGAAGGCGTCGCCGGAGACGAACTCGCTGTAGGCCTCGTCGGCGATCAGGAAGAGCCCGTGGCGCTCGGCCAGCGCGTGCAGGTGCTCCAGCTCCGCGCGCGAGTAGACCTTCCCCGACGGGTTGTTGGGGTTGTTCACCAGGATGGCGCGGGTGCGCGGGGTGATGAACGCGTCCAGGCCAAAGACGCTGGCGTCGTGCGGAACCCACACCGGCACGCCGTGGCAGAGCTTGACCTGCTCCGAGTAGCTCACCCACGCGGGCTCCAGCACCAGCGCCTCGTCGCCGGGGCCCAGCACGGCCATCAGCGACATGTGGATGGCGATCTTGGAGCCGGCGGTCACGAGGATCTCCGTCTCCGGGTCCACGGGTACGCCGTAGTGCGAGCCGTAGTACGCCGCCAGCTTCCGCCGCAGCCCGGCGATGCCGCGCGAGTGCGAGTAGTGGTAGCTGTCCGGCATCGGCAGGTCGTGGAAGCTGAACAGCGGGATGTCGAAGAACGCCTCCCCCAGCGAGAGCACGACGACGTCCTCGCCCCGCGCCTTCATCTCGTAGACCAGGTTGTTGTACCGGATGGAGATCGCCTGGCCGATCCGGTCCAGGTGCTCCGCTGGCTGAGTCATTCCCGCTCCCGTTGGGTGAAGATCGATCCGATAGATGTCCATGACGCCTCGTGGCTCGCCGGAGCGCGATCCCCCCGTCGCGGGAGCCAAGGCGCGCCCCGTGCGTCCGCCTCGGCCATCTGGCCGGTCCGGAGACCGCGGGGCGTTGCGGGTGATGGTTGTACGTGCGCGTTTACAGCTGGCGATTCCGGCGGCGAGCGGGCGGAAGGTCGGCTTCGTACGCGGTGCGGCGGCGATCGGCGTCCCCCCACGCGGGACGCTCCGGCCCCATGGCCGCGAGCTCCGGGTCCGCGATGCGGGGAGGCCAGCCGGGCGGGCTCCCCCTCCACGCGCACCTTCCCGCGATCGAACGCGCGGCTCACCGGGCACTTCGTCCCATAGACGCGAGCGCGCCCGCAAGATCGAACCGATGGGAGGCGGAAAAGAGCGCCTCACGCGGATCGCTGGCGGGCCCCGGAAGAACCCCGTCCTGGCATCAATTTGACGCCTTACGGTAGCGGAGGGAGCCGCCCCGCGCAAGCCCCGGAGGAGTCTCCGCGGGAATGTCCAAACTGTGTCCACCAGCGGAATTACGCGCCATTTCTTCGCTCGCGCCTCCCATACGGGCGCCCGGAGCGGCACCGGCACTTGTGCCAATCCGAGTCGGCTTACAGTTTTCACCCCGCCGCCCGTCCGGGTACCCACGGTGGCTAAAAACGTGCTCCTACCGGGTGCCGGGCGAATCCCGGCCGTCCATACCGCGCGGGGGACGATGGTGGCGGGTTGACGGGTCCGGGTACGCGCCGCCACCGGCCGCCCGCGGCGGAAGCAGAGCGGAGGTGACGGACCGGGACGCGCGCCGGGCGAACGGGCACTCCGGCCGGGGCACTTCGCCACACACGCGACGGAAGATCAACGCGCCGGGCCGCACGCCAGCCTCGTCGCATCTCTCCCACCTCGCAATCGCGGACCCGTCGCCGCCCGCAGCCGCGCGGCGGCACGAGCCCGCGCACCGTCGTTCCGCCGATCCGGGCGCGAACGGCGGCACCCGCGCCCGCTCCACCATCTCGACCTCGCGACGGCCCGGATCCCCCGGCCCGGGCACGGATCAGCCTCGCTCCGGCTGAGCCAAGATCCGGAACGTCCAAGAAACCGCATTCAGGAGAAAGAATGTTCGCGCTGCACCGAGCCGGAGGTCGCGTCAAAACAGCCGGGCTGGGCCTCGACCCCCTGTTTCCCGAAGAGGCGGACGGATACGCGAGGGACCCGTCGCCGGAGCGGGCGGCGCTCCTGCGCGCCGCCATCGGCCAGCTGCAGAGCAACCCGCCGCCGCGGCTGCTCGCCACCTTCTTTCCCCAGGAGCGCAACGCCATCCGCGGGTTCCTCTCGCGTAGCGGCCTGTACCGGCCCTTCTTGAAGACCGACCAGGGCCCCGCCGGCATCTTCCTCCCCTTCGTGACCGGCGACGGCGAAGGGCTGCGCACCTACCGGGTCACCAACAGGGAGGGCGTGGCGATCCCCGAAGTCCATCTCGCGAGTACCCTGCGCGACAGCGCGGACGCGCGGCGGGCCAGCGACCGGGTGCGGGCCCACTACCGGCGGCACGAGCTGGAGGAGTGCTCGGCCTCGCTGGGCGATCTCTCCACCCACGTGGGCTTCCGGTCCCGCAAGGCAGACGTGGGCCGCGGCCTCTTCTTCTTCTGCAACGCCGCCGCGACCGACGCGCTGATCACCATCCCCTCGGAGGTCTGCGGCCGGGTGGAGCGGATCGTCAACGAACTGGTGGAGCGCGCGCTGGCGAAGGCCTCGCACGCCCGCGCGAAGTACCGCGGGGGAGCGCCGCTGCACGAGGCGCTCGCCTCCGCCCAGGGCGACCGCCTGGAGGCGGGGCCGGAACTGCAGGCGGGGCTGTACCTGCAGGGGGACGTGTACCTGGGGCTCGACGGCACCATCACCATCAACCAGGTCCAGCTCCCGGACGTCGGCCTCTTCCTCACCGAGCTGCCCTCGGAGGACCACGTCATCCTCCCGCAGGTGCAGGAGGTGGTGGGCGGGCTGCGGGCGCGCACCCAGGAGCTGCTCGCCACCCTCCCGTCGCCCACCTGGCTCCTCACCCGCGAGTCCGTCGTGCGCGACGGCAACGACACGCTGGAGCACCTGGAGATCCAGGCGCTGCGGAAGATGGCCGCCGAGGCCGGCCTGGACCTGCGCGTCACCACCCCCTCCCAGGTGGACGGGCTCCCCGCCGGCGCGCAGATCCTCCTCCTGAACGTGGATCCCGCCGCGCCCGACTGCGAGCCGCTCCTGCGCCGCACCTCGCGCGGCGAGATCGCCTGCACCCCCGATCCCTTTTTCAAGCTTTTCTACGGCGAGCTGACCACGGAGCGGCGGATCGCCGTGCGGGGGAAGGAGCTGGAGCTGTTCATGGAGGCCATCCGTCCCGGGCGCTCCATGACGCCGGGGGGGCTGCACGCCATCCACCAGGGGATCGAGCGCGTCTACAAGCACGCGAAGTTCACCGCCGACATCCTCCACGTGGAGGTCCCCGGCGAGCGCACGCTGGTGCCCACGCTGCGGCACTCGGTCCACAGCTTCACCTCGCTCTACGCGCGCTGCGCCCGGCATGGCTTCCCCGACCTGTTCGTGCGCGAGGTGCCGATCGACCGCGGCAGCTCCTTCCTTCACGGCGAGTGGGGCCCCCACCTCTGCGCGCTCCGCTTCTACTTCAGCCGCGTCTGACCGGGAGAACCGGCCGGGCTCGGCCGTACGGGTGCCCTGCGGCGGGTCCATGCCCATGCGGGTGGAACGGCGAAAGGTGATCGTACGAAAGAGCAGCGGAGGAGCCGAGATTTCTCGGCTCCTCCGCTGCTTTGATACCTCCAGAACATCGTATTGTCGGTCAAGCTGAAGGGCACCTTCCACCTTCCGCCGGGGAGGCTTGGATGGTGCGCCGCGCGCTCCACCTGCACAAGCGCTCAATCGGCGGATCAGCGCGAAGTCGCCTCCACACCAGCGGTCCTCCACCTCCGCTCTGGCCGTGCCCTCCTGGAGCGCTGCGATGATCTGCTCTTCCTAAAACCGGCTCTTCCGCATCTCTCCTCCTCCGGGTAGGTCCCGCTGAGTCGGAGATCGAGCAAAGTCCGAGGGGCAAGGTCAGTTGCCGCGTGTGTACCTCGCGTGGTCGTACCCACCCACGCGGAACTCAAAGGTTGGGCTGCCTTCCTGGTAGACGGGGATCTGGATGCGAACCACGCTGCGGTTCTTCATCCGCTCCACGAAGCGTGAGCTGGCCCGGAGAAAGACGTGCGTGGTGCTGTGATCCGCGGCCCCGGCCGCAGTCCACCGCTCCGAGCTGCCGTCGTCGAACCGGACGCGGACGGTGCAGTCATCGTAGCTGGGGCAGAGGATCTGGCCTTCGCGGATGCCCACGATGACGTCGCGCCCGTAGCTGGGGTGGTTCCGCAGCATCAGGGTCGCGTGCTGGGCGCCCTGGTAGGGGAAGTCGAAGTTCACCGTGTTCTCCGATTGGATCGACGCGGAGCGCGATGTCCGGCCCGTCATCTCGTCCGTATGCGAGGAATAGCTCCACTTCGCGGCGTCCGCGGCTTTCGCGGAGGCCGCAGCCGCGGCGCGGGACGCTGTCTCCGCCTCCACGGAGCTGCGCCGCGTGAGCTGCTCGTTGCGCTCCTTCTGCCGGGGCGTGAGCGGGTCGCGAACCTGGGCGAGAACCGCGGCGGCGGCCGGTGACTTCCCCTTCAGCAGCACCTCGGCCGAATCCAGGATCGCAGTCTGGGCGCGCGCGTGCACCGTGGAATCGTGCGGCAGGCTCCAGCGATGCTCGATCCAGTCCAGGTCCGCGAGGTCTGATCGCGAAGCCGTGGCGATCCGCGCATGGATTCCCGCGGACCGCGTGCTGTCACGGGTCTTCTCGGCCGCCTCGCTGCCGGACGCGCCCACGAAGGAGCTGGTTCCCGAACCGGTGCTCGCGCCGTCGCCCACGGTGATCCCGATGATGGCGACGAGCACCACGAGAGCACCGAGGGCCACGAGCGGCGTCCACGCCCCATCGGATTTCTGTTCCGCCGCCGCGCTCCACCCAGGCGAGGACGGGCGAGGGACGGCGGGCGCGCTGGTCTGCCCCGGCTCGGCGAGAGGAGATGGCGACAACGGCGGCGGTGTCGGAGCGACCGCTTCCGCGGGTGAACCGGAGGGCTGCATCCCCCTCGTTGGATTGGGCACTCCGCACTGCGGACAGAACGGCGCTTCGGTGCTGACCTGGCGGCCGCACTCGCGGCATGGAAGCAGGGCCATGATCGGGGAGGGTGAAGGGAGAGTAGGGAGAAAGCCGGCGCTTTGCGCGGCAGGTCTACGCGGGGCGGCCGCGAGCGGCCGTCTGCTCGTCCCGCGGGGCTATCACCCCCGCAGACGTAACCAGGAGAGCCCCCATTACAAGCAGTCCAAATCCCCATTGCAACTGAACGGATTGCACCATCATCTGCCCCAGACCGGAGAAAATCCCCAGATCCTGGGACGCCAGCTCGGCGCGGATCTCAGACATCTTGGTTTGGAAGGTGACGTACACGTACGAGAGAAGCGCAAGGCTCGCGAGCCCCGGGAGGATCAGCCACCGCGTTCCTCCGGCGAAGATCATCCCGGCCGCGACGGCGGCTAGAACCAGGATGATCGTTCCATCGCCTTTGCCGTTCTGGAAGTAGGTGAGGCTCCCCACGACCGGAGCGCTTATGAAGGGCGCGAATACCCCGAAGGTCAGCAGGGCCACACCAGCGATTCCGATCCGCGCTGGCGTCGAGCCGAGCGGGGCAGCGCTCTCGGTGCGCACGGGCGAGTTCAGGATCCGGGGAGGTCCGGGCGCATGCTCCGGGGGTGGGCCGCTGGCCGTTCTCGTCTGCGCGGGGATGGCAACACCACAGCGGGAGCAGGATGTTGCTGTGGTGCTGACCGGGTGATTGCACCTGTGGCACGAAGCGGGGATCATGAACGAGTATCATGGACAGGGGTGAAAGTTCCGCACGGGACCACGCAAGATAACTTGTCGGACATCCCGCCCACGTTTCCTCAGGTGCCTGAGGCGGCCGGCGCAGTAGCCGGAAGGGAGAGGGTGAAGATCCACGGGCGACGGCCTCACCTATGCAGTCTTCTGCAGGGAGCGGGAGACCGAATTCAACATCGAAGACCACGTCGTCGATGCGCGACCATGTGCGTTGGGCTGCCCGTGCCGGGATGGCAGGGAGATCTATCTTACGGATGAGCGGTGGGAGCATATCCGCGACCACCATCTGGAGATGGCTGCCTGCGAGGCGGAGCTTCGGGAGACCATCCGCGTCGGGACACGGCGCCAGGATCCGTTGAGCCCACAGAAGTACCGCTATTTCCTGAGGATCGCGGATCTGCCCGAGGACAACACGCACGTGGAGGCGGTGGTACTCTTCCGCTTTGCGGAAGGCACGGATGGGGACCTGGCCGCCAACAACTACATCGTCACCGCGTACCTGAAGCAGCTACGGTAACTATGCCCGATCCACAGAAGAAGTACGATGAACCGAGCGACACTCTCCACATCTCGTTCATACCGGGCGGAAGCGCCACGGGAATCGAACTGAACGAGAATATCCTGCTGCGGATCGACAAGCGAGAGCGTGTCGCGGTGGGACTCAGCATTTTCAACTATTCAGTGATGGCCCAACCCACGGAATTGGGGTTGCGCAGCGTTCCGCTGACCGGCCTGGCCGAGCTTTCGACCGAGCTTCGCGAATTGGCTCTGCGCATTCTGCAGGACGCTCCAGTTCGCAATTACCTCTCTCTCCTGGCATACACGCCCGGCGGGATAGACCCGATCCCGATCACCCATCTGCTGCCCGAGATCGTCCCATCGCAGGCGGCTTGAAGTTGGTGGTTGCGGCGCTCTGCAGATCGTTGAATCGGCGCCTCCAGCATGTCAACATACCCATTTTCATCTGCCACCGGTCTGCGAGGCTTCGGTCAAGAGAAGAGGGACACGGCGCCACACAAAATACGACCTATTGTTTAAGGACCTGTCTGCCGTTAGACTTGTGCACGCCTCATTAAGAATGCGCCTTTATGAGCGCTACGGTCAATGCCCGCCCTCGATCAACACCAGAATGCCCGCCCTCCTGCTTCCCGGCAGCATGCAACGCACGCTGATGCGACTCCTCCCGCTGGCGCTCGTAGGTCTCGTAGCCTGCCGTGACGCGGTGGTTCCGATAACTCCGGAGCCAACGCGCTCAAAGAGTGCCCCTCGAGCCGCCATTGAGTACAGGACTCCGACGTACCCGGCGATCGCGGTGTACATCGTTTACCGCGAGTATGTCAATCAGCACCCTGGCCTCCGTCATCTCAGCCTGGATGACAAGGAGTACCAGAAGCACATGGAGAAGCGCCTCCGGGAGCTGTATCCGAGGACGGGGTACGCCGGGATGATGCGCGACGCGGTGGCGGAGCACCGGAGGAACCTGGCGATCTCGCGGACGACGATGACGGATGCGGGCGACGAGTGCCCGCCGGATGCGCTCATCTGCGACAGTGGCGAGCCCAACCAGCCGACCTACAGCTACGACCCCGACCCGAGCTGGGACGGCCAGCAGGAGTTCCCGGTCGACGAGACGATCGTCCCTACCGTTCAGGAGGAGATCGACAGCCTCCAGGCGACGCCCGCGGAGGCGGATGGGTTGCGCTACTACGAGACGCTGGCGCTCACCGAGGGCGACTACCGCCTGGCGAGCACGACAGGCGAGCTCACGCGCGACGACCTGATCCGTGCCGCCGCGTCCGGGCGCTCACCCGACGGCGTGAGCGTTCAGGCCGTGCCGCTCGTAGTGTCCATCCCGCTGGGGATTGCGGCGTTCTTTGGACCGCGGATCGCCTTCTCGTGGTGGCGCGCGGTAGATGCAGCGGCCAATCATTACCCCAATCTCGAACCAGGCGACACGCGTCGGGATGCATTTCGTCACACGTACCTGAGTGTGATGCTCCGGCGGTATTGTACCGCACCCATCACGAAGATGGTCACGGACCTGAACGAGGATCTCCGGGAGGAAAACCCCGCGGCATCGAAGTACATGGATCTGCACAACAACGACCTTGGACGCGAGGTGAAGTACTCTCATTTCCGCGGGCACAGGTTCTGGGACCGCTGGAGTTGGGGAGTGTGGAGCCACCGGGTACGAGATTACGTCAACGATGGCAACAACGGCGTCTATATTGGTGGTTGGAACGAGTCGCTCCCGACGGAAGAACAAGCGCGTGCGGGCGAGGAGCTAGTGCCCGACTACAAGTACATCTACTTCCAGTAAGGTACACCGCATGGATCCAATCATTCGTCGAGCACGGCGCCGTTGCGTCGTGACCGGGGCAGCGGTGCTCCTGCTCGCGGCCGGCGGATGCGAGGGGCTCGCCCGCGACCTCCTCGGAATTTACGATGGGCCGCGTCCTTCCACCGCTTCACTCTCGTCCGAGCACGTGATCCTGCGCACGATCTACCGGCATCCGGAGAAGGCGAGCGGAGAGCCAATACTGGCGCTCTACCTTGACCGCGTCAGCTTCCTTGACGCTGGGAAGCTCAAAAGCGTGGACCGGCTGATAGTCGGGCGGACGCGCGAGGTCCAGTCGCAGGTGGAAGCGCTGGGCTTGGCGGTCGGTGACACGCTGGTCGTGTCGACGCGGTACAATGGGGAGACGCTCTCAGGCCCCGGGCCTTCCACCGTTCCCGGCTGGGCGGGGTATCGCTACGAGGACTACCCCATCGCCTCGCACGTCCTGACCTCAGTGGAAAAAGTGCGGTACCCCCAATGACGGTGGTTCGCATGGCCTATACGTTTCTGAGTGAAAGGCGGACCTGGGCCATCTCCGCAGCCGCGGCAGTCCTATTCGCGGTGGCGGGCTGCAAGGGGCTCGCGCGCGACCTCCTCGGGATCTACGATGGGCCGCGTCCTTCCACCGCGTCACTCTCGTCCGAACGTGTCATCCTGCGCACGATCGTTCGCCATCCAGAGAAGGCTAGCGGCGAGCCTATCGTAGCGCTGTACCTGGACCGCGTCAGCTTCCTGGAGGCCGGGAGGCTAAAGAGCGTGGACCGGCTGGTGGTCGGAGGGCCCCACGAAATTCGGGCGCAGGTGGAAGCGCTGGGCTTGGCGGTCGGTGACACGCTGGTCGTGTCGACGCGGTACAATGGGGAGACGCTCTCAGGCCCCGGGCCTTCCACCGTGCCCGGCTGGGCGGGGTATCGCTACGAGGACTACCCCATCGCCTCGCACGTCCTGACCTCAGTGGAAAAAGTGCGGTACCCCCGATGACAGTGGTTCGCATGGCCTATACGTTTCTGAGTGAAAGGCAGACTTGGGCAGTCTGCGCCGCCGCGACGATCCTGTTCGCGGTGGCGGGCTGCAAGGGGCTCGCGCGCGACCTCCTCGGCATCTACGACGGACCGCCCCCATCCACCGCGTCCCTCTCATCCGAGCGCGTGATCGTGCGCACGGTCTTTCGCCATCCGGAGAAGCAGAGCGGGGAGCCGATACTGGGGCTCTACCTGGACCGTGTCCGCTTTCTCGATTCCGGGAAGCTCAATAGCGTCGACCGGCTGGTCGTCGGGCGACCGCACGAGATGCAGGACCAGGTGGAAGCGCTTGGCCCAAAGGTGGGGGACACGCTCATCGTGTCCACGCGGTATCAAGGGGTGACGCTCTCCGGCCCGGACCCTGCCACTGTGCCTGGCTGGGCCGGGTACCGGTACCTGGAATACCCCGTCGCCTCGCACGTCCTCACCTCGGTGGAGAAAGTGCGGTGATCTGCGTGCGGAGGTGGGATTGCCAGCGGCTCGCGCGCGATCTCGTTGGAGGCTAAATCCACGCAGATCCACAAGGGTTTTGATCTCACACAGAGACACGGAGGCACAGAGACACGTTCTTCTCTGTGCCTCTGTGTCTCTGTGTGAGGCGTAGTGTCCCTCACGTCCGCGCCGCGCCTGTTTGCGGCGGGCGGATGCGCGAGTACCTTGTGGAGTGCAGTCCCCCGCGGCGCGTGCCGCATCCCCGCACACAGACAGCCATGACACGTACCTTCCGCACCCCGATGTGGGCCCTCCTCCTCGCTCTCTCGGCCGGGGGGTGCGCGACGACGCTGCCAGCCGGGTCCGGCCCGGGCCCGCGGAGCTGGAGCGCCGACGAGGGGCAGATCCGCGCCGCCATGCAGGCCTCCGCGGACGCGTGGAACCGCGGCGACCTCAAGGGGCACCTCGCGATCTACGTGGACACCGTCACCTTCATGACCCGCAACGGCCCCCGGCCGGGGGTGGCGGCGATCGAGCAGTCGTTCACGCAGACGTTCTTCCAGGGCGGGCAGCCCAAGCAGAACCTGCGCTTTGAGCAGATGGTCGTGCGCCCGCTCGGCCCCGGATCCGCGCTGGGCACCGGCCGCTTCATCCTTTCCGGCGGCGGCCTGCCTGACGCGACCGGGTGGTTCACCCTCGTCTGGGTGCGCACCGCGGACGGCTGGCGCGCCGTCCACGACCACTCGGGCTGAAGCCACGCGGAGGCACGGAGGCACGGAGATGAAGTCGTCTCTGTGCCTCCGTGTCTCTGTGTGAGCCTTCTCTTGACGGTCTACAGAAGTGGGATTATCCTCCTGTAGACCCACAAAAGGAGAGGGCGAATGGCGGAGCTGCTGCAGGGGACGCTGGAGCTGCTGGTGCTGAAGGCGTTGTCGCTGGAGCCGATGCACGGCTGGGGGATCGCGCAGCGGCTCCAGCAGATGTCGCGCGACGTGTTCCAGGTCAACCAGGGCTCGCTCTACCCCGCCCTGCAGCGGATGAAGAGCAAGGGGTGGGTGCGCTCCGAGTGGCGGACCACGGAGAACAACCGGCGCGCGGCGTACTACGAGCTCACCGACGCCGGACGCCGCGAGCTGGAGCGCGAGCGCGCCGAATGGGAGCGCTCGTCGTCGGCCGTCAACCGGGTGCTCGGGTGGGCGGTTTGATGCTCCTGGCGCAGATCCGCGAGCGGGTGCGGGCGCTCTTCCAGCGCGCGCGGGACGAACGCGAGATGGAGGAGGAGCTGCGCTTCCACCTGGACATGCAGGCGGACGAGTACGTGCGGCGGGGGATGGACCCGGCCGTCGCGCGGCGGCGGGCGGCGCTGGACCTTGGCGGGGTGGAGCGCGTCAAGGAGGAGGTGCGCGACGCCCGAGGGATGGGGGCGCTGGAGAGCACGGCGCGCGACGTGGGCTACGCGTGGAAGAGCTTCCGATCCGGCCGCTCCGGTCTCCTGCTGGCCGCGGCGGTGCTGGCGCTGGCCATCGGCGCGGGGAGCACGGCGTTCAGCGTCGTGTCCGGCGTGCTGCTGGACTCGCTCCCCTTCACGGAGCCGGAGCGGCTGGTAAGCGTGCAGGTGGCGCCGCTCACCCAACGCGCGGACCCCACCTTCGGCGGCACCATGTCGCGGCAGAGCGTGGAGCTGGCGCTCGCGCCCACGGGCGCCTTCGAGTCCGCGGCGTACCTGCATGGGAGCGGCGAGCCCGTGCTCACCGGCGGGGCCGATCCCGTGCGGGTGACGGCGTGGAGCGTGGCGCCCGGCTTCTTCGGCGTGCTGGGCGCGCGGCCGCTGCTGGGGCGCACCCCCACGCGGGCCGACGAGACGGAGGTGGTGCTGAGCCACCGCTTCTGGAGCTCCCGCTTCGCCAGGTCGCCGGAGGTGGTGGGGCAGACGCTGCGGCTGAACGGCCGCGCGCACACGGTGGTGGGGGTGATGCCGCCGGGCTTCGAGTTTCCCGCGGGGGCGCAGCTCTGGCAACCCGCTCCCCCGCCCTCCGCCCCGGCCGACGCGGCGCGGGTGCAGGGGAGGTACTGGCTGGTGGCCCGCCTGGCGCCCGGAGTGACGCCGCGGCAGGCGCGCGGGCGCATCGACGCCCGGTTCGCGGCCCACGGGCGGGTGCATGCGGACTTCGCGGAGTGGGGGCCGAACCTGGCGCCGCTCGGGGAGCTGATCACCGGGCCCGTGCGCAGGCCCCTCGTGCTGCTGATGGGCGCCGTGGCGCTGGTGATCCTCATCGCCTGCGCCAACGTGGCGGCGGTGCTGCTGGCGCGGGGGATCACGCGGCGCCGCGAGCTCGCCATCCGCATCTCCATGGGCGCCACCCGCGGGCGGGTGGCGCGCCAGCTCGTGACCGAGGCCGTGCTCCTGGCGCTGATCAGCGGGGCGTGCGGGACGCTGCTGGCCGTGGGCGGCGTGCCGCTGATGGTGTCGCTGGCGGGCGACCAGATCCCGGCCACGGCGCGCATCGCGGTGGACGGGCGCGTGCTGGCCTACACGCTCGCCGCGAGCACCCTCACGGGGCTGGTGGCCGGGCTCTTCCCCGCCCTGGTGGCGGCCCGCGAGGACCTGTCGGCGGCGATGCGCGACGGGAGCGCGGGCGCGGGCGCGGGGCGATGGATGGCGCGGGTGGGCGAGGGGCTCGTGGTGATGCAGGTGGCGCTGGGGACGATCCTGCTCAGCGCCGCCGCGCTCCTCGCCCTCAGCTTCGCCAACCTGATGAAGGTGGAGCTCGGGTTCGATCCCGGGCGGGTGACGGTGGCGCGCGTGCAGCTCTCCACGACTCGCTACACGACGCCGGAGCAGCGGCGGAGCTTCATGGAGGAGGTGAGCGCCCGCGCGCGCTCGCTCCCGGGAGTGCAGGCGGCGGCGCTCAGCAGCGGCATCCCGTTCCACGGTGGCGCGCTCGGGACGGTGGAGGCGCCCGGCGAGGCGCCTGCGGGGGATGCGCGGGTCGCGTGGCTCACCCACGTGACGCCGGACTACTTCCGCACCATGGGGATCGCGCTCCTGCGGGGGCGGGGGATCGGCATGGGGGAGGGCGCGAACCCCGTGGTGGTGAACGAATCGCTCGCGCGCGCTTTCTTCGGGGGCAGGGACCCCATCGGGCGCACCATCGTATACTACGGCGACACACGGGGAGAGATCGTGGGCGTGGTCGCGGACGCGCGCCAGCAGTCGCTGGCCGAGCCTGCCCCTCCGCAGCTCTACAGCGCGCTGGACGACGCGGGGTACCTCAACGTGCTCGTCCGCACCCAGGGGGACGCCGGCGGGGCGGCGGCGGCGCTGCGGCAGGCGATTCGCTCCGTAGACCCGCAGCTCCCCATCGACAAACTGGGGCCCATGGACGAGCTGGTGCACGAGTCGGTGGCGCGCCCGCGGTTCCATGCCGTCGCGGCATCACCTTCGCGCTGATCGCGCTCTTCATCACCGCTCTCGGCATCTACGGACTGACGGCGTACTCCGTCTCGCGCCGCAGCCGGGAGATCGGCATCCGGCTGGCGATGGGCGCGACGGGGAAGCACATCCACGTGGCCACGCTGGGTCGCGCGGCGCTGCTGGCGGCGGGGGGCGTGGCGCTGGGGCTGGGCGGCGCGTGGGCGGGCGGGCGGCTGCTGGAGGCGTTCGTGTTCGGGCTTGCGACCACCGACCCGCGCGTGCTCGGGGGCGTGGCCCTTCTGCTGACGCTGGCCGCCGTCGCCGCCGCGTTGGGGCCGGCGCGCAGGGCGGGGCGCATCGACCCGGTCGTGGTGCTGCGAACGGACTGACGGCAGCCTCACACAGAGACACAGAGGCACAGAGATAAGCTCATCTCTGTGCCTCTGTGTCTCTGTGTGAGCCCCGCGGTTCAGGATCGGGCGCTATCCGCCGTCGCCCTGCGCGTCGAGGTGGTGTCGGAGCGCGACCGCCGCGAGGAGCGCGTGGTGTCGGACCGCGACTCGCGGCCCGAGCGCGACGTGGTGTCGGAGCGCGTGGTGCTTCCGCCCGACGACTTCGACGCGGTGCCCTCCGCATCGCGCTCGCCCTCCACCGCGTCGGCGTTGTCCGCGCCGTTCATCACGCGGATGGGGATCGGGTTGGGAAGCTGCACCTCCTGCCGTACCTTGCGGTTGGCGCGGGCCTGCTGGATCCAGGCGGCGTCCTTGGGCGCGCCGCCGGCGGTCATCAGCGTCTGCGCCAGCTCCTCGGCCTCCGCGTTGCGCATGCGGATGGAGCCGTGGCTGGCCGCCGTGCCGATGGACTCCGGCTCGTTGGTGCCGTGGATGGTGCGCGGCGGATCGTAGACGATCTGCACCGTGCCGAGCGGGTTGTCGGGGTCGCCCGGCTCCTTGGGCTCTTCCTTCTTGGACCACTCCTCGTCGGGCGGCGGCGTCCAGCCGGGATTCCACACCACCTGCGTCACGTTCCACGAGCCGTTCTGCGTGGGCCATTCCTTGGTCCCCACCGCGATGCCGTAGCTCTTCTCCAGCTGGTCACGCCGGAACAGGCGCACTTCCTTGGCCGCCACGTCCACCTCCAGCCGCAGCTCCTGCGGCGGCTGCGGCGGCGGGGCGGGCTGCGCGGCGGGCGCAACGCCGCCGGCGGGGGCCGCGGCGGCGCCGTTGTTCTCCGGCGCCTCGTCGCCGCCGCACCCGGCCATGGCGAACAGCGCGGCCACACCGCCCGCGGTCCACGTCTTCATCAACCGTCTGGTCATCCTCGTCTCCTTGCAGGGTTTGTCCACGCTGCCTTAGCAAAGGGCGTGCGAGGAGACCCCGGCCCCCGGCTGGACGGAACCGGGGCGGGTTCGATAATGTCCGCGAGGCCCCACACACAACCCGCGGTCGAATGAGAAAGCTCCTGTCCGTCTCCCTGTGCCTCTTTGCCACGTTGCCGTGGCCTCGCCAGCCGCTCGCCGCCCAGGCGCGCGACAGCGTGCACGCCATCGAGGGGCTGGTGGTGGGAGGCCGCCGTGCCGGCTCGGCGGGCGGGGCGAGCGGGGTGGTGGTGCACCCCGACTCCCTCCTCCTGCGGCCCGGCGCCACGATGGAGGATGCGCTCCGCGAGCTTCCCTTCGTGCACATCCGCCAGAACTCGCGCGGCATGGCGGAGATCTCCGTGCGCGGGTCGGAGTCGCGGCAGGTGGCGGTGCTTCTGGACGGGGTGCCGCTCTCGCTCGGGTGGGACCACCGCACCGACCCGTCGGTGATCCCCCTGCTCGGCGTGCGCAGCCTGTCGCTGGTGCGCGGGCTTCCCTCCGTGCTCGGCGGGCCCAACGTGCTGGGCGGCGTGGTGGAGGTGGACGTGGGGCGCGGCGCGGGGCGCGAGGAGAACAGCCTGCGCGCCGCGGCCGGCTGGGACGCCGCGGGCTATCGTGCCGCCGCCGGATCGGCCACTCAGGCCGCGGGGCGCTTCGTGGCGCGGGCGGGCGCCGGCTTCCGCGCGCGCGAGGGGCTGGCCCTGCCGCGCGGAGTGGACGACCCCGCGGGGCGCGGCGGCCTGCGCGCCAACTCCGACGTGGACCAGGTGAATGCGTTTGGCGCGGTGCGCTGGGAGGGGCAGGGCTGGGCCTCGCTCTCCGCATCCGGCTTCCGGGCGGAGCGCGGGGTGCCGCCCGAGCTTCACCTGGACCAGCCGCGCCTCTGGCGCGTCCCGGACGAGTGGCAGGGCGTCGCCGCCCTCTCGGCGGGCTCCGGGCGGCGGCGGACGGCGTGGGGCACGGGGGAGGTGGAGGCCAGCCTGGGCTTCAATGCGGGGCACCAGGAGATCGAGTCCTTTGCTTCCACCGCGTACGACGAGGTGGTGGGCCGCGAGCTCGGGGACGGCCGTACCGGGACGATGCGCGCACTCGGCCAGCACACGCTGGGGGCGCGGGGCGAGCTGCGCGCCGCCGCCACCTACGCCGACGTGCGCCACCTGGAGACGCTGGATACCGCCGGCAGCGCTTATCGCCAGCGCCTGTGGAGCGTGGGCACGGAAGCGGAGTGGCGCTGGGCCGCCGCCACGCGCGCCACGGTGGGCGCCGCGCTGGACGGCGCCGACACCCCGCGAACCGGCGGCAAGCCGGCGCTCGGCGCGCTCACCGCGTGGGGAGGGCGCGTGGGGGCGAGCACCCTGGCCCTGCGGCCGGACCTTCAGCTCCACGCCTCGCTCAGCAGCCGCGCGCGCTTCCCCGCCCTGCGCGAGCTGTACTCCGGCGCGCTGGGCCGCTTCGATCCCAACCCGGATCTCCGCCCCGAACGGCTCAACGCGGCGGAGGCCGGCGCCACCTGGAGGCGCGCCGGCGCAGAGGCGCAGGCCACCGTCTTCGCCCACCGGCTGCACGACGCCGTGGTGCGCATCGCCACCCCTGGGCGGAAGTTCCGCCGCGTGAACCGCGACGCGCTGAACAGCGCGGGCCTCGAGCTGCTGCTGGGCGGCTCCCTGGGCGGCGTGCAGCTCCTGGGCGACCTGGTGCTCCAGCACGTCGGCCGCGAAGGCGGCGAGCCGTCCCGTCCCGAGCACATGCCCTCGCTGCGCGCCGGTGTGGAGCTGGATGCGCCGCTCCCGCTCGATCTGCGCGGCCGTCTCGGAGTCCAGCACACGGGCGCCCAGTACTGCGTCAACCCCGACCTCGGCGCGGAGATGCGCCTGCGCGCCGGCACCCGCGCGGACCTGGCCGTGCGCCGAAGCTGGCGCGCCTGGCGCGCCACCCTGTCCCTGGACAACGCCCTGGACGCCGCCGTCTTCGACCAGTGCGGCATGCCCCAGCCCGGACGCACCTTTCGCATCGGGCTGGAACTGCTTTAGCCCGCGCGGGACGAGGGCGTGGACCAGGCGAGGCGGAGGAGGGCCGTGAGCGGCCGATTGGACGGGCGGCGAGCACAGGACGTGCAAGAGCGCGGCGGATGTGGGCCGGCCCCGTGCGGCCGGGCGTGGGATCACCCGCTGCGGAGACGACGATGGAACGAGCTGCCACCCTGGACGGTGAGTCGGACTGGACGGGCCGCAGACCCGGGAAGCGGCCCATGCTGGCCGGCATCGAGGTCCGCGAGGAAGACCTGGAGCCGCAGAAAGGGCTCCACGTGGTCTCCATCCTCTTCCGGGTCTCGTCGGTCGTGATCCTGGTGCTGGCGCTGGGGCAGTTCGCGGCGTGGTGGCTGGACCGGCCGCCCGGCGGCGCGGGGGTCGGGCTGCTGGTGGGCGACACCATCCGGCTGATGGTGTTCGCGGGGCTCCTCTGGGCCGCGGGCGACCTGGCGAACCTGATGATCAAGACGCACTACGACACCCGGGCCACGCGCATCCTCCTCACCCGCCAGACGTACATGATGCGCCTGATGGGCGAGGCGAGCGGGGCGCTCCCGTCCGCGTCGGACCCGCACCGGCGCTCGACGGACGTGCCCCTGGCCGAGGATCGCGCGGACGCGCAGGGGTGAAGCGCGCCGGGCGCATGGGCGCGGCCGTGGCGGGGGCGCTGCTCGCGGCCCTGTTCTTCGAGCACCCGCCGGCCGAGAGCCAGTCCGGCAACCCGTTCCGCGGGCGGCGCCTGTACGTGGATCCGTACTCGCCCGCGCGCCAGCAGGCGGAGGCGTGGCGCCGCACCCGCCCCGCCGACGCGGCCCTGATCCGCCGCATCGCGGACCAGCCGCAGGCCATCTGGCTGGGCGACTGGATGCGCGACGTGCGCCGCGAGACGGACGCGCTGGTCGCGCGCATCACGGGCGCCGGGGCCCTCCCCGTCTTCGTGGCCTACAACATCCCGTACCGCGACTGCGGCCTGCACTCCGCCGGCGGCGCGCGCGGCGGCGACGCGTACCGCCGCTGGTCGCGCGACCTGGCGCAGGGCATCCGCCGCCGCCCCAGCGTGGTGATCCTAGAGCCCGACGGCCTGGCCTCCATCGACTGCCTCCCCTTCCGCCTCCGCGACGAGCGCTACGTGCTGATGCGCGAGGCCGTGCAGGCGCTCAAGCAGTCCGGCGCGGCCGTGTACATCGACGCGGGGAACGCCAACTGGCAGCAGGCGGGGGAGATGGCCAACCGGCTGCGCAGGGCCGGCATCGAGCTGGCGGACGGCTTCGCGCTCAACGTCTCCAACTTCCACGGCACCCGCGTGAACATCGCGTACGGCGAGCGCCTCAGCGCCATGGTGGGCGGCAAGCACTTCGTGATCGACACCAGCCGCAACGGGCGCGGCGCGGCCGTGGAGAAGGAGTGGTGCAACGCCCGCAACCAGGCGCTCGGCGCCCCGCCCACCACCCAGACCGGCCACCCCCTGGTGGATGCCTACCTGTGGGTCAAGACGCCCGGCCAGTCGGACGGCGTGTGCAACGGCGGCCCCCGCGCCGGCCAGTGGTGGGCCGAATACGCCCTCGAGCTGAGCCGCGCCGCCGAGGCGCTCGGGAGTGCGCTGCCCCGGTAGGAAAGGGGCTCACACAGAGACACAGAGGCACAGAGATCAGTTGTTCTCTGTGCCTCTGTGTCTCTGTGTGAGCCCTCTTTTCTAGAACCCTGCGCGCAGGCCCTTGGCGGCCGCCTTCACCGCCTTGTTGGCCTTCCCCACCACGGCGCCCATGCCAAAGAACTCGTGGGTGACGCCGCTGAAGGTGTGGTAGTCCACCTCCACCCCCGCCTGGCGAAGCTGCTCCGCCAGCTCCTCGCCGTCGGAGCGCAGGGGGTCGATCTCGGCGGTGATGATGGTGGTGGGCGGAAGCCCCTTCAGGTCCGCGTGCACCAGCGAGATCAGCGGGTGCGCCGCGTCGGCAGGCGAGCGCAGGTAGTGGCTGAAGAACCACTGCATCATGGGCCGGTTGAGCGGCTTGGCGTCGTGGTTCTCGCGGTACGACTCGCTCTCCGTGTTCCCGTCGGCGATGGGGTACACGGCCAGGATGTGCGACGGGAGCTGCACCCCCCGGTCGCGCGCCACGATCGCGCTGGAGATGGCCAGGTTGCCGCCCGCGCTCTCGCCCGCCAGCGCCACCCGCGCCGGGTCGCCGTCGATCTCCGGGGCGTTGTGAAGGGCCCACAGGTACGCCGTGTACGCGTCCTCGTGCGCGGCCGGGAACTTGTGCTCCGGCGCCTTGCGGTACTCCACCGACACCACCACCGCCTCCACCGCGTTGCACAGCGCGCGCGCGGACGAGTCGTAGGTGTCGTTGGTGGCGATCACCCACCCGCCGCCGTGCGTGTACACGATCACGGGGAAGGGCCCGCGCCCCTGCGGCGCGTAGACGCGCACCGGGATCGGCCCGGCCGGGCCCGGGATGGTGCGGTCCACCACGCTCCCCACCGGCTCCGGCTCCACCGTCTCGCCGTGCTTGCGGAGGAGCGCCATCACCGCCTCGGTGGGCGTCGGCTGGCGGCGCGCCTCCTCGGGGCTCAGCATCTCGATGGGCTGGCCGCCCAGCATCTCCAGGTGCTCCAGCACGTGCTCCATGTCGCGGTCCGCGCGCCCGGTGGCGCCGGTGAAGCGCTCGCGCGCCGTGCCGTACACCCGCTCGAACAGCCCGGAGCGCACCGCCCACACCGTCCCCACGCCCAGCAGCCCCAGGAGGAGCGCGGAGCGCAGCGGATTCTCGGCCGCCTCGGTGTACGCGCTGGACTCCATCACGTGCCCCGCGTAGTCGCCGCGCTCGCTCCCCGTGGTGGTGGAGCGGTAGAGGGCGTCGTTGCGGCGCTTGGTGCCGCGGGGGGCGCGCTCCTGCTCGTACACCACGTTCTCGGCGTAGCGGCTGAAGAGGCGCGGGGCACGGCGCCACATGGACGACATCTGCTTCCCGCTCCCGCCCACGATCAGCTCGCGCTTCGGCCGGGCGGCGCAGTGCAGGATGGCGTCGGCCACCACGTGCGGGGCGTACACCGGGGGCGGGATCTCCGGCTCGGCGCCCGCCATGTGGTTGTGCGCGTGCTCGGTGAAGGGCGTGTCGATGGCGGCGGGGCGGATCAGCGTCACCGAAACGGGCGCCTCCTGGCGCTCCATCTCCATGCGCAGCGCGTCGGTGAAGCCCTTCACGGCGTGCTTGCTCGCCGCGTAGTGCCCGTGCAGGGGGATCGGCACGCCCGATTCCACGCTCCCCACGTTGATCAGCGCGCCGCCGTTCCGCTTGAGGTGCGGGAGGGCCGCCAGCGCCCCGTGCACCGTCCCCCAGTAGTTGGTCTCGAACAGGCGCCGCGCGTCGCCCAGCGGCGTGTTCTCCAGCTCGCCGAAGATGCCGACGCCCGCGTTGTTCACCCAGGTGTCGATGCGGCCGAATGCGTGGATGGCCACCCGCGCCAGCTCGCGCATGGCCCGCTCGTCGCCCACGTCGGCGGCCAGCCACTCCGCCTGCGTGCCCATCCCGCGCAGCTCGTCGGCGATCTGCGCGAGCGCCTCCGCGTTGCGCGAGTTGATGACCACCTTGGCCCCGCGCCCCGCCGCCGCCCGCGCCGTCGCCAGCCCGATCCCGCTGTCCGCTCCGGTGATGACGATCACCTGCTCGCCCACCGGCTTCAGCCGTAGCTTCATCTCCCCTCCGTTGCCATGAGTGCTCCGTTTCGCGGCCCGGGCCCGTCGCAAGCCCCGCGCCGCGAACAGCGGGCTCACACAGAGACACAGAGGCACAGAGAAGAGCAGGGATGTCACACTCGCGGGGGCGGGGGCGTTCTCGTGCACCACCCTCTCGCCCGCCTTCCCACGATGACCCGCAAGCTCACAGCCTTCCTCCTCCTGGCCGCCGGGTGCGGCTCCACGACCGGCGCCGCGGACCGGGGCGAGTGCCCGCAGACGCGCGAGTTCGGCAACCACGGGTGCGCGCGGGTGCTCGCCGTCTTCGAGGCTCCGCCGCAGCTTCCGGCGAGCTACCGGTATCACGTCCGGGCGGTGCCGGCGCGCGGTCCGAGCCGCGATCCGCTCGCCGCCGCGGTCACCCCGGCGCCGGGCGAGGTGCCGCTGAACATCACCCTGTGGACGCGGCTCCCCGGCTCGGTGGACACCCTCTCCGTCTGGGTGGTCGCGCAGCTCCTCGAAGACCCGGGCCCAGCCTCCAGCGCGCCGCCGACGACGTTCGCGGCCGACAGCGTGCTGCGCGTGGTGCGCTTCGCTCCGATCGGCGAGGTGCCGAAGACGGACACGGTGCGGCTCACCCTGCGGCGGCCCTGACAGTCGCGACGGTCGCGGACTCCCCGCCGCAAGCCGCATGAGCTTCAGCATCGCGCAGGTCTGGGCCGATCCCGTCGCTCTCCCGGCGATCACCGCCTTCATCATCGGGTACGTGGTGGCGGCGGTGTTCGCGGCACGCCGCGCCGGCGCCCCCGGGCTCTGGAAGGCCTGGGCCGGGGCGACCCTGCTAGGGGCGATCGCCATGGGAGGCGGCCTGTGGCCCCCTGATCCGCTCGGCCTGCTCCTCGCCCTTGCCGCCATGGCCGGCCCCACCGGCGTCTGCGCGCTGGTGATCGCCCGCACGTTGTGCCGCCCTGGCGTGCGAAAGCGCGTTCAGCTCCTGCTCGGCGGAGTCGCCTTCGTCCTCGCGATTCCCCTGGGCCTGGTGGTGATGATCGCGGCCGTGGTGGCCTGGCACTGAACAGGCGGCCGGAACCGCCGCAAGCAGTACGCGAGATTCCCTGCGAGGACCACGCGGTTCCGGCTGATCCTGAAGCCCCCAGTCCGCGAAGGCGGACTTCGTGCGGTTGTTGCAGCGAGTTTACTCGCCGCGACTGCCCACCTCCAATCTCCAATCACCCCGAACCCGAGCGGCGAGAGTGTCGGTCATCGGAAGGCAGGTCGCGCTGCTGCGCGGCATCAACGTGGGGAAAGCGAAGCGCGTGGCGATGGCCGACCTGCGCGCCCTCGTCGCGGAGCTAGGATTCGGGGACGTGCGGACGCTCCTGAACAGCGGCAACGTGGTCTACACGGCCCCGGACACCGCGCCGGAGGATGCGGCCGCGCGCATGGAGGAGGCGCTCCGCGCGCGCACGGCCGTCTCGTCGCGCATCACCGTGCTCACCGCGGCCGAGGTGGCGGAGGCCCTGGACGACAACCCGCTCGGCGGCGAAGAGGACGCGTCGCGCTTCCTGGTCGCCGTGCTCCGTGACCCCGCGGACATCGCGCGGCTGGCGCCGATGACGAAGGAGGACTGGGGCGGCGACGCGTTCGCCCTGGGCAGGCGGGTGGCCTACCTGTGGTGCCGCGGCGGCATCCTCGAAAGCCGCCTCCCCGCAGCCCTCCAGCGCGCCCTCGGCGACGCCGCCACCACGCGCAACCTCGCCACCATGCAGAAGCTCCGGGCACTCGCGGAAAGTCCGCTGTAGCTGCCCGACGCTCAGCCACCGATCAGCACGGTGGCGGCGCCGCCGGTGATGACGCCTCCGCGGGCCGTGGGGTCCCCCGCCCGCGCGGCCTGGCTCCCCGCGATGAACACGGTGGGCGAGCCGCGCGCGACGGCATCCGGCGCGCCCGCGCAGGCGCACATGGAACCGGCCACGGCCGCGGGCATCCCCGCCACCCGCACCGTCGGCACGCCGGCGGGGAGGATGGGCCCCACGCACGTGGGGCAGGTGTGAAGGTCTCCGACTCGGGCGGCGGGTTTCATAAACAGCAAACTAACTTCCCCCTATCAGAAAACAAGGGGCACGGAGATGAAGCCATCTCTGTGCCTCTGTGTCTCTGTGTGAGATTGCGGTCAGGCCCTGGCCGCGTACTCCGCCCGCCCGCTATAATCGTCCCATGAAAATCATCCTCCCCGGCGGCTCCGGTCAGGTGGGAACCCTGCTCGCCCGCGCCTTCACCCGCGAAGGGCACGAGGTGGTCGTGCTGAGCCGGGGCGCGGGCCCCGCGCCGTGGCGCGTGGTGCCGTGGGACGCGAAGACGCCCGGCGCGTGGACGGCGGAGCTGGAAGGGGCGGACGCGGTGGTGAACCTGGCCGGCCGCAGCGTCAACGCGCGCTACGGCGCCGCCGTGCGCAGGGAGATCATGGAGTCGCGCGTGGACTCCACGCGGGTGCTGGGCGAGGCCATCGCCGCGTGCGCGCGCCCGCCGCGCGTGTGGCTGCAGTCGAGCACGGCGACCATCTACGCGCACCGCTTCGACGCGGCCAACGACGAGGCCACCGGCATCATCGGCGGCGACGAGCCGGGCGCGCCGGACACCTGGCGCTTCAGCATCGACGTGGCGCGCGCCTGGGAGCGCACGCTGGACGAGGCGGTCGTGCCCGGCACCCGCAAGGTCGCCCTGCGCTCCGCGATGGTGATGAGCCCCGATCCCGGCGGCATCTTCGACGTCCTGCTGGGGCTGGTGCGTCGTGGGCTGGGCGGGCGGTCGGGGAGCGGCCGGCAGTACGTATCGTGGATCCACCACCGCGACTTCGTGCGCGCGGTGAGCTGGCTGATCGGCCGCGACGACTTCGCCGGCCCCGTGAACCTCGCCGCCCCGGGCCCGCTTCCCAACGACGACTTCATGCGCGCGCTCCGCGAGGCGTGGGGAACGCGCGTGGGGCTGCCGGCCGCGCCCTGGATGCTGGAGGTGGGCGCCGTCTTCATGCGCACCGAGACGGAGCTGGTGCTCAAGAGCCGCCGGGTGGTTCCCGGCCGCCTGGCGGAAGCGGGGTTCGAGTTCGAGTTCCCGGCCTGGCCGGAGGCGGCGCGCGACCTGTGCGAGGGGTGGCGGCGGATGCGCGCCGCGGCGTAGGACGCAAAGTTGCACTCCGGCAGGCCGGGGGCACGGAGGCACGATCACCCGAAGGAGGAAGGAATGGCCGAGGCGATCGAGGTGGTGGACAACGAGGCCGAGGGGCGCTTCGAGGCGCGGACCCCCGCGGGGCTGGCGGAGCTCACCTACGACCGGCGCGAGGGGAAGCTGTTCCTGCTGCACACCGGCGTCCCGCACGAGGCGGAGGGCCAGGGGATCGCGGGGCGGCTGGTGCACGCCGCGCTGGAGCAGGCGCGCGAGCGGGGGCACAAGGTGGTGCCGTACTGCTCCTTCGCCCGGGCCTACGCCGCCCGCCACACCGAGTTCGCGGACGTCGTGCAGGACCCGGAGTGACCGCCGCAACGCCGCCCTTTCACCCAACCGACCCATGCCCGAACGCACCTCGCTGGAGCACCTGGAACAGGCACGCGAGCTCGTATGGGAAGCGATGCAGGCGATGGAGGAGGCCCAGCGCGTGATGTTCAAGGCCGGCGACTGCTACGTGACGCAGGTGTGGGGCGACGGCGTGCGCACCGTCATCGAGATGACGGACCGCATGGCCGACATCGCGGGCGACCTCTCCACCTCGCACATCGAGATCGGGCGCCTGGCCCGGACCGACGGCGCGCGCGGCCCGCAGGGCTGAAGCTCCGGCTCCCCGTGGACACCGGATCCGCGTAAGATCGGTGACGGCGCCCCTACCCGTCCCGGAGCGAGTGGATTCGCCGCTGGAGCTGCGCGAAGACCGCCTTCGCGGTATGTGTCTCCCACAGGTCGCGGACCGGCAGTCCCCGCAGGGGACTTTGCGTGGTACCAGCGGCGAATTTATTCGCTCCGGTGCGGACAGGGGAGACTTTCCGTCCACCCGTAGCACATTCCGAGCGTTCGGCCCGCGTGTTGCTTGAAGCAGCGCGCGGGCTTCGCATCTTCCACATACCGAACCGACACATGCTGCCAGGGGCTCTCCGTTGGATCCCGCTGGGATTGGGATCGCTCACCGCCGCGGGAACGCTTCTCAGCTTCAGCCGGAGCCCCCACTGGGCGGTGCGCGTGTGGGACTTCCCGCGCGTGCAGATCGCCACGATCGCCGCGCTTTCCGGGGGGACGTACGCCGCGTTCTACATGGAGGGGAAGCCGGCGGAGTGGGGCTTCCTCTCGGCCATGGCGGCCACGGTGCTGGCGCAGGCGCGCGAGATCTTTCCCTACACCCCGCTGCACCCGGTGCAGGTGGAGCTCAGCGCCAACGGGCCCCAGGCGCCCAACGTGGAGGGGCGCGCCACCTTTCGCCTGCTCATCGCCAACGTGCTGATGGAGAACACGCAGCACGAGCGCATCCTCAAGGTGATCCGCGACGCGGACCCGGACGTGGTGCTGGCGGTGGAGACCAACGACCGCTGGGCGGGCGCGCTGGAGCCGCTCACGGAGAAGTACCCGCACGTGGTGAGGCAGCCGCAGGAGAACTACTACGGGATGATGCTCTTCTCGCGCCTCCCCATCCAGGAAGCGCGCATCGAGTTCATCGTGCAGGAAGACATCCCCTCGGTGCACGCCGTGTTCGAGCTTCCCAGCGGCGACCGGGTGACGCTGCACGGCCTTCACCCGCGCCCGCCGGAGCCCCTCCGCGACCAGGACTCCACCCCGCGTGACGCGGAGCTGGTGCTGGTGGGGCGCGCCATCCGCGCCGCCGGCGACGTGCCCACGGTGGTCGCGGGCGACCTCAACGACGTGGCGTGGTCGCCCGTCAGCGAGCTGTTCGTGCGGCTGAGCGGGCTGCTGGACCCGCGCATCGGGCGCGGCTTCTTCAACAGCTTCAACGCCAACAACCCGCTCTTCCGCTACCCGCTGGACCACGTCTTCCACTCCAACCACTTCCGGCTCTGCGAGCTGCGCCGGCTCCCGCACATCGGCTCCGACCACTTCCCCATGCTGGTGGAGCTGAGCTACGAGCCCGACGCCTCGCGCGAGCAGGCGCCCACCCCGGTGGACGAATCGGACCTGGAGGAGGCAGAGGAGAAGGTGGAGCTGGAGGTGGAGGCCGCGAAGACGGGCGACGACCGCCCGGGCCGCGAATGAGCCTGGCCGCGGCGGAGCCCACGACGTGGCAGCGCGCGCGCGGGTACGCCGTCCACGCGTACACGGCGTCGGGGGTGGGCTTCGGCTTCGCGGCCGCGGCGGAGCTGTGCTCGGCCCAGCCGTCGCCCCTGCGCTTCTTCCTGCTGAACCTGGCCGCCGTCCTGGTGGACTCCACCGACGGTCCCCTCGCCCGCGCCTGGAACGTGAAGCAGTGGGCGCCCGCCATCGACGGGCGCACCATCGACGACCTGGTGGACTACCTCACCTTCACCTTCCTCCCCCTCCTCCTGGTGTGGCGGATGGGGTGGCTGCCGGAGCCGCGCCTGCTCTGGATCGTCCCCGCGCTGATCGCCTCGCTCTTCGGCTTCGCGAACACGGGGGCCAAGGACGAGGGGGCCGGCTTCTTCCTCGGCTTTCCCTCGTACTGGAACGTGGTGGCCTTTTACGCCGGGATCGTGCACCACTTCGCCGGGCCGTGGCCCAACGCGGCGATGCTCCTCTTGCTGGCGCTGCTCACGGTGCTTCCGGTACGGTTCATCTACCCCAACCTGGCGCCGCGCCCCTGGAAGGTGCCGCTGCTGGCGGGGGCCGTGGTGTGGCTGGGGATGATGATCTGGATGCTGGTGGACTATCCGAGCCCGCCGGGGTGGCTGGTGTGGCTGTCGCTCCTGTACCCGGCCGCCTACACCGCCCTCTCCGTGCACCTCGTCCGCCGCGGGAACTGATCGGGCTCACACAGGGGCACAGAGGCACGGAGACGACTTCATCTCCGTGCCCCTGTGTCTTTTAGCGGTTGCGGACGGCGTAGACGACCAATCCGGCCACGGTGCCGACCGCCGCCCCGACCGCCACGGTGCTGAAGCGGGCCAGGGAGTCGTAGGAGTGGTCGGTGTGCGGGGTGGTTTCCTCGGCGATGAGGTACGCGCCGAAACCCGTCACGGCACCGGCGAGGGCACCCAGCAACGCGTGCCGCACCGGCCCGGCCGCCCGCGCGCCGGACGGCACACGGGCCGGGCCGGGGGAGCTCTCCGCCGCCAGCGCGGGGGCGAAGCGCGGGAGCGGCGGTTCTCTCCACTGCGCCGCGGCGGCGGCCGGGGCAAGAAGCAGCAGGGCCGCGAACACCATTCCTCGAACGAGCATGAATCCCGCCTTTGTTGGATGTGTTCCTAAGGGTGTGGTTTCGCTCGTGATTCGTCAACGCGCGGGAAGCCCCTCGTCCCGCGAACTGCCCACGCTGGCGCATCCGGCGTCTTCGCTTGTGGCACTCGGAAAGCCCGCTTACCTTCCTGTCCACTACTGCAACTTTTACCGTGTTTCGAAAGCCCCGTGTGGGCTACCCTTCCCGAGTTCGCCTTGCACATGCCTCAATCGCGCTACCTCGCCGCGGAATCGTCCGAGCTGGGAAGGATCGTCGCGCACGACCTGGAAGAGTCGTTCGGGCGGCGCGGCGCAACGGTGATCCAGGACGGGGCGGGCCTCGTGGTGGACGCGGGCGAGTTCTGCATTCTCGTGATCCCGGCCAACCGGAGCGCGGTCCATGGATACCGGGCCGGACTGCGGCACCGCCCGGAGGTGGAGAGGACCAGCGGGAAGCGGACGCACCTCCTTTTCTCGTGCGGCGAGACCCCCGCGCGGATCGCGCGGCGGATGCCGGAGGACAACCTGCGGCTGGAGCGCGAGGGGAGCGGGGGGCGCGTCCTGTTCCTGAGCCTCGAGAAGCTGGAGCAGGCGCTGCGCAGGCTGGCGGACACCCCGTTCGACGAATACCCCAACGCGCGGTGGGAGGAGTGGTTCGGCGCGTGGCCGGAGATCGGGAACGACAGCATGGCCATGGACCGGCTGTGCGCGGCGGTCCTCCCGGACGACACGCAGGTCCATCACGCGGCGGCACGCCTGGCGCGGGTGCGGTCGCAGGTGGAGCAGGAGCGGCTCCGCAAGGACATCCGCAAGCTGGAGGACGCGCTGCGGCAGCACAACGTGACCGGGCCCGAGGCGATGCGCAGCCTCGTGTACCTGATGTTCATGAAGCTCTTCGAGGAGAAACGGGAGTCGGCCGAGCTGCCCAACCGGTTCACCACCGAAGGGTTCCGGCGGTATCGCGCCAGCGGCGGGCGTACCGTGCACCACCTGCTGGAAGAGATCCAGGCGGACGAGGAGATCCGGTCCGCGAAGATCCTGGATGGCGTCAAGCTCTCCGGCCGGCTGACGGACGGGCTGATCGAGGACAAGGTCTTCCGCGTGCTGGACCGCTACCACTTCCGCGGGACGCAGATGGACGCGCTGGGCGCCGTCTTCGAGGCGATCGCGCGGCGCGCGGAAAAGGACACGCGCATCGGGCAGTTCTTCACCCCGGAGCCCATCGTGCGCTTCGCGGTGGACGTGGTGAAGCCGGAGCCCGCCCAGGTGGTGCTGGACCCGGCGGCCGGCACGGGGCGCTTCCTCTCGTTCAGCCTGGAGCGGATGCAGGCGGGCGGGCGCGCGGTGCCGGGGGAGCGTCTGCTGGGGACGGATACGGACGAGTGGATCGTGACCATCGCCCGGATGAACCTGTACATCCACGGCGTCCGCGAGCCGCGGATCCACGCGGAGAACGGCCTGTTCCTGGGCGACGCGCCGGTCTTCGGCGAGCCGCTGCGGGGCACGGTGGACGTGTGCGTCACCAATCCCCCGCTCGGCGCCATGAGCTACCGCCACTACGCCGGCGACCTGGTCCGCCGCTACCCGGGCACCTTCGCCGGCGGCTCGGAGTGGCTCCAGAAGCGGCTCCCCGTCCTCCCCGGCGAGCACCTGGAGGAGCGGCAGGTCCGCGAGGCGGAGGCGCGCGTCCAGCGGTGGGAGGGACGCGCGCGGCGCGCGGCGGCGCGCGGGGACGCGCACGAGGAGGCGCGGGCGCTGCGCTACGTGGCCCGTGCCCGCCAGGCGTGCGAGGAGGCCGCCGAGCGTCTGGCGGCCGGGCGCGGGACGTACCAGGTCCGCGGCGACAGCGCCAAGGGCGGGGCGCTCTTCCTGGCCGCCATCCGCGACTACCTGAAGCCGGTGCGCGACGCGGACGAACCGCGGGAGTGGCGCGGCGGGAAGCTGGGGATCATCGTGGACGAGGCGATCCTGAACACCCCCGAGTACGCGCAGACGCGCCGCTTCATTCGCCGCAACTACTTCTTGAAGGCGGTGTTCAGCTTCGACCGCGACGCGTTCTGGTACCAGGCGCGCACCACCGCCAAGACCTCTCTTCTCTACCTGATCCGCAAGGAAGCGGAGGGGGTGGGCCAGGACGAGCCCGTCTTCTATGCGCACGTCGGCGGCATCGGCTTCACGCGCACCGGGAAGCCGGACGACACGGACCTCCCGCGCACACTCGCGGGGTACGAGGAGTTCGAGAAGATCGTGCGCGGCAGTTATCGCCTGGGCCGGTTCGACGTGCGTGCGGCGCGCGCGGCGATGGAGCGGGCAGACCTCCCGCCCATGGCTTACGTGCAGTGGCAGGAGGAGGTGGACGCGGCCGATGGCGCCCGGCTGGACTTCGCGGCGGAGACCTCCCGGCAGCTCAGGGCCGCGCTCCCGGACACCTTCCCCGTGCTGGGCGACTTCGTGGCCGCGGCGGTGCGCAACCCGCCGGAGGACCCCGCGGGGATCTACACGTTCGGCACGGTGGACCGCAACACCGGCGAGGTGCGCGAGGCACGGTGCTCCGCCACCGAATACGCGCCGGCCGACCTGCGCGTGATCCACGAGGGCGACGTGGTGGTCTCGGGAATCGACCTGGTGAACGGCGCCTCGGGGTACGCGTACGCGGAGGTGGACGGCCTGGTGGTGTCGAAGGAGTTCTACACGCTCGCCCTGAAGCCCGAGCGCCGCGGCGAGGTGGACC
Source organism: uncultured Gemmatimonadota bacterium (assembly GCA_902805735.1). GTDB lineage: Bacteria > Gemmatimonadota > Gemmatimonadetes > Longimicrobiales > Longimicrobiaceae > Longimicrobium. The sequence goes on along the minus strand of CADCTW010000195.1, from coordinate 2,623 downwards.
CGCGCTTCCTGGCGCTCCTCCTGCAGACGCAGCGCGCCCGCGAGATGGTATCGGGGCGCGTGACGGGTACGTCCAACCGCACGCGCGTGGAGGACGTCGGCGCCCTGCTCGCGCTGCCGCTGCCGCCGTTCCCCACGCTGGTGCGCCAGCGCGAGATCGTGCGCGAAGCCGAGCGAGCGCGCGAAGCCCGGCGGGAGGCGCGCGCCTCCTTCACCCGCGCGCTCCACGCGGCCAACGACCACTGGAAGGCACAGTGCGCCCGCCCGCACTTCGAGGCGACGGTCGAGGAGCTGGCGTTGGCGGGCGACTGAGGACGGCGGCCTCACGCGGAGGCACGGAGAAAACGACGAAGCGCCCGGCTGTGTCAGCCGGGCGCTTCGTGTTGGGAGAAGGTAGCCCCCCCAGGGATCGAACCTGGACTTTCCTGAGTCAGAGTCAGGCGTGTTGCCAATTACACCAGGGGGCTGCGTACCGCTAGAAGGCGCCTGCTCCAGGACTCGAACCTGGGACCCTCTGATTAACAGTCAGATGCTCTAACCAACTGAGCTAAGCAGGCGTACAGTGGTCGATCAGGGACTCGAACCCCGGACCTCTCGCATGTGAGGCGAGCGCTCTAACCAACTGAGCTAATCGACCTTGGCGCTCGACAGGCGGTAAATTTACCACCGTTTTCGCGATCGATCAACCCCCCTCCAGAAATTCGTCACCGCGGCGCCTGCTGGCGCACGTAGGCGGCGAAGGTGCCCAGGAAATCCACCAGGAAGGCGCGCGTGGGCTCGTCGGTGAGGCGCCCGTCCGTGAACTTGGCGGCGGCTCCGCCCACCAGGAGGCCCGGGTGCGGCATCACGCGGGCGAGCGTCGAGTACATCACCTCGCGCAGGTGGATCTGGGCGCGGGCCGTGCCCGCCGCGCCGCCGCTGGCGCCCATGATGGCGGCGGGCTTCCCCACCAGCTCCGACTTGTAGCCCGGCCGCGACGCCCAGTCGATCGCGTTCTTGAGCACGCCCGGGATGCTGTAGTTGTACTCCGGCGTGGCGATCAGCAGCCCGTCCGCCGCGGCTATGGCGCGCTTCAGCTCCACCACGGTGGCCGGGCGCCGCTCGTCGGTGTCCAGCGCCGCCTCGTAGTGGGGCACGTCGCGCAGCCCGTCCCACACGCGGATCTCCATCGCCTCCGGCGCCAGCTCGGCGGCGGCGTCCAGCAGGCCGCGGTTGTACGAGCCGGCGCGGAGGCTTCCCGCGATGCCGAGGATGATCATTTTCGTGGGCCTGGTGGCGGGGATGGTGGCGCGGCGCGGCGGCAGCAAGACACGCGCCGGTGCAAGCGCACTTTGTGCGGGGGCCGGGGCCAGATCACCCTCTTCGGAAGCATACATGGAACGTCACCGGCTGGAGCGGCGCATCCGCGCGCTGCTGATCGTGTTCATCGTGGGGCTGGTGGTGAGCGGGGTCACGGCCTTCCCCATCGAGACGGAGCTGCGCTGGCTCACGGCCCTGCTGGGCGCCGGGCCCGAGGCGAGGCCGGAGCAGTTCGGCGGACTGATGCGCTGGCTGCTGACGGTGCGCGACGGGGTGGCGGCCACCAACCGCGCGTATCCGTTCCTGGCGTACGGCACCGACTGGCTCGCCTTCGCCCACCTGGTGATCGCGGCGCTCTTCGTGGGGCCGCTGCGCGATCCGGTGCGCAACGTGTGGGTCGTGCAGTGGGGGATGATCGCGTGCGTGGCGGTGGTTCCGCTGGCGCTGATCGCGGGTCCCATCCGCGAGATCCCGTTCTACTGGCGGCTGGTGGACGCGTCGTTCGGGGTGATCGGGATCGTGCCGCTCTGGATCTGCCTGCGCGACATCCGCGCGCTGGAGCGGCACCGCGCGGCGGGGTAGCGTCGTGCTGCCCGGCGGGTACGCGGCTTGCTCCCCAGCCGCCTCCCTGGATCACCCGACACGGAGGAAAGGATGAAGAAGCCGATCTCGCCGCGCGTTCACGGAGTGCTGGACTACGCCACCTCGGCCACCACCGCCGCGGCCGCCGAAGTGCTCGACTTTCCGCCCCCCGCGCGCGCCGCGGCGCGTGCCCTGGCCGGCGGATACACCGGCCTCGCCGCCGTCACCGACTACCCGCTGGCGGCGCGCCGCGTGGTGCCGTTCAAGGCGCACGGGGCCACCGAGGCGGCGCTCGGCCTGGCGCTCCCCTTCGTCCCCTGGCTCCTGGGCTTCGCGGACCACAAGCCGGCCCGCAACTTCTTCCTGGGCCTGACGGCGGTGACGTTCGTGGTGGCCGCGCTGACGGATTGGGATAAGCAGGATTCGCCGCCGGAGACGCGCTGAGGGGAAGAGTGCGTGAGTGCGTCAGTGTGTGGGGGCGGCAGCGGCGCGAGCGGCGGCCGCCCCCTCGTACTGGCGCACGGGATCGCGCGCTCGTCGTGGGAATCGCCTGTTCAGCAACGAGAAGTCGCGGCCCCGCACCATTTCCTGAACGGAGCGCCACGCACTCCTTTCCCCCGCTCCGGATTCGGGCGCGGAGTGAAGGAAGCGATGCGCGCCGCCCGCTCCGCACCCGCACATGTGCCAGAGCCCGTACGGAGCGCCGAACCTGTGCCGGTGCGCCGCGGGTAGCGGCGATCGTC
>CADCTW010000194.1 GCA_902805735.1 uncultured Gemmatimonadota bacterium | reverse complement strand
GGGCGTGGGTCCGGGCTCCGGCGGCGGCTCGGGTGGGGGAAGCGGCGGCGGCACGGGGAGCGGCACCGGGCCGGGCTCCGCGGGGGGCGAGGGGAGCGTGATTCCCCCCGTGGCGGACCTGCAGCTCTTCCCGCCCGATCCGCCCCGGAACCTGCGCGGGCGGGCCGTGGAGGTCACGGTGGCGGTGGACGAGCAGGGCAAGGTGACCGGCGCCGACGTCACCGTGTCCAGCGGCGACCGGCGCTACGACCAGCTTCTTCGCCGCCAGGCGATGGAGTGGCACTTCCGCCCCGCGCGCGACCGCGCCTCCGGGCGCCCCGTCGCGGTGCGGTACCCCATCGGCTTCGACATTTAAGCGGAGTGCCAGGTCCCGAGTGCTGGGCGCGGAACAGCGCCCAGCACTCGGGACTTCTTCCCCCCCACCCCCACCGGAGCATCCATGCCCCTCTCCACCGCCGCCGAGCCCGCGGCGTCCGAATCCCCTGAAAGCGAGTTCAAGCGCGGCCTTTCGCTGCTGGACGCCACCATGCTGGTGGTGGGGTCCATGATCGGCTCCGGGATCTTCATCGTGTCGGCGGACATCGCGCGGCAGATGAACTCGCCCGCGGGGCTCCTGCTGGTGTGGGTCGCCACGGGGCTGATCACCATCTTCGGTGCGCTGTCGTACGGCGAGCTGGCGGCGGCGATGCCGCGGGCCGGCGGCCAGTACGTGTTCCTGCGCGAGGGGCTGGGGCACCTCCCGGGCTTCCTGTACGGGTGGACGCTCTTCCTGGTGATCCAGACGGGGACGATCGCGGCGGTGGCGGTGGCGTTCTCGCGCTTCCTGGGGGTCTTCGTCCCCGCGGTCACGCCCGACCTCTTCATGTCGTTCGGCAAGGTGCCGATGCCGGGCGGGGAGATCGAGCTGGGGCTGAGCTGGCAGCGCGTGGTGGCCATGGCCATCATCGCCATCCTCACGGCGGTGAACATGCGCGGGCTGCGCGAGGCGAAGTGGATCCAGAACACCTTCACCTTCGCCAAGACGGGCGCGCTGCTGGGGCTGATCCTGCTGGCCTTCATCATCGGCCGCAACCCGGGCGCCATCGCCAGCAACTTCAACCTGATGTGGGCGGACACGGTCACGGGCACCCGCGCCACCTCGTTCCTGGGGATGGAGCTGATGCTCCCCGCCTTCATGCTCGCCTTCGGCGGGGCGATGGTGGGGTCGCTCTTCTCGTCCGACGCCTGGAACAACGTGACCTTCGCGGCGGCCGAGGTGCGCAACCCGCAGCGCAACCTGCCGCTGGCGCTGGCGCTGGGGACGGGGCTGGTGACGGGGCTGTACCTGCTGGCCAACGTGGCCTACCTGGTGGTGCTGCGCCTTTCCGCCATCCAGAACGCCCCCGAGGACCGGGTGGGCACCCTGGCCATGCGCGAGATGCTGGGCGACACGGGCCTCTTCCTGATGGCCGCGGCCATCCTGGTCTCCACCTTCGGCTGCATCAACGGGCTGATCCTGGCCGGCGCCCGCGTGTACTACGCCATGGCGCGCGACGGTCTCTTCTTCGAGGCGGCGGGCCGCCTGTCGCCCACCACGCACGTGCCCACCTGGGCGCTGCTGGTGCAGGGGATCTGGACGGCCTTCCTGACGCTGACCGGCTCGTACGGCCAGCTGCTGGACTACGTGATCTTCGCCGCGCTGATCTTCTACGTGCTCACCACGGCCGCGCTCTTTTCCCTGCGCCGCAAGCGCCCGGACATGGAGCGCCCGTACCGCGCCGTGGGGTACCCGGTGATCCCCGCGCTGTACATGATGGCCGCGCTGGGCATCGCGCTGATCCTGCTGGTGGCGAAGCCGCAGTACTCGTTCGCGGGGCTCTTCATCGTGCTGCTTGGGGTGCCGGTCTACTACCTCTGGAAAAGATAGGCTCACACAGAGACACAGAGGCACAGAGGAAAGCGCTTTCCTCTGTGCCTCTGTGTCTCTGTGTGAGGCCTTTATTCTTCGCCCGTCACCGGCTCCACCTCGTCGTCCGCCAGCCCCACGACGGTGCCGTCGGCGAACTGCACCATGTGGCCCTCGCGGCCGCTCTCGCTGTTGTCCGGACCCCAGTGGCCGATCACCTCGCCCACCTGGCCCACGTACCGCTCCGACTGGTCGTACATCGACTTCACCACGCGGACCTTGAACATCGCTCCCCTCCGTTTTGGGCGTCCGGCGGGGGCGTCGTGCATTTCCTGCGCCTGGCGCGGGGGGGCGCGGGGCCGCAGATTGGCGGCCTTTCGCAAACCGCGGCGGTGATTCGAGATGAAGGAAGCACCCTGGCACGCGCACCTCCGGTCTCCCGGAGCGTGGGCGCGCCTCCTGGCAGGGCTGGCCGGGTTCGGCGTGGCGATCGACCTGATGGTGAGCAGCCGGCTGGGGCTGGGCCCGTGGGACGCGTTCCACAAGGGCCTCTCGGAGCGCACGGGGATCACCCTCGGCACGGCCAGCGCGCTGGTGGGGCTCGCCATCGTGGCCTTCTCCTGGACCATCGGCATCCGGCCGGGAGTCGGTACGCTGGCCAACATGGTGGTGATCGGCTGGTTCATCGACGTGTTCGCCCCCTACGTCCCCACCGCGCCCTCGCCGCTGTGGGGATACGCGTACTACGCGGTGGCGATCCTCATCTGCGGCCTCGCGACGGGCTTCTACATCAAGGCGGGCCTTGGCAAGGGTCCGCGCGACGGGCTGATCCTGGGGCTCGTGGCGCGCAGCGGGTGGCCCGTGCGCCGCGTGCGCACCCTGATCGAGCTGGCGGCCCTCGGACTCGGGTGGTGGATGGGCGGCCCGGTCGGCGTCGGCACCCTGATCTTCGCCTTTGGCATCGGCCCCGCCATGCAGTGGGGCCTCCAGGTGTGCGGGGTCCACGAGGGCGTCCGTCCCGCCACGGAGCCCTGACATGGTCCGTTCGCAGGGGCGCGATGAATCGCGCCCCTACGGGTGCACCGGGCCCATCGTCGCGCCGATACGGAAGATGCGCTCCCTCCCCCGCGCAGTTTGCGGGGGAGGGGGATGGGGGGCGGGCGGGCTCGTCGCACGAATGCCGGGAATTCGCCCCCTCTCTCGCTCACGAGAGCCACAGCCTTCCCGTCATCCAGAGAGGGGCCCGGGGTTGTGCCGGTCCCCTCGAATCACCTTATCCTGGCGTGGTGCTTGCATTTGCGCGGCGGTTTCACCTGCGCTCGGGGAGGAGGGATGGAGGAGGGGAAGGGGGGACGCCCGCGCGAGTGGGAGCGGGTGGAGAGCAGGGACGGGCCGGAGTTCGAGATCTTCCACGTGCGCACGGACCGCGCGCGCTCGCCGCGCACGGGCGAGGTGGAGGAGTTCAACATCGCCGACTCGCCGGACGGGGTGACGGTGGTGGCGCGGACGCCGGAGGGGGAGCTGGTGATGGTGGAACAGTTCCGCCATGCCCTGCGTACCGTGACCATGGAGACGCCGAGCGGCTTCATGGACGAGGGGGAGAGCCCCCTGGAAGCCGCCGTGCGCGAGCTGCGCGAGGAGACGGGGTACGAAGGGGATGAGCCGCGCGTGATCGGCTGCCTGGAGCTCAACCCGTCCTGGCAGACGACGCGGGTGTACGTGGTGGAGGTGAAGAACGCGCGCCGCTCGGCCGAGCGGGAGCTGGACGAGGCGGAGGACATCCGCGTGCTCATCCTGACGCGGGAGCGGGTGCTGGAGATGGTGCGCACCGGCGGAATCCGCGCGGCGGTGGCGGTGAGCGCGCTGGCGCTGGGGGAGTGGGCGGGCGGGGAATAAGCGAAGCTTGCGCGGAGGCCGAACCGGAGCTATTTCTGCCATCCACCCGGCGCACCGGCCGGCGAGGCGAACCCAATGATTCGGCGCGAAGGGCGTACCCAGCCCGCCGCCGGCAAGGCACGAGGATGGACGCAGCCGCCGCAGAGCAGGACACGGGGGTTCCCGGAGTCCGGGATCGCTTCGTCGCCGCCCTGCTGGCGGGCGACCGGCGGGCCGCCTTCGCCGTGGTGGACGAGGCGCTGGAGGCCGGCACCCACCTTCGCGACCTGTACCTGGGCGTCTTCCAGCCGGCGCTGCGCGAGGTGGGGCGGCTGTGGGAGAGCAACCGCATCACCGTGGCCGACGAGCACCTGGCCACGGCCATCACCCAGGCGGCCATGGCGCGCCTCTACGAGCGCCTCTTCGCCACGTCGGAAACCGGCGGCCGGCTGCTCCTGGCCGCGTGCGCGGACTCCGAGCGCCACGAGGTGGGGCTGCGTATGCTGTGCGACGTGCTGGAGATGGAGGGGTGGGACACGGTGTTCCTGGGGCCCACGGTGCCCATCCCCGACCTGGTGAAGATGGTGCGCGCGCGCAAGCCGGACGTGGTGGCGCTCTCCGCCTCCATCCGGCCGCACCTGCCGCGGGTGCGCGCGGCGGTGGAGGCGCTCAGGGCGGGGCTGGGCGACGGCACCCCGCTGATCGCCGTGGGGGGGCGCGCCTTCCACGACGACCCGAAGCTGGCGGCGGAGCTGGGCGCGGACTTCACGGCGGACGACGCGGTCCAGGCCGCGCGTGAGCTGAAGGAGCGTTTCCCATGAGCACGAGGGCGGGACAGGGGATGCACCCGGCCCTCCGCGCCTTCCCGGGCGTGGTGGTGGAGCTGGGCGCCGACGGCGTGGTGATGGACTCCAACGGGCGCATGGAGCGTGTGCTCGGGCGCCCCGTGGTGGGCGCGCGCCTGGAAGCGATGCTGGACCGGGCCAGCCGCCTGAAGCTGGAGCAGCTCCTCGTCCGCCGCGGCGAGCCGGGCTCCTGCTGGGAGCTGATGGTGGAGGGGGCGGACACCATCCACCCCATGGCCTTCCACCCCGTGTGGGAGGAAGACCCGGCCACGCCGCGCCTGTGGCTGGTGGAGGCGCCGCGCGACCCCCGGCTGGAGATGCTGTACGAGGAGCTGGCCTCCGCCAACTCCGAGCAGGCGGGCACCCAGCGGCAGCTCGCCAAGGAAAAGGCCCGCCTGGGCCGCGCGCTGGACGAGCTGGAGCGGGAGCTGGGGGAGAACGCCAAGCTTTCCCGCGCCCTGCAGGCGCAGAACGAGGAGATGGAGGCGCAGAACGAGGAGCTCCTGGCCATGACCGAGGAGCTGCACGCGGGGCAGGAGCAGCTGATGCAGCTCAACCACCAGCTGGAGCGGCGCACCCGCGAGCTGCAGCTGGCGCTGTCGGCGCGGAACCGCTTCTACGCCAACATGAGCCACGAGCTGCGCACCCCCATCAACGCGGTGATGGGGTACAACGACCTCCTCCTGGCCTCCATCTACGGCCCGCTGGGCGAGCAGCAGGAGCTGGCCATCGAGCGCTCGCAGCGCGCCGCCCGCCACCTGCGCGAGCTGGTGAACGACGTGCTGGACATCTCGCGGCTGGAGGTGGGGAAGCCGGACCTGGTGGTGGAGGAGGTGGACGTGCCGGGGCTGGCCGAGGAGGTGTTCGCCGGCCTGCGCCCCATGGCCGACTCCACGGGCGCCGTGCTGCGCGTCTCGGCGCCGCGGCGGCCCTTCTGGATCCGCACGGACCCGCGGCGGCTGCGCCACGTGCTCTCCAACCTGCTTTCCAACGCCATCAAGTTCGGCAAGGGCGCGCCGGTGTGGGTCAACTGCTCGCCCGCGTACGACGGCGGCATGGAGATCGAGGTGGTGGACGGGGGCGACGGGATCGCCCCCGAAGACCAGGCGCGGGTGTTCGACGAGTTCGTCCAGCTCGCGCGGAACGAGAACGACGAGTCCGCGGGGCACGACGGCACGGGGCTGGGGCTTCCCATCGCGCGGCGGGTGGCCGTGCTGCTGGGGGGCACGCTGGAGGCCGCCTCCACCCCGGGGGTGGGGAGCACCTTCCGCCTGGTCCTCCCGCCGTCGCCGCCCGTCCCGCTCTGACCTGCCCGCGGTGGAGCGCCCGCGGCGCGCTCCCTGCATCTTACCCGGCCCAATGTCACAGTCCAACGAAACTCCCCGCGCGCCGCGCAGCAGCGACGGCGACCGCCGAGGAAACGAGCGCAGGCGCGTCGAGCGGCGCGCACCGGTCCCCGTATGGCGCCGCCCCTGGGCGTTTGCCGGCTATGGTGTGGCGGCGGCGCTGCTGGGCGTCTTTCTGTTCGGCGGTGGCGGCGGCGGCGAGAACGCGCGCCCCAGCAACGACGCGCCCATGGTGACGCGCGCGCCCGGCGGCCCCGCCGTGCCGCTGCCGGACACGGGCGCCGCCGCGACGCCCGCCACCACGGGCGCGGCCGAGGCGGCGTTCGGCGCGGCCGGGTACGAGCGGCTGGTGCTGCAGGGCGCCGCGGCACGGGGGCGCATGGTGCGGGCGGAGCTCTACTGCGAGCAGCCCACCTCGTACCAGGTGCGCACCAACGTCACGGCCGAGCCGGTGGTGGCGGCGCTCACGGACAACGGGCGCATCCCCGCCGCCGCGTGCAAATGGGGGGGCGCCAACGACCCGCGCCGCGAGGACTTCCTCCTGCTGGTGCCCAAGGAGCTGGCGGGGGTCTTCTCCTCGGCGCCGGTCACCAGCGACGAGTTCCAGCGCCGCCGCCGCATGGTGGCCACGGTGGAGTGGGTGGGCCCGTCCGAGGCGCTCTCCCTTCGCACGGCCGGCGTGTTCCGCGGCATGGCACGCTGACTTCAACTCTCCCGGAACACATGAGATACGCCGCCTTCGCGGCCGCCGCCCTCGGGCTGGCGGCCGCCGCCACGCCCGCGCGCGCCCAGCAGGACGACGCCGCGCTCCTGGCCCGCGCCCGCCGCCTCCACGCGCAGACGCCGCTGATCGACGGCCACAACGACCTCCCCTGGGAGATCCGCGAGAAAGCGGGGGGCGACCTGGCCCGCCTGGACCCGCGCCAGCCGCAGCCCGCGCAGCACACGGACATCCCGCGGCTGCGCGCCGGCGGGGTGGGCGGGGTGTTCTGGGCCGCCTACGTCCCCGCCCACTTCGCGCGGGGGGGCGCCGCGCGCGTGGCGCTGGAGCAGGTGGACCTGATCCACCGCATGACCGCCCAGTCGCCGGACCTGCAGCTCGCGCTCACGGCGGACGACGTGGAGCGGGCGCACCGCGGGGGCAAGATCGCGTCGCTGATCGGGATCGAGGGGGGGCACTCCATCGAGAACTCGCTGGCCGCGCTGCGCCAGTTCCACGCGGTGGGTGTGCGCTACATGACGCTGACCCACGCCAACACGCTGGACTGGGCCGACGCCGCCACCGATTCCGCGCGCCACGACGGGCTCACGCGCTTCGGCGAGGAGGTGGTGCGGGAGATGAACCGCGTGGGGATGCTGGTGGACCTGTCGCACGTGTCGCCCGCCACCATGAAGGACGCCATCCGCGTTTCCGCGGCGCCGGTGATCTTTTCGCACTCCTCCGCGCGGGCGCTGGCGGACCACCCGCGCAACGTGCCGGACGACGTGCTGCGCCTGCTGAAGCCCAACGGCGGCATGGTGATGGTGAACTTCTACAGCGGCTTCCTGGAGCCGCGCGCCGCCGCCTCCATGCGCGACATGTTCGAGGTGCAGCGCCGCTTCCAGGCGCAGTTCCCCAACGACGCCCCGGCGGCGCAGCGCGCGTACCGCGACTGGCAGCGCCAGAACCCCCTTCCCCGCGGCAACATCGGCACGGTGGCCGACCACATCGACCACATCGTCAAGATGGCGGGCGTGGACCACGTGGGGATCGGCTCGGACTACGACGGCGTCACCTCGCTCCCGGTGGGGATGGAGGACGTGTCGCGCTACCCGTACCTCACGGTGGAGCTGCTGCGGCGCGGCTGGTCGGACGCGGACGTGCGCAAGGTGCTGGGCGGCAACCTGCTGCGCGTGATGCGCCAGGCGGAGGCGACCGCCGCCCGCCTCCAGCGCGAGCGCCCCGCCTCCGTGGCGCGCATCGACGAGATGGATGGCGGGCTGGTAAGGAAATAGTCTCACACAGAGACACAGAGGCACAGAGAAAAAGCTTTTCTCTGTGCCTCTGTGTCTCTGTGTGAGACTTCTTTTTAGACTACGCCCGCGGAGGTCTTGGCCCAGTCCAGGCGGCGGAGCAGGTCCTTCTCGCTCATGGAGCGGATGGCGAGCTCGGCGGCCGCCTGGCTGTTGAAGGCGATGGTGGTGCGCACCGGCTCGCTGGCGGGCTCGTCCGCGGGGCGGAAGGCGAGCACCGCTCCCTTGCGCATGTGGGCCACCACCTCGTCGGCGCCCACCGCCTCCCACACGCGTCCCTGGCCGTCCGTTATCTGTCGCATCGTTCTCTCGGTTCAGATCGCCTTGAGGAGCGCTTCGCCCAGCGCTTCCACCTGCCAGCGGCGCACGCCCTGTACCGCCGCGAGATCGTCCAGCGTGCGCGGGCGCGCCTTCCCCACCTCTTCCAGCACCGCGCGGCTCATCAGGAAGCCGCCGTCCATGTCCAGCTCTTCCGCGCGCTGGTTGCGCGCCCCCTTCAGGCGCTCCACCCGGGCCTCCAGCTCCACGTCGCGGTCGAAGCGCTGGCCGCGGGGGAAGCGGGGGAGCTGGTCTTCGGGGACGGCCAGCCCGCGCTGCACGGCGGCCAGGATGTCGCGCCCGCGGCGCTGCGCCATGCCATCCGACACGCCGGTGATGTTGCGCAGGGCGCGGCCGTCTTCCGGCGGGGCTGCGCTCATCTCCAGCAGCGCCTGGTTGTTGAGGACGCGGAAGGTGGCCTGGTCGCGCTCGCGGGCCACGCCCTCGCGCCACTCGTGCAGCTCCTTGAGGATGGCCAGACCGCGCGGCGTCAGGTCGCGCGCGCCCTTCATCTTCAGGAACGCTTCGCGCCCCTCCTCCGGCTCCACGTACTTGGTCAGCTCGCGGCGGCGGAACTCCTCCTCCGCCCACGCCATGCGCCCCTTCTCCTCCAGCGCCGCGCGAAGCTGGTCGCGCAGGGCGGGGAGGTGCGCCGTGTCCGTGGCGGCGTACTGCTTCATCCCTTCCGACAGCGGGCGCTCGGCCCAGTCGGCGCGCTGGAACTCCTTGGGGAGCTTGAGGCCCAGGTACTTTTCCACGATGCTCCCCAGGCCCAGCGAGCGCTCGCCCAAAAAGGCCGCGGCGATCTGCGTGTCGAACAGGTTGGCCACCGACAGCCCGGCGTCGCGGTCCAGGATGCGCAGGTCGTAGTCCGCGTCGTGGAACACGGTCTCCACGGCGGGATCTTCCAGGAGGTCCGCCAGCGGGTCCAGGATCCCCACCGTGAACGGGTCCACCAGGAAGTGCTCTTCACGCGAGGAGATCTGCACCAGGCTCATCCGGTCGAAGAACCGGTGATAGCCCGCCGCCTCGGTGTCCACCGCGATCAGCGGAAGCCCGCGCAGCCGCTCCACGACGGCGCGCAGCCCCTCGGGTGTGTCGATGTATTCGTATTCCATTTACGCCGCGGTAAAAGACGCGCCAAAATCGCCCCTTACCCTGGCCGTCGCAAGGGCAGGGGGCTCACAAAGAGACACAGAGGCACAGAGATGAAGCCGTCTCTGTGCCTCTGTGTCTCTGTGTGAGATCAGCGTGCGCCGCCGTCGCGGAAGACGTTGGCGTAGCGGCGCGTGCCGGTGGTGCGCGTGGGGGCGCGGGCGGCCGGGTCGTCGTGGCGCGCCAGGACGCGGTTGGTCACCATCCCGGAGATGTGCTCGTCCAGCGGGATCAGCTCGGCGTACAGCTCCAGGGCACGGTCCACGTCCACCTCGCCGGCCAGTGCGTCCACCAGGTCGAAGATGTTGGAAACGTGCGTCTCCACGATCGCCTCTTCGCTGCGCGCGGCGACGATCAGGAGCTTGCGTTTGGCTTCGGCGGAGAGGCGGCGGCGGCGCAGCCAGTCGAACATGAGGGTTTCCTTGCGTTTCGGGTGCTTCGGGCGCGTTGAATCTGGCCGCATCCGCGCCGCTCTGCAACCCCGCTCCCGCCTGTACGCAAAGGGCCTTGGTGCGGGGTCCGCGGGGCGATTATATTCCAGCGGGGCGCCCGAGGGTGCCCCGCCGCCGCGCGGGCCGGGCCGCCGCGCGCGCTCCAGTATCCTGGGAACACCTCATGGGAACGTCTTTCCTCAGCTCCGAAGAGTTCGACGAACGGGCTCACCGCCTCTACGAGTCGGGCGACTACGACGACGCGCTCGACGTCCTCCGCGAAGGGCTGCGCCACCACCCCGACTCCGCGCTGCTGCACGTGGGGCTGGGCTACGTGCGCATCGCCCGCGAGGAGTACGCGTGGGCCCGCCGCTCGTTCGAGGAAGCGCTCCGGGCGGACGAGGAGTACGAGGACGCCTGGGTGGGCCTCGGCGAGACGCTGCTCAAGTTCGGGCAGCTGGACCAGGCGCTGGGCTGCTTCGCCCGCGTGGACGACCTGGGGCTGGCCGACGACCTGGAGCTGGGGCTCACGATGGGGCGCGCGCTGTACCGCGAGGGGCTGTTCGCGGACGCGCGGGTGCGCTTCGGCGTGCTGGCCACGGCCCACGCCGACAACGCGGAGGTGGCGGCGGCCCGCGGCTACACCCTGCACGCGCTGGGCGACGACCTGGGCGCCCGCCGCGAGCTGCGCCGGGCCCTGCGGCTGGACGCGCAGCTCCACGAGGCGCGCATCTACCTGGCCCACCTCTTCCACGACCGCGGCGACACGCGCGGCGCGCTGCGCGAGCTGGAGCGCGTGCCCCCGGCCGAGCACTGGGACACCCTCTCCCTCTGGCGCTACGTGGAGCTCAAGTCGGCGCTGGACGGGGTGCCGCAGGACGATCCGCGGCTGGATCCGTGGCGGCAGCGGCTGATCGAGCTGGAGATCGAGCCGGACGAGGTGGACCACCTGCTGGCCGAGGTGGAGGCGCAATTCGAGGGGGCCGAGGAAGCGGCGCCCGCGCCGGGGCTGGAGCTGGCGCCGCAGATCGACATGATCCTGCGCATGCTGGGCACCCCCGGGCTGGGGGAGGAGCCGCAGCACCGCGTGCGGACGGTGGAGGGCACGGTGATCGAGGGGACGTGGGAGGAGATCGTGGCGCGCATGCGCGACCACTCGGCGGACCCGTCGCTCCCGGTGGCCACGTTCATGCGTCGGACGGCGCGGCAGATCCGCGAGCGCACGGGGCGCGAGCTGCCGTGCGACACGCCGGAGGCCTTTGTGCGCGCGGGAGCGCGGCTGGGCCTCCTCCGCATCGAACAGTGACCGGATGATCCCCGTTCCCGAAAGCGCGCTGCGCCCGCTGCGCGCCGTGTCCAGCGACATCGCCGCGCTGCGCGGGGGGAGCGCCAGCCCCGGCGCCCTGGTGCGCGTGGCGCGCGCCGCCGAGAGCACCCTGCGCCGCGTGCTGCGCGACGAGCCCACGGCCCCCGTGGAGCTGCGCCTGCGCGCCCTCTCGCCCGACGACCTTTCCAGCGACGAGCTGCTGGCCGAGCTGCGCCGCCGCGACCGCCTCCCCCTGGAGCTGGCGGCGGGGATGCACGAGCTGGACGCGGCCGCCACCCGCGTGTCCGCGGGGGCGGAGCCGTCGCCGCGCGACTTCGAGATGGCGCGCACGGTGGCCGACGGGCTGGAGCGGCACCTGCTCACCGCGCGTACCGCCGACGCCCCGCTGCTGGAGGACCCCGTGCTCTCCGAAGAAGCCGACGCGCCCATCCCCGCCCACGACGACGCCACCCGCGTGCACCCCGTGCCCCGCGACCGCGGCCGCAGCCCCCTGCGCTGGCTGGCCGGCGCGCTGGGGGTGGCGGCGGTCGTGCTGCTGGCGGCGTGGGCCGTGCGCGGCAACCGTGGCGGGCTGGAGCGGGTGGACCTTCGGGTGCGCGAGGGGAAGATCGCCGAGGCCGCGCAGCTCCTGCGCGCCCACGCGGACGAGCACCCGGACGACCCGGAGGCGCGCGTGCGCCTGGCCGCCATCCTGCGCGAGGCGGGGCGCAGGCAGGACGCCCTCCGCGAGATCCGCGCGGGGCTGATCGCCCGCGGCGGCGACGCGGCCCTCAACGCGGAGCTGGGGCACCTGCTGCTGGACAGCGGCCGCCCCGCGGAGGCGGCCCGCGCCTTCCGCCGCGCCCTGGACGCCAGCCCGGAGGACGAGCGCGCCTGGGTGGGGCTGCTGCGCGCCATGCGCGAGGCGGGGATGACGGCGCAGGCGGAGCAGGCGCGCGAGCGGGCCCCGCAGGCCGTGCGCGAGCTGGTCCCGCGCACCATCCCGGACCTCCCGGTACCGGCCGTGGCGGCGCCCCCCGCACCCGCGGCCCCCTGACCGGGGCCGCTTCTCTTTCCCAGGCACCCCCACGATGGACGCACTCGACCGCCTGTACCGGCGGGTCGCCGACGTTCTCCTCCGCCAGCCGGACGCGCAGGTCACGGTGGGCGACGTGTACCAGAACCTGGTGCCCTACCGCCAGGTGCGCAGCGAGCTCGGCTTCAGCGAGCTGGCCGAGTACGAGCACGCCCTGCTGCGGCTGCTGGCGGGCGAGCGCGACTACGTGATCGTGGAGCGCCCCGAGGTGCAGGAGGAGCTGCAGCGCGAGCTGCGCGCCCCCAACCCCATACTGGGTATCTACCGCGACTACGCGGGTGTGGGCGTGTACCTCAACCCCTTCGCGG
>CADCTW010000193.1 GCA_902805735.1 uncultured Gemmatimonadota bacterium | reverse complement strand
CGCGGGGCCAATACCAGGAGGATCGCGACCAGAATGCGAGCGATCACGGGGCGGGGGGGGTGCGGGCGGGGGTTGCTGCGAGGATCACAAGGATAATCTGAGGGAGCGAGCCCCGTCAAGAAACGCGGCCCCGGTGCGGACCTTGCTCTGCGGGAAAGCGCCGCCTAGGTTGGGCGGCCCGCAAACCCATGGGCGCACACCGCTTCACGGCAGAAGGAACACCGAATGGCCAACCTCCCCGAGCCCGGGCGCACGGGGCCGCTGGCGGCACTGGCGCTGACCGCCGGGCCGCGCTACGGCGAAGAGCTCCCCATCCCCAAGCCGGTGGTCACGCTGGGCCGCGCCGCGGCCAGCGACCTGGTGATCGACGACGACTCCGTCTCCGCCTCGCACGCCCGGCTGGAGTGGGATCTGGGCGCGTGGCGCATCACCGACCTGGGCTCCACCAACGGCACGGCGGTGGAGGGGATCAAGCTGGCCCCCAACATCCCGACCCCGCTCCCCTACGGAGCCACGGTGCGGGTGGGCGGCGTCAAGCTGCAGTTCCGCGAGGTGGCGCAGGCGGACCCGGAGCGGGCGCGCGCCGAGTACGTGGCCCCCGCCAAACCGGCCACGCTGCGCGAGGAGAAGCCCGGCTTCCGCTTCCCGGTGTGGCTGGCGCTCCTCATCCTGGTGCTGCTGGTGGTCGTCGGCTTCCTGGTCTACCAGTCCATGTTCACGCCGGTGAGGGTGGGCGCCGCGCCGGCCCACCCGGTGCTGGCCCTGGCGCCGTGGGCCGCGGCGCCGTGACGGTGTCGTGGGAGGTGGCGGGGGCCAGCGACGTGGGGCGCGTCCGCAAGGGGAACGAGGACTCCTTCTTCGTGGACGAGGGGCGGGGGGTCTTCCTGGTGGCCGACGGGATGGGCGGGCACGCCGCGGGGGAGATCGCCAGTGCCCTGGCCGCCGAGGTGGTGGGCGGCGCCCTGGTGCGCGGCGTGGACGACGAGCTGGAGCCGGAGCTGCTGGCCGAGTCGCTGCGCCGCTCGCTGCACGCGGCGCACGAGGCCATCATCGCCCACACCCAGCAGGACCCCTCCACGGACGGGATGGGGACCACGCTGACGGCGGTGGTGGTGCTGGGCGACGGCACCTACCGCATGGGCCACGTGGGCGACAGCCGCATGTACCTGATGCGGAACGGCGAGCTGCGCCAGGTGTCGCACGACCACACCTGGGTGCAGCGCGAGGTGGACGAGGGCCGGCTGACGGAGCAGGGCGCCCGCCGCCACCGCCTGTCCCACATCCTCACCCGCGCCCTGGGCGCCGACGCCGCGGACAAGCCGGACATCGGCGCCGGCCGCTTCGTGCCGGGCGACCTGGTGCTGCTGTGCAGCGACGGCCTCACGGGGATGATCACCGACAAGGTGATCGCCAGCATCCTCAAGGAAGACGCCCCCCTCCCCGACCTCGTGGCCCGCCTGATCGCCGAGGCCAACGCCCGGGGCGGCCGCGACAACATCACCGCCGTCCTCGTAAAGATTTCATAGCTCACGCGGAGACACAGAGGCACAGAGGGTTTTCCTCTGTGCCTCTGTGTCTCCGTGTGTGCTAACGGAACGCCCGCCGGATCGTGGGAGTGCGGGCGAGAAGGCGGCCCAGGGCCCGCCGCTCGCCGCGCCAGCCCTCGTCGTAGCCCACGTGGCGCGTGCTCCCCGACTCGTTCTGGGCCAGGAGGGGATCGACGGGGCGGCCCTTGCGGCGCACTTCGTAGTGGAGGTGCGGGCCGGTGGCCAGGCCGGAGGCGCCCACGTAGCCGATCACGTCACCCTGGTGCACCGGCATCCCCGCGCCGACGGCGGGGGAGATGCGTGAAAGGTGGGCGTAGCGCGTGGCGTAGCCGTTGGGGTGCTGGATCTCCACCATGTTGCCGTAGCCGCCCCGCGCCGCCGCGTACGTCACGCTGCCGTCGCCGGTGGCGCGCACGGGGGTGCCGTAGCCGGCCGCCAGGTCCACGCCCGTGTGCGGCAGGACGCGCCGCAGGAGCGGGTGCATGCGGTCCATCTTGAAGGGCGAGGTGACGCGCATGGCCGCCAGGGGGCCGGCCCACGCCACCGGGTCCAGCGAGCGGCCCAGATCGTCGTAGTAGCCGGGGGCGTCGCCCTGCTCGTAGAGGAAGACGGTGTGCATCCCCCCGCCCACCGCCGCTTCGGCCGCCAGCACCTGGATGGAGCGGGTGGTGCCGTCCGGCCGGCGGGCGCGCTCGTATGCCACCCGCAGCCGCCCGCCCGTGCCCAGCGCGGCGCCTTGCAGCACGGGGAGGTAGATCTTGTCCAGGTGCCGCCCCACCATCCCGCGCTCCGCCGGCGACAGGTCGCTGGCCAGGGTGCCCAGCGCCTGGGTGAACGAGCCGCGCGCGAACCCCCCCACGAACAGCGTGTCCACCCGCACCCCCGGCGCCGCGGCGACGGCCGGCAGCACCATCGGCGGGTCCTCCGCCGAGGTGGAGCCGGCTCGCGCGAGGGCGGCCATCCCGGCCAGCGCGAGGGCTGCCAGGGCGGCACCGGCCAGGACCGGCGTGTGCTTGCGAAAGGAGCTGCGGGAGCGCATCGGGGTCGGCGAAGGGCGGCCGGGCCGGGGAGAGGAGCACGCGGAGATGTCGGGGATGTGACAAGATAACGGGTGCGGCGCGCCCGCGGAAGACACTCGTGTGGCGGCACGTCCTTGTGTTTCAGACGCGGGTTTCGTAAGCTGGTCCCACACTCGCAGCGCCTGCCGGGGCTCCCGCCCCGCGACTCCCGATCCACTGCCCATCATGCCCGCCGCTTCGCCGCGTCCGCCCTACGCCCGCGCGCTCGCCCTGGCCGCGTCGCTCCTTGCCGCCGCCGTGCCCGCCGCCGCGCAGGGCCGCTTCGTCCCCGCGCTCGCCGTGGTGCAGATCAACGACGTCTACCGCATCGACGCGGTGGAGGGTGGCACCGTGGGCGGGCTGGGGCGCGTGGTGTCGCTGGTGGAGCGGACCAAGCAGGCGGGCGCCCCGGTGATGGTGTTCCACGCCGGCGACTTCATCGCCCCCTCGCTGGAGAGCACCTTCTTCGGCGGGGAGCAGATGATCGACGCGCTCAACTTCCTGCACGCGCGGGCGCCGCTGGTGGTGGTGCCGGGAAACCACGAGTTCGATTCGCGGAA
Source organism: uncultured Gemmatimonadota bacterium (assembly GCA_902805735.1). GTDB lineage: Bacteria > Gemmatimonadota > Gemmatimonadetes > Longimicrobiales > Longimicrobiaceae > Longimicrobium. The sequence goes on along the minus strand of CADCTW010000193.1, from coordinate 9,418 downwards.
CCCCGCCATGTTCCGCAACTCGGTGGCCCGCTCGCGCTTCCCCTGGCTGGCCGGCAACCTGACCGTGACCGACTCGGCCACGCCGCGCATCGGCCGCGACACGGTGCTGGTGGCGGGGGGGATGAGGATCGGCGTCTTCACGCTGACCTTCCTGGACGCGGCGCGCAGCTACGCGCGGGCGGACAGCGCGTTCGTGGAGATCGCCGAGCGGCAGATCCGCGACCTGGAGCGGCGCGGGGTGGACGCCATCGTGGGGATCACCCACCTGGAGCTCGCCACCGACCGCCAGGTGGCCGCGCTGCGCCGCCGGCATCCCAAGTTCGTGTGGATCGCGGGGGGGCACGAGCACTACCTCCTCTCCGACTCGCTCACCTCCGGCTCCGCGCTGATCACCAAGGGCGACTCCAACGCCCGCCGCGTGTGGCGCGTGACCATCGGCCGCGAGGGCCGCCGCCCCGCCGTGCGCGCCGAGCCCGTGGCGATGGACCGCTCGGTGGAGATCGACCCCGCGTACGCCCGCGAGGTCACGGCGAAGTGGGCGGCCCGCGTGCGCCAGCGCATCCCCACCTTCGACGTGGCGATCGGCACCACCGCCACGCCGCTGGACGCCAGCGAAGAGACGGTGCGCAACGCCGAGAGCGCCTGGGGCAACTGGCTGGCGGACCAGATGCGCGGCGCCTTCCCCACCCAGCGCGCGGACGTGGCCGTGCTCAACGGCGGCGCCATCCGCATCGACGACGTGATCCGCGACTCCGTGCGCTGGGAGCACGTGGAGCGCACCTTCGGCTTCCCCACGGCGGTGGCGCTGGTGCACCTGCGCGGGCGCGACCTGCGCGACTCGCTGCTGGAGCGCTCCGTGAGCGGCGGGCGGGGCGAGGGGCGTTTCCTCCAGGTGTCCGGCCTGCGCTTCGCCTTCGACCGCTCGCGCCCCGAGGGCGACCGCGTGACCCGCGTGGAGATCCAGCGCGACAGCACGTACGTGCCCCTCCAGGAAGACAGCGTCTACGTGGTGGCCGTTCCCGACTACCTGTTCGGCGGCGGCGACGCGTACCGCTTTCGCGCCGTGGCCACGCAGACGGTGCCCCCCGGCCCCTCGCTCAAATGGCTCGCCGTGCAGGGCCTGCTGGACGCGTACTCCCGCGGGCAGCCCATCTCGCCGCGGGTGGAAGGGCGCATCGTGGAAATGGGCGCGAAGACGGAAGTGCGTTAGGACAGCGGGAACCGACGCGGCTGCGGCGCGCTGACGGAAGGCCCTCACCCCCCCGGACCCCCACTCCCCCAAAAATGGGGGAGGGGGGCGCACTCCAGCCATTCGGCCAGGGTCCCGGCATGACAGGGGCCGCGGGCGTGTGGGCGCCGCTTCGTCGCTACGTCCCGTGGAAATCGCCTCCTCCCCCAGCGGTTTGGGGGAGGAGGTCGGGAGGTGAGGGCCTCCGTCAGCCCGCGCCGATCTGTCGCCTCCACCTGCCGGTACGCACTCACGCACTCTGCCGCATCCTCCCTACCGCGAAACCCTATGTCCAACACCACGTTCGCACCCAGCGAGCTCGTCCTCCTCTTCGGCGACCGGTTCGCGGGGGCGGGGAGCTTCACGCAGGGGAAGGAAGAGCTCCTCACGGGCACCGCCACGGTGGCGCAGAACGAACTCGCGCAGAGCGTGCTCGTGGTGGCGCTGCTGGCGATGGAGCAGGCGGGCGAGATCCGCATGGCGCAGGAGAAACGGAAGGCGCTCCTGGGGCTGATGAGCAAGCAGACCGTGGTGGCCGAGGCCACGGGGAGCCGCGCCGCGTGGCCCGCGGGGAGCCTGGAGGGGGAGCTGCGCGAGACCATCAACGGGTCGCGCCCCGAGGTGTGGGAGGTCGTGTCGCGCTGGCTGGGCAACGACATGCGCTCGCCCGAATCGTACGTGCTGGACCGCGTGAAGCGCGGCCTGGTGGGGCGAGGCCTGGTGCAGCGGGAGGAGAAGCGGACGATGAAGATCTTCACGTCCCACACCGACTCGCTCCCCGAGGCCACGCGCTCCCTGCTCGCCGGCGAATCGCCCGACGCGCTGGTGGGGCTGGCGCAGGGCGGCGCGCGCGGCGAGATGGTGGACCTCCTCCGCAAACAGGTGGTGAAGGCGCTCAACCTGCGCACCGAAAGCTCGGACTGAACAGGGAGACCAACACGATGGCGGACAGGACCTTGGTGGGTGTGCTGGGCCTCGTCGGCGTGATCACGGCCGGGATCGTGGGCTTCGTGCTGTGGGACGAGGACCGCGACAGCAAGCGCCGCACGGCGGAGGCCGAGGCCGTGGGCTTCGCGGCCACCCCGGTGCGCTGGTACGACAGCGTGGAAGAGGAGCACAGGGAAGGGCACACCCTCACCTATGCTTACGTCGGCCCCGGCAACCAGGTGTTCTCGCGCAAGATCGAGGAGGTGGAGTGGTACGACTCCGGGAAGCGCTACAAGGTCTGCTACGACCCGCGGGATGGGAACGACGCCAAGCTGTACCCGGCGGACCACCGCTGCGGGCAATGATGACCCCGGCACTCCGCGGACGGGTCGTCACGGCGGAAGGGCGGGCGCGGTGAATCGCGCCCCCGCAGGAGAGAGTCGGGGTTCTTACCAGGATCGGAGGCACGGACGAGGCGCGCTCTCCGTGCCTCTTCGTCTGGGCCTGAACCATGCGGGGAAGCGCGGGTACGAAACAGAAGTGACCGAGCGGGGCCGTCGCGCGTCATGGGGCGAAGGGTCCGGTCCCGCCTAGTGAGAAACCAGCCATGAACGAGCGCATCCACGCACACCTGGACGGGGACATCCCCCTCCATGCCCTCACGCCCGCCGAGCGCGCCCGTCTCGCCGAGATGGAAGACGCGCTGGGGGCGGCGGTGCGGCACCTGCGCGCCGTCCCCTCGCCCGAGCTCGCCGGGCGGGTGATGGCGGCGCTCCCCGCGCACGCGCCCAGGCGGCGCGGCGCCCTGGACGGCGCGCTGGATTGGCTGTGGAGACCGCGCACGCTGCGCCTCGTCTTCCGCCCCGCGTACGGGGTGGCGGGCGCGCTGGCCGCCACGGCGGCCGTCGCCGTGCTCCCGTCGGTGGACGCGCCGGGCGAGCCCGCCCCGGTGGAGACCCTCGCCGCCGCCGCGCCGCCGGTGTACGTGCAGTTCCGGCTGGAGGCGGCGGGGGCTCAGAAGGTGGCGCTGGCGGGCACCTTCACGGGGTGGCAGCCGGCCGTGCAGCTCCGCGAGACGGCGCCGGGCGAGTGGTCCGCCGTGGTCCCGCTGCGGCCCGGGGTGCACGACTACGCCTTCGTGGTGGATGGGCGGCGCTGGGTGGCCGATCCGCACGCGGCGCAGGTGGACGACTCGTTCGGCGGCGTGAACAGCCGGATCTCACTTCCACCCGTCCATCAGAACTCTTGAGGGGGGCGCTGCTGGCCCTCGCGGCTTGCGTGCTCGCCACCCCCGCGGCCCTCGCCGCGCAGGGGTGGAGCGTGGAGGCCACGGCGGGGCGCGCATCGTACAACGCGCTGGCCGCACGCGTGGGCTCCACCTCGGCGTCGCTCTCGCTGGGCTACGAGGGATCGCGCCGCTGGCTGTACGCCTCCGCCGGAGCCCCGCTGGGGGACGCGGGACCGTCGTGGGCGGCCACGGGCGCGGGGGGCTTCGTGGGGCTGCCGTCGCGCCGCGGGCTTACGCTGGGGGCCACCGTGGCCGGGCACGCCTACGGCTACGTGGAGGCGGACCTGCCCTCCGGGGGCGGCGGGACGCTGGAGCTGCTCCCCACGGCGCTCCTGCAGCGCGGCCCCGTGCGGGCGCACTTTGCCTCCGGGTTCGTGGGCGTGGCGGACGGCACCGAGGGCGTCTACACCGCGAGCCGAACCTTTCTGGACACGAACGGAGGCGTGGCGCTGGCCGTCGCGCCGGGGGTGGAGGTCTCGGCCGGGGCGCGCTACCTGAGCGGCGAGGGACAGTCGCTTCCGTACGCCGGGGGCACGGCGCAGATCGAGCGCGAGTGGGGCGGGGCGTGGGCGTACGCCGGGGCCTGGCTGGACGCGGACTATCCCTCGCCCGCCACTGCGGCGGGGGTGGGGGGCAGCCTGCGGGTGGACGGGCGCACGCGCCTGGCGGCCTCGTACCGCCAGGAGCCCATGGACCCGCTGTACCGCAGCCTGCCGCGCCGAAGCTGGAGCGTGAGCGTGCGCCGCGCCATCGGCCCGCGTCCCGCGCAGGCGCCCCGGCCCATTGCGCCACCGCGTGTAGACGGCGACCTGGTCACCTTCCGCCTGCCGCGCGCGGCGGCGGACAGCGCGGCGCCCGCGGTGCTGGGCGACTTCAACGGTTGGCAGGCGCAGCCCATGATGGCGCAGGGGGAGTTCTGGGAGGTGAAGCTGCGCATCTCGCGCGGCGTCTACCACTACGGATTCCGCGGGGCGGACGGGGCCTTCGTCGTCCCCGCCGGGCTTCCGCAGGCGAGCGACGGGATGGGCGGGACCTCGGCCATCCTGGTGGTCGGCTGATGTGACGAATCACGGGCTGGGCTCGTCTTGCATGTGTTACGGCCGTATGGCCAATGGGAATACCCCCTGGAGCTGGGAGATGAAGAGAATTTTCCTCGCCGCGCTGCTGCTGTCGCTCTCCGCCCCCGCGGGGGCGGTTGCGCAGCCTGGGCCTGAGCAGAGGATCGAGGCGGTGCGCAGGCGCGCCGCGGAGCTGTCGATCCCGGTGGCGCTGGTGGACGGCAAGGTGGCCGAGGGGCGTGCCAAGGGCATCCCCGCGGACCGCATCGCCGCCGCCGTGGAGCACCGCCTGGAGATGCTTTCGCGCGCCCGGCAGGCCATGGGCCCGCGCGCCGCCGCCCCGGCCGACCTGTCGATGGGCGCGGACGCGCTGGAGGCAGGCGTGGCCCCCGAGGTGCTCAACGCCCTGGCCGCGCAGGCGCCCCCGGCGCAGCGCGCCATGGCCATCGCCGTGCTCAGCCAGCTGGTGCGCGGCGGCGCGTCCAGCGAGCACGCGCTGGAGCAGGTGAAGGCGGCCATGAACCGCGGCCCCGAGGCCCTCCGCGCGCTCCCTGGCGAGGCGGCCGGCAAGGCCGCGCGCCCCGGAGGCCCCCCAACCAGCGCCGGCCCGGGCAACAACCCCGGGCGCGGCAACGCGGGCGGACGCCGCGGCGAGGGTGGTGGTCCGCCCGCCTCCGTTCCGGCACCGGGCGAGGGGCGGGGACGCGGGCGCGGACGCGGCAAGCCCTGAAAAGCAGCGCACACAGAGACACAGAGGCACAGAGAAAGATGGTTTTCTCTGTGCCTCTGTGTCTCTGTATGAGGATCGGTGTTATTTTGGTGCGGAGAACCAATTCTGCCGAGGAAGTACGATGATTCAGTTGACGGACAACGCGCGCGCCAAGATCCAGTCGCTGGTGGACGCGGAGGTGGTGCGCGATCCCGCCCTCCGCATCGCCCTGGCGCGCGGCGCCGACGCCCCGCGCAGCCCGCTGGACCGGCCGTACGAGATCACGCTGGTGGAACGCGAGGACAAGGAGCGCACCGAGATCGCCATCAACCTGGAGGGGATCCGCGTCCTGCTGAACCTGGACACCTCCAACCTGCTGGGCGGCGCCACGGTGGACTGGGACGGCCAGGACGGCGGCTTCCGCGTGGAGACGCCCGAGGCCAGGCGCCGCGCCGAGGCCCCGGCCGTCTCCGCCTCCGGCGCCGCGGGGGTGAGCGGCCCCCTGGCCGAGCGCGTGCAGCGCGTGCTGGAAGAGCTGATCAACCCGCGCATCGCCTCGCACGGCGGCGCCGTGGAGATGGTGGACCTGGCCGACGACACCCTGTACGTGCGCATGAGCGGCGGCTGCCAGGGGTGCGCCGCCTCCGCCGCCACCCTCCGCCAGGGCGTGGAGCGCATGGTGCGCGAAGAGGTCCCCGAGATCCGCGAGATCGTGGACCTCACGGACCACACCTCGGGGGCGAACCCGTACTACTGAGCGCTGTACGCCGTTTCCTGCGGCTCCACGCGGGGCACGGCGGCCAACCCCTCGCGGATGGCGTCGGCCGAGCACTGGGCGAAGTACGAGAGCCAGGCGGTGATCCCGGCCAGCTTGGCGCCGTCCTCCACCATCAGGATGCGCCCGTCGTCCAGGTCCATGGCGTCCACGCCCACGGACAGGGCGAAGAAGCCGCCCGCGACGAGGAGCAGGAAGTACGGGCTGCGCTCCACCATCTCGCGGAAGCGCACCACGTACCCCAGCGCCGCCGCGCCGTAGGCCAGTACGATCACCTTCTCGGAGACTCCGAAGTAGTCCGGCGCCACCTGGTCGTGGAGCATGAAGAGGTCGTCCAGCCCCAGGAGCGCGCTCAGCAGCGCGGAGCCCAGCAGGAAGCGGCGCAGCTCCGCGTGGCCGGGCTCGCGCAGCAGCCCGCGCGTGAACAGGCACACCGTGGCGGCGGCGCACCAGAGCAGGATCCCCACGTACGACACGGCGCCCAGGTACCAGGGCCCCGGGCGAAGCGCGCCGGGGTCTTTGAGCAGGTGGGCCACGGGGATGCCGGCCGCCAGGTAGAGCCCGGCGGTGCCGCACATCACCGCCGCCGCGAACACCAGCCCGCCCAGGAGCACGCGCAGCGCCGCGCGAAGACGCTCGCGCCGCTCGTGCCCGGAGATCGCGATCATCGTGGTTGGGAGCTCGGGGGAAGAGGATGGTGCGGCCGGGACGGCGCGCACCAGGCGTTTCCCCCCAGTCCGCAACCCGCGGGCCCGTTTCTCGCCATCCTGAAGCAGCCGCCGCGCCCCCGTGTTGCTCCATTTCGTTGCAGCCGCGGAGCGTGAATGCAACGGCGCTGTAACGAATCTTCACACCCGGCACACGAAAACGCCGCGCGAGGGTCCTCGCGCGGCGTTCGTCCGTTCCGGGCCCGCCGGTTCAGCGGGCGGGGATGGTCAGCGTCTGGCCCGGCTTGACGGAGGAGCCGCGCAGGCCGTTGGCGGCGCGCAGGCGCGGAACGGTGGTGCCGTGGCGGCGCGCGATGGACCACAGCGAGTCGCCGCTGCGCACGCGGTACGAGGCGCGCTTGGGCGCGGCGGCCCCGGAACGCTTGGCCGACGCGGCGCGCGTGCTTCGTTCGGACGCCCCGCCCGCCACGTAGCGGCGGTACGGCCCGGGGAAGACGGCCACGTGGAAGTGCGGCGGACGGCGCTCCTCGGTGGCTTCGGCCACCCCTTCGGCTTCCAGGCGCAGGAGGCGCTGGCGCAGCCACGAGCGGCAGCGCGGCTTGGCCGGGATGCGGATGTCCACCGCCATCCCGGCGGGATGCACCGACTTGTCCACCGAGTTGAAGAGGCGGAACGAGGAGGGGCGCATGGCGCTGGTGACCACCAGCTTCTCGCCGCACACGTCCCTGTACTGCTCCGCCAGCCGCTGCACGAAGGTGCGCGTGCTGGGAAGGGCGTACGGGTACGTCACCCCGGCCACGCGGTAGTTGGCGTTGCCGCTCAGCCGCACCAGCTCCCCGTCCGCCGCAGCCGCGCGTACGCCACGCGGGGTGCGGTAGAACGGGAGCGCGTGGTTGCGCGCCTGCGAGTACATGCGGTCCACGCTGGAGCGGGACCCGCGGAGCGTCTGCGCCTCGCCCGCCTGGGGCGCGAGCAGCGCTGCGGCGCACGCGAGCGCCACGAGAGTGGATCGAGATTGCATCGGTCGCGGAGATTGGGACGGGGAGGGTGCGCGGACGGCGCGTACGAATTTAGCTCGTACCGCCGTCCGTGGCAACGGGTTAAGGCGAACCGCGCGAGCGCGTCGGGGCGGCGGCGACCAGGGATGCCGCGGCGGGCCCTCACCCCCCCGGCCCCCCTCCCCCAAACTGCTGGGGGAGCGGGGCGCACTCCAGCCATCCAGCCGCGGCCAGGCAATACAGAGGCTGCAGGCGCCCAGGAACCGATTCGTCGCGCGGGTGTGTGGGCATCGCCTCCTCCCCCAGCGGTCTGGGGGAGGAGGTGGGGAGGTGGGGGCCTGCGTCAGCCCGCGCGGATCCGTCGCCCATCGGACGGACGCCTCAGTCGCCGGAGACGAGCCCCGGCCCGCGCGAGCCGTACAGCCTGCGGTACACTTCGGCGTTGCGGAGCACCACCTTCACGTACTCGCGCGTTTCCGGGAAGGGGATGCGGTCGCGGAATCCGTCCACGTCGCGGCCGTATCCCAGCTCGCTCTTCCAGCGGTCCGCGTTGCGGGGGCCGGCGTTGTAGGCGGCGAGCGCCAGGTCGCGCTTGCCCCGGTAGCGGCGGAGCTGGTCGCGCAGGAAGTCGGCGGACATGCGGGCGTTGATCTCGGGCACGTTCAGGTGCCGCGCCTGGAACTCATCCACGCCGGCCGACTTGGCCAGCCAGCGCCCCGTGGCGGGCATGATCTGCCCCAGCCCGGTCGCACCCACCCGCGACTTCGCCCGCGGATCGAAGGACGACTCCTGGCGCACCAGGCCCGCCAGCAGGTAAGGATCGACGTCCGCGCGCTCCGCCGCGTCCATGAGGACGTTGCGGAAGGGGAAGGGGAAGACGACGCGCAGGAGCCGCCCGTCCCAGCGCCCGCCCCGCTCCTCCAGCAGCCGCCGGCCGATGCGGATGGCGTCCACCGTGTGCCCCCGGTCGCGCACCCCTTCGGCCAGCGTGAGGAGGGCGAGCTGGCGGCGGTCCAGCCGGCGAAGCTGCGAGGCGAGCTCCTCGGCCCAGGGGCCGTCCAGCCCCGCGCGCTCCAGCGCGTCCAGCCTGCGCAGCGCGGCGGCGGCGGCGGCCGGGTCGGAGGCCAGCCCCTCCCAGGGCACCGGATCGCGCAGCGCGTCCGCCAGCACGTCGGTGCCCAGCCGGTCCGCGGCGCGCACGGCGTAGTACGACACGGGGTCGGCGGCCAGCGTGGCGCGGTACAGGGCGGCGGCGCGGTCGCCGCGCCCGGCGCGCTCGTGGTACACCCCGGCCGAATACGCCACCTCCGCCGTCTGCGTGCCCGTGGGGTAGCGCGTGGCGTACTCCTCCCAGAGCTGGGCGGCCAGGGCGGGGTCGCGGTTGCGCAGCGCGCGGTCGCCCGCGCGGAAGAGCGCTTCGCGGGCGTACGGCCCCGCGCGCACGGCGGCGGCGCGGCGGTAGTTGGCGATGGCCAGCTCGCGCGTGCTGGACGCGTCGCCCAGGAAGTACCACGCCCCCGCCGCCGCCGCCGTGCCGGGGAAGCGCTCCGCCACCTTTTTGAGCGCGGCGATCCCGTCGGCGCTCTTGCCGGCGCGCAGCAGGGCGCGGGCCGCGAGGAGCTCCGCGTCCGCGGCGTGCTCCGGCCCCACGCGCGCGGCGGCCTCCGTGAGCGTGGCGCGGGCGGGCTCCGCGTCCCCCGCGTCCAGCAGGAGCCGCCCCATGCGCAGGCGGAGGAGCGGATCGTCCGGCGCGCCCGCTTTCAGCGC
>CADCTW010000192.1 GCA_902805735.1 uncultured Gemmatimonadota bacterium | reverse complement strand
AGCGCCACGGTGTCGCGCCCCAGCACGGTGACCAACGCCGCGCTGTCCCGCACGGGTGCCTGCGCCCGCGCGGGCGCCGCGGCCAGGAGCACCGCCGCGGCGATGCACGACAGGCGGCGAACTTCGATCGACATGGTGCGGCCTCGCGTTTGAGCCGTTCGGATCTCGGGGGACGCGGCAGTTTGGCTGCGTCGAGGCCGAAATTCAACCCCCGAGCCCCGGGCGTTTGACGAAACGCAAAGGCACGGAGAACGCCCGCCGTTCTCCGTGCCTCCGTGTGATCCGCCTCCGTGCAGCGCTACGGCGCTGCGGGGAGCACGACGTCGACGCGGCGGTGCGTGAGGGATTCGCGGCTGACCGGCTGCTCGAACCGGTACGCCTCGCCCTGGACGACGGCCTCGGCCAGCCCGCTTCCGGGGGCGGGGATGACGCGCACGCTCAGGCAGAACCCGCGATTCTCATCCTCGCGCCGGTCCTCGTACAGGTACTTCCCCTGCGCGTCGGTGGTGACGAAGTGGACCATGCCCCCGATCTCTCCGCTGCAAACCCCCGCGCCCGGGGGCGGAGGGCCCTGGCGATAGAACTCGAACCCGTCCGTGATCTCCACCCGCGCGTTCGCCACGGGGGTGCCGCCGGCGCGCGTGACGGTGCCGTCGTAGCGGTACGTCCGGTTGTCGGTGGTTTCGGTGAGCGCCAGCCACAGGCACCCGCTCAGCGACGACATCAGCACTGCGGCCACGCCGAGCCGCGCGGCACGATAAGCCATGCTCCACATTCGGATGGATCTCTCTGGAAGGGTGTGAGGCGGGAAGTCTGGGGCAAACAGATGGATCGTCCACAACGTCCGAAGCGCCCCGCGCGTGACGGGAAGCTCCTTCAGCGCCTGCGCGTGAACATCTCGATGGCAACCGCGGACAGCAGCTGTGCGGCGGGAAGCGAGACCTGCACCGCCGTGCCGTCCGCGCCGAGCTCGGCGGCGAGCAGCGACGCTCCCAGCCCCGCGGCGGCCGATCCGCCCAGCACCGCCCAGACGTTGCCGCGCCGCCCGTCCGCCAGGTGCACGCCCAGCGGGGTGCCCACGGACAGGCCCGCCAGCCCGCCCACCAGGGTGCCGTTGCAGTCGCTGCAATGGTCCGCGTTGAAGGGCGCGCCCAGCAGGCTCCCCGCCGCGAACCCCACCACCCCGCCGGCGGCGCCGCCCGCCGCGAGCGACCAAGCGGGCGGAGCCGGGCGGACCGGCGCCGACTGCGCGGCGAGCGGGCCCGCGGCGAGCGCGAGCAGCAGGACGAGGACGACGCGGATGGGAGGCATGTGTCGCGGGGGTGCGGGTTCGTGCGGGAGGGCCATCGCATCCCACAACGTCTCGGAGCCCGCGGGCGTGACGGCGGCTCGGAGCTTGCCCGCGGGATGCGCTCCCGGCGACGACCGGGCCAGACCACACGGGAGCGGGAGACCACATGGCGCGCTACAAGCTCAGGCAGCGGCTGATCTCGATCGGCGAAGACTTCACCATCGAGGACGAGCAGGGGAACACCGTCTACACCGTGGACGGCAAGGTGATGCGCATCCGCGAAACGTTCGTGATCGAGGACCGCGCGGGCAACGAAGTCGCCACCATCCGCGAGAAGAAGCTGGCCATTCGCGACAGCATGACGATCATGCGCGGCGGCGACACCATCGCAACCATCCGCAAGGCGCTGATCTCGCCCTTCCGCGACAAGTTCGGCATCGAAGTGGCAGGCGGCGAGGACATGGTGGCGCAGGGCGAGATCCTGGAGCACGAGTACGAGATCCGCCGCGGCGACGCGGTGGTGGGGCGCGTCTCCAAGCACTGGTTCACCCTGCGCGACACCTACGGCGTGGAGACCGCGCCGGGCGAGGACGACGGGCTGATCCTGGCCATCGCCGTCGCCATCGACGAGATGGCGCACGATCCCGACGAGGGCAAGTCGTAGCCATCCGATGGGCCGCAGGGCAAAAAGAACAGATAGGGCTCACACAGAGACACAGAGGAGTCGCTTCTCTCTGTGTCTCTGTGTCTCTGTGTGAGCCTTCGGTTTCATCCGCCGGCGGGCAACGTTGTACGGATATCGCGCATCCAACTTCGCACACGAGCCCTCCCACGCCAGCCCTCAAGGCAATGCGCATCCTGACCGCGACCATCCTGATCCCCATCCTTGCCGCGTGCGCTTCGGCGCGGGGGGCGATGTACGAGCCGCGCACCCTCACCGGGATCTACCGGCACGGGTGGGAGGTGCAGTCGTTCAGGCCGTGCGGATCGCTGGAGAAGTGGTGGGTGGGCGACGCGGCGGACCTGCGCCCCCGCGCCGAGCGCGCCGGCGTCGAGCCCGACGGCCCGCTGCTCGTCGAGGTGCGCGCGAGCCTGAGCGACCGCGGGCGCTTCGGCCACATGGGCGCCTACTCGCGGCAGATCGGCGTGCAGGAGGTGGTGCGCGTGGAGCAGGCGAGCGGAGACCGCTGCTGAAGGCGTCCCCGCCCGCCACGACACGGTTGACATACTCCATTACCAGCCCGATCTTGTGCCGCGTTGCGCCGGGGTACCGGCGACCCACCACTATGCATCCCCCACATTACAGAATGAAGAAGACCATCGTGAGCATGGCCGCCGCGGCCATGCTGCTGGCCGGTGCCGGCGATGCCGCCGCGCAGGAACGCTCCTCCGCCCGCGGTTTCCTGCTGGGCGCCCACCTGAACGCGAGCGCCATCCAGCTGGACGAGGACGAAGGGACGGACGCCGAGAACGGCATCGGCGGCGGAGCCGTGCTTGGCTACGGGTTCAGCGAGCGGATCGCGCTCTTCCTGCGCCTGAACGGCGCGGGCATCTCCGGGGACTCCGAGAACGGCGAGGACGCGACGCTCACCCTGGCCAGCCTCGACCTGGGCGGGCGCTACTCCTTTGGATCGACGGCGGCCGCGCTGCGGCCGTACGTGGAGCTGGGCTTCTCCGGCACCGGCCTGGGCTTCGAGACCACCATCGGCACCCAGACCGGGGACCTGGTGTTCGCCGGGACCAGCATCTTCGGGAGCGCGGGGCTGGAATACTTCTTCACCCGCAAGGCCGCGCTCGACGTCGGCCTCACCCTCGGGAAGGGCCGCTTCACCACTGTGACGTTCGAGGACGAGTCCGAGGACCTCCCGGAAGCCGTCGACTTCACCACGTCGCGCATCATCATCGGCATCAACTTCCGCCCGTGAGCGCACGGCCACGCTGAAAAGAAAGCCCCGCCGGAGTCTCCGGCGGGGCTTTTTCGTACCGCGCGCCTCGCGGAGCTACCGCCCGACGCTGCCCAGGTAGTCCAGCACGAGCGAGCTCATCACGCGCATGCCGATGGGGATGGAAGCGTCGTCGGCCATGAAGGTGGGGGTGTGGTGGTCGCCGGAGCGGGTGCCGGGCTTCACGGTGCCGAGGCGGTAAAAGAAGCCCGGGACGGTGTTGGCGAAGAAGGCGAAATCCTCCGCGCCGGTGGTGGGTGGGACTTCGACCACGTTCTGCGCGCCCATCAGCCGCTCCATGGTGGGGCGGAGGCGGCGAGTGAGGTCGGCGTGGTTCACCGTCACGGGGGTGGTGCGCTGGTAGTCGATGGTGTACGACCCGCCACCGGCCCTGGTCACGCCTTCCAGGATCTCGCGCATCCGCCGCTCCACCTCGTCCTGCACCTTGGGGTCGAAGGTGCGCACGGTGCCCATCAGCGTCACCGTGTCGGGGATGATGTTGAAGCGCTCGCCGCCGCGGATCACCCCCACCGTCACCACGCTGGGCTCGAAGGGCGACAGGTTGCGCGAGCGGATCGTCTGCAGCGACATCACCGCCTGCGACGCCATCAGCACGGGGTCGATGGAGAGCTGCGGCGACGCGCCGTGCGACTGCCGGCCGCGGATGGTCGCGATGAAGCGGTCGGAAGCGGCCATCGCCGGGCCGGGCGTGTACCCCACCTTCCCCACCTCCATCTGCGCGAAGGTGTGGAGCCCGATCACCGCCTCCGGCTTCAGGTCGCGGAAGACGCCCTCCTTCAGCATCAGCGCGGCGCCGCCTTCCTCCCCCGGAGGCGCCCCCTCTTCGGCGGGCTGGAAGAGGAAGACCACCGTCCCCGCGATGCGGTCGCGCATGGGCGCGAGCACGGAGGCGACGCCCATCTGCACCGCCGTGTGCACGTCGTGGCCGCAGGCGTGGCTCACGTCCACCTGCTTCCCCAGGTACTCGCCCTTGGCGGTGGAGCGGAAGGGATACGGAGTCTCCTCGCGCACGGGGAGCGCGTCCATGTCCGCGCGCACGGCGAGGACGGGGCCCGGCCGCCCGCCGCGCAGGATGCCGACCACGCCGGTGCGCGCCACGCCGGTCCTCACCTCCAGCCCCAGCGAGCGCAGGTGCGCGGCGACCCGCTCGGCCGTCTTGAACTCGCGGTTGGAGAGCTCGGGGTTCTGGTGCAGCACGTGGCGCACCTCGATGATGGAGGGCGCCAGCCGGTCCACCGCCGCCCGCACGTCAGCGTCGGATTGCGCGGACAATGCGGCGGGTACGAGCACGAGGCCGAGCAGAAGAGCCTTCATCGGGGATCTTGGGCACGGGGAAACGATGTGGTGTTTCCCCATATTAAGATAATCTCACACAGAGACACAGAGGCACAGAGAAAAACCCATTTTTTCTCTGTGCCTCTGTGTCTCTGTGTGAGACTTCTTTTTACCGTCTCCGCAGCTCGATGTCGCCGCTCACCGTGGTGATCTCCAGCTCGGGGCCGCCGCGGCCGATGGTGCCGCGCACGCGCTGGCCCACGCGCACCCACGAGTTGCCGCGGCTGCTCGCCTCCATGCGCATGGGGAAGTCGGTGTCGATCTCGCCGGAGACGGTGCTGGCGCGCAGCTCGGCGCCCGCGCCGGCGGGGAGGGTAAGGCGCACGTCGCCGCTCACCGTGCTGAAGCGCAGCGACCCGTCGCGCGGCAGGCGGCCCATGGACACGCGCACGTCGCCGCTCACGGTGCTCGCCTCGGCCACGTCCGACGTCTGCACGTCCACGCCGCCGGAGACGCTGCTGGCGCTCACGGGGCTGCGCAGCCCCTCGGCGCGCACGTCGCCCTGCACCGTGCGGCCGGCGAAACGCACCCCGGCCGGCACCCGTACCGTGAAGTCGACCTCGGGCGGGTTGTTGACGATGGAGCCCTCCTGCCGGCACCGCCCCGACCCCGAGCTGTTGCCGCCGCGGCTGTTGGAGCGCGTGGGATACACCACGCACAGCGTCACCCCGTCCTCGTGCTCGATCACCCGCACCGGAAGCCGCCCATCGCGCATCTCGCCCACCACCTCCACCGTGTTGCCGCTGGATGCAACGGCCCGGATGTCCCCCACCACCCCCACGATCTCGATCTCCTTCCCCTGCGCCAGCCGCCCGCTCCAGCGGTAGTCCTGCGCGGACAACGAGAGGGGGGCCAGCAGGGCGGCGGCGGTCACGGCGGCGAGCAGAGTACGCATTGGAGAGTTTCCGTTGGATGTGGGTTCCTGGCGCTCACCCAATACGATGCCCGCCGCCCCGCAAAGGTTTAGAAGCCCCCCTCTCTGTGTCTCTGTGTCTCTGTGTGAGACCCCTTTTCCAACCATACCGCCCATCCCCCTATCCAACGGAGCGAGCAGGATGGACGACGACCCGGAGACACTCCGCTGATCCAGGAACTGCAAGCCCCCGCCGCGGGAGACGCCACACTGGCCGCGGCCGGCGACGCCCACGCGTTCGGCCGGCTCTACCGCGAGCACGTGGCCCGCGTCCACACCCTGGCCGCGCGCATGATCGGCGACGACGAGGCGGACGAGGTGACGCAGGACGTCTTCGTCCGCGCCTGGGAGAAGCTGCGCACCTTTCGCGGCGAGGCGGCGTTCGGCACCTGGCTCCACCGCCTGGCCGTGAACCTGATCCTGGCCCGGCGCGGCGCGCGGGCCGTGCGCCGCGGTCGCGACGGCGGAAGCGACGCCCTGGAAACGCTGCCGGGACGCAGCGCGACGCCGGAGCTGAAGATGGACTTCGAGCGGGCGATCCGGCACCTGCCGGACGGGGCGCGGCAGGTGTTCGTCCTTTTCGACGTGGAAGGGTACCGCCACGAGGAGATCGCGGGGATGCTGGGGATCAGCGCCGGGACTTCCAAGAGCCAGCTGCACCGCGCGCGGATGATCCTCCGCGAGCACCTGACCTGAGGGATAGAGGATGCACACGACCTGGACCGACCAGCTTTCCGACTACCTGGACGACGAGCTTCCCGCCGCCGGGCGCGCCGCGGTGGAGGAGCACCTGCGGGAGTGCATCGCCTGCCGCGCCGTGCTGGCGGAGCTGCGGCGCGTGACGGTGCGCGCCGCCGCCCTGCGCGACGCGCCCCCCCGCGACACGCTGTGGCCCGAGGTGGCGGAGCGCATCGGGCACCCCGGGCTGGAGCTGGCCCCGCGCGACGAGCTGGCGGCCCGCCGCCGCCGCGCCGCGCCGCCCCTGCGCTGGGCCGCCGGCATCGCCGCCGTGCTGGCGCTGGGGATCGGGATCGGGCGCACCCTTCCCCACGAGACGGCGCCGGTGGCGCACAGCACCCCGCCGGCCCGCACGGACCCGTACCGGCTGACGGCCGTGGAGCACCTGGTGCGGTCGCAGGCGCTCCTCACCTCGTTCCAGCGCACGTCCGCGGACGCGCAGACGCAGGCGCTGGTCTCGCACTGGGCGGACGACCTCCTGTCGAACACCCGGCTGCTGCTGGACTCGCCCGCCGCGGACGACCCGCGGCTCCGGCGCCTGCTCCAGGACCTGGAGCTGGTGCTGGTGCAGATCGCCCAGCTTCGCGGCGACGGCGCACCCCGGGCCGAGGTCGACCTCGCCCGCGACGCCATCGCCGAGAGCGGCGTCCTCAATCGCATGCGCGCCGTGGTGCCCCCGGGCGCCGCGGCTGCCCCTGGCCTCGGAGAAACGTGATGACGCGGCGTACCTACCCCCTGCTGGCCGCCTGCGCGGCCCTGCTCTGCGCGGCGGCGGCGCTCCCCGCGCAGGCGCCGCGGGGGATGCCCCTGCTGGCGATGCACGCGGAGCTGCCCCCCGCGCCCCGCTGGGCGCAGGACCCGGCGGACCCGCTGTACCGCGGGGCCCGCGAGGCCCTCAACCGGCGCGACTACGCCGTGGCCGCGCGCCTCTTCCAGCGCATCCGGCAGGAGCACCCGTCCTCACGCTACACCCCGGACGCACTGTACTGGGAGGCGTTCGCCCGCTACCGCACGGGCGGGATGGAGGAGATGAGGCTGGCGCTGGGCGCGCTGGACGCGCAGCGCGCCCGCTACCCCCGCGCCGCCACCCGGCGCGACGCGGACGAGCTGGCCACCCGCATCCGCGGCGAGCTGGCGCGGCGCGGCGACACCCGCGCGGCGGCCCAGGTGGAGCGCAGCGCCGTGCGCGCCTCCCGCGCCGGCACCCCCTGTGGCGAGGCGGACGACACGCAGGTGGCCGCCCTCAACGCCCTGTCGCACATGGGCGGGGGGCGCGGGCTCCCGGTGCTGGAGCGCGTGCTGGCCCGGCGCGACGAGTGCTCGGCCGAGCTGCGGGAGAAGGCGGTGTTCATGGTGTCGCGCCAGGGGACGCCGGAATCGGAGGCCATCCTGATGCGCGTGGCCCGCAACGACCCCAGCTCCAAGGTGCGCGAGCAGGCCGTGTTCTGGCTGTCGAACTCGGGGAGCGAGCGGTCGCTGCAGTTCATCGAGGAGATCCTGCGCACCTCGGGCGACATGGAGCTGCGCGAAAAGGCCGTCTTCGCCCTCTCCCGCCATCCCAATCCCCGCGCCCAGGCGGCGTTGCGCGGCTACGCGGAGGGGAACGGCATCCCGGCCGCGCTGCGCGAAAAGGCCATCTTCTGGATCGGCCAGCGCGGCACGCCGGAGAGCGCGGCCTACCTGCGCGGCCTCTTTGGACGCACGGCGGACGCGGAGCTCAAGGCGAAGCTGGTGGCCTCCCTGTCGCGCTCGCGCGGCAACGAGCGCTGGCTCCTGTCCGTGGCCGGCGACGCGGCTCAGCCGGAGGAGGTGCGCAAGCAGGCCCTCTTCTGGGCCGGCCAGACCAGCGTGCCCACGGCGGAGCTGGCCGCCGCCTACGACGCCCTGCGCGATCGCGCGCTGCGGGAGCAGGTCATCTTCGTCCTCCACCAGCGCGACGACGCGGCGGCCGTCGACAAGCTGATCGCCATCGCCCGCCGCGACCCGGACCGCGAGCTGCGCCAGAAGGCGATCTTCTGGCTGGGCCGCTCCCGGGACCCGCGCGCCGCCCAAACCCTTGCGGAGATCATCGGCTCATGACCATCCACACCATCCTGGCCGGGCTCCTGCTCCTCCCCGTCTGCGCGCAGGCGCAGGACGGGCTGGCCCGCCGCGTGGACGCCGCGCCGGAGGGGGAGGTGCGCATCTCCTTCGCCGCCAGGCCGGGGGTGTGCGGCTGGGAGAACGGGATCTCCACCCGCGGCGGAGAATCGCGCGACGGCAACCGGGTGATGATCTCGGGAAGCTCCACCCTCAGCGGCCGCTGGGACGGCGAGTGCGTGGAGGGCCCCGTGCGCGTGGCCCTGACCCGCCGCGGCGGTCGCGTGACGGCCATCAGGACGCGCGTGGGCCACCCTTTCCGCGCCACGAGCGCCCGCGTCACCGACCTGGGCACGGTGGACGCCCGCGAAGCCTCCGACTACCTGCTGGCCCTCGCGGAGCGCGGCACGGACGGCGAGGTGGGCAAGGACGCCATCTTCCCCGCCACGCTGGCGGAGGGGCAGGTGGCGTGGCCCGCCCTGATGCGCATCGCGCGGCGCGAGTCCGCCCCGCGGGACACGAGGAACTCGGCCGTGTTCTGGCTGAGCGAGGTGGCCGGCGAGGCCGCCACCCGCGGCCTGCAGGAGATCGCGGACGACGACGGCGACCAGGAGGTGCGCAAGCACGCCGTCTTCGCCCTTTCGCGCCGCCCCAGGAACGAGGCCGTCCCCGCCCTGATCCGCATCGCGCGCTCCCATCGCGACCCGGAGCTGCGCCGCACCGCCCTCTTCTGGCTGGGCCACTCGAACGACCCCCGCGCCCTGGCGCTGTTCGAAGAGATCCTGAAAAACTAGGCTCACACAGAGACACAGAGGCACAGAGATGAAGTTATCTCCGTGCCTCTGTGTCTCTGTGCGAGAAAATCAGGCGCGCGTGACGCGCAGGATCTCCTCGGGGGTGGTGACCCCTTCGCGCACCAGGCGCAGGCCGTCGGCGCGCAGGGTGCGCATCCCCTTGCGCATGGCCTCCTGGCGCAGCCGGCCGGCGTCGCGGTGAAGGTGCAGCTCGCCGCGCAGCTCGTCATCCATCACCAGGAGCTCGTAGATGCCGGTGCGCCCGCGGTAGCCGGTGCCCCGGCAGCTTTCGCAGCCACGCCCGCGCACCACGCGGTCCAGCGTCCCAGGCTCCGCTCCCAGCCCGGCCAGCTCGGACGCGGTCACCGGGGCCGCGTCGCCGCACTCCGCGCAGCAGGTGCGCACCAGGCGCTGCGCCAGCACCGCCTCCACCGTGCTCGCCACCAGGTAGGGGGCCACGCCCAGGTCGAAGAGGCGGGTGAGCGCGCCGGGGGCGTCGTTGGTGTGCAGGGTGGAAAGGACCAGGTGGCCCGTCAGCGCGGCGTGCGTGGCGATCTCGGCCGTCTCCTCGTCGCGGATCTCGCCCACCAGCAGGACGTCGGGGTCCTGGCGCAGCAGGGCGCGGAGCGCCGTGGGGAAGGTGACGCCCACGCGCTCGTTGATCTGCACCTGCGGCACCCCCTCCAGCTCGTACTCCACCGGGTCTTCCACCGTCAGGATCTTTTCGCGCCCCGTGCGGATGTGGTCCACCGCGGCGTACAGGCTGGTCGTCTTCCCCGACCCCGTGGGCCCCGTGGCCAGCACGATGCCGTGCGGGCGCGACACGGCCCGCGCGAACGCCGCCAGCGTCTCGGCGGACATCCCCAGCCCCGAGAGCGCCACGCGGCCGCCGCGCTCCTTGTCCAGCAGGCGCAGCACCAGGCTTTCGCCGCGCAGCGTGGGCAGGGTGGAGACGCGCACGTCCACCGGGCGGTCCTGGAGGCGCAGGCGGATGCGCCCGTCCTGGGGCACGCGGCGCTCCGCGATGTCCAGCTCGGCCATGATCTTGAGGCGGCTGACCACCGCGGGCATCAGGTGCGCCGGCGGGGCGGACACGTCCTGCAGCACGCCGTCCACCCGGTAGCGCACCCGCAGCCCGTGCGCGTACCCCTCCAGGTGCACGTCGGAGGCGCGCGCCTCCAGCGCCTCCAGCAGCAGCAGGTTCACCAGGCGCACCACGGGGGCCTCGTTGGCCTGGTGCACCAGGTCGTCCAGCGCCCGCTCGGACTCCGCGGCGCCGCCGGGGCCGGCGTCCAGCCCGGCGATCACGGACTGCGCCGTGGCCTCGTCCGCGTACACGCGCCGGATGGCGGCGCGGGCCTCGTCTTCGCCGCACGCGGCCAGCTCCACCGCGCGCCCGAAGAGGTGCTCCAGCGCGTCCAGGGCGTGCACGTCCACCCGCTCCCGCCAGGTGGCCACCACCACGGCGTCCGTGCGCAGGGCCAGGGGGAGCACGGCGTGCTCCTCCAGGTACTCGGCCGTGAGCGCCTCCGAGAGCCGGGTGCAGGCGGCGACCTCGGCGGGGGTGGCGCGGATGCGGGCGGCCGCGGTCACGGGCGGGCCGGCGCCGGGGCCGCGGGGCGCGGCGCGGGAACGAGCAGGGGCCCGGTGCCCTCCGGCAGCTGGGTGGCGGCGTCCACCCGGTCGCGCAGCCGCTCCGCGTCGTCGTCGCTGCGGATGATGTGCGGCGTGAGGAAGAGGAAGAGCTCGCTGTTGCGGCTGGTGTTGCGCGTGACGCCGAAGAGCGCCCCCAGCACGGGGATGTCCTTGAGGAAGGGAATCCCGGAGCGGGTGCGGTCGCGCTGCGTCTCGATGAGGCCGCCGATCACCACCGTCTGCCCGTCGCGCACGAACAGGTGGGTGGATGCCTCGCGCGTGCTGATGACGGGCGCCAGCTCCCCCTGCTCCGCCACCGCGCTCACCTCCTGGGTGAGGTTCAGGTTGACGTAGCCGTCCGGGTTGATGGTGGGGGTGATGGTGAGCGAGGTGCCCACGTCGCGGTACTGGATCACCTGGTCGCGCACCGCGTCGCTGGTGGGAAGGGTGCGCGACACCTGCACGAAGGGGCGCTGCTCGCCCACCAGGATCTTGGACTCCAGGTTGTTCTGCGCCAGCAGCACCGGCCGCGCCACGATGTTCACCCGCCCCGACGACGCCAGCGCCGTGAGCGCCACGTCCAGGTCCAGCGCCCCCAGCCGCACCGCCCGCACCCGCAGCCCGCCGCTGGTGGAGCTGTCGCTGGGGGAGCCCAGGAGCCCCTCCAGCGGGCGCGCCGGGTTGCGGTTGCTGCCGCGGGCGGACACGCCCACCTCCAGCCCCCGGCTGCGCCGCACGTCGGCCACCACCACCTCGATCAGCACCTGGAGGGGGCGCAGGTCCAGCAGGTCGATGGCCTGGCGGATCACCTCCCAGTCGCCCGGGGCGGCGCGTACCAGCAGCGCGTTGGTGGGCTCGTCCGCCACGATCTGGATGTCGCCCGCCACGTCGCCCGGCAGCCCGGGGAGCACCGGGGCGGGTACGTTGCGGATGCGCGACGTGTCGCCCCCTTCGGCGGGGGGAACCAGGTCGCCGCGCAGGTTGTCCGAGAGGGTGGGGCGGCGCCCCGTGCGGGCGCCGGCCCCGGCGGCCGCGCCCCGGCCGCCGCCGTACAGCGACTGCAGGGTGGCGGCCAGCCGCTCGGCGCGCGCGTGCTTGAGGCGGTAGACGAAAAGGCGCACCCCCGCCGCGCCATTGGGCCCGGCTTCGGCCTCCGCGCGCCCCGCGGGGCCCGCCCGGTCGGCGGACTCCACGCGCACGAAGCCGTCTTCCTGCACCAGCCGCAGCCCCTGCGACTGGGCGAAGCTGCGCAGGAGCGCCGGGATGTTGGCGGGGGGCACCGGCTGCGTGAGGCGCAGGGTGACGCTGCGCGAAGGGAGGTCGGTAAGCACGACGTTCATCCCCGCCGCCTCGGCCAGGGCGCTCACCACGATGCGGAGGTCCACCTCGCTGAAGTCCACCAGGAGGCCCTGCGGGGTCGGGCGCACGCCGGACTGCGCGAGCACGGGCGACGCCGCGAGCGCGAGTGCCGCGGCGGCGGCGACGAACCAGGTACGGCGAAGAAACATCAGGGAAAGAGCGGTGTCAGGCACCGGGTTTGGGAACACTCAGTTCGAGCCGGCCGCCGGGGCCGGTCAGGATGGCGCGGCCGGGCTCCACCCGGGCCAGCGTGTAGGCGCCGATCCGCTCGCCCACGCGCACCATGCGGGCGGGCTCGGAGCCCAGCTGGCACACGGCGGCGGCGCGGCCGTCGGGAAACACCATCGTCCCCACCAGGCGCACCGGCGCGGCGGGCTCGGCGACGGGGAGCGAAGCGGGTACGGCGCCCGCGGGGGCCGCGGCCTGCGGCGCCGGCGCGGGGCGGAACGGGTCTTCCAGGGCCGCGGCCACCACCACCTCGGCCGGGTACCCGCGCCGGGGGGGGACGGCCGTGGC
>CADCTW010000191.1 GCA_902805735.1 uncultured Gemmatimonadota bacterium | reverse complement strand
GAGCCCGGCGGGCGCAGGCGCCGCGGCCTGGCGCACGGCGGCAGGCGCGGCCGCCGCGGCGACGGGGGCGGAGGTGCGCAGCGGGGTGTTCGGATAGTTGGTGGACCCGTCGCCGGTGGTGCCGAACGAGATCTCGCCCCAGCAGTAGGCGGTGCCCTCCTGGCTCATACCGCACGCGTGGCCGGACGCAAGCGTGAGGCTCTGGAACCGGATGCCGCCCCCCACCGCGGTGGGGGTGGGAACGCGCCAGGGGCCGAGCTGTCCGTTCCCCAGCTCGCCCGACGTGTTGCGCCCCCAGCAGTACGCCGCCCCCGCTTTGCTGATGCCGCACGTGTACTGCTGGCCCGCCGCGACGGAAGCCATCTCCGGGAGGCCGGGCACCCGCACGGGCACGGCGCTGTTCCCGATGTTGGAGCCGAGCTCGCCCACGTAGTTG
Source organism: uncultured Gemmatimonadota bacterium (assembly GCA_902805735.1). GTDB lineage: Bacteria > Gemmatimonadota > Gemmatimonadetes > Longimicrobiales > Longimicrobiaceae > Longimicrobium. Next base: position 37,648 of record CADCTW010000191.1, on the reverse strand, counting down.
CTCCCCCAGCAGTAGGTGGCGCCGGCCAGCGTCACTCCGCACGTGTGGAAGTACCCCGTGGCGATGCTCATGAACTTGTGGCCGCCGGCCACCGCCACCGGGGAGTGGCGGCTGGCCGTGCCGCCGTCACCCAGCTCGCCGTTGGGACCGGCGCCCCAGCAGTACGCGTCGTCCGTGACGGTGATGCCGCAGGTGCGCATGTAGTGCATGGTGATGGCGCGGTACTTCATCCCGCCCCCGCCCACCACCGGCGTGAGGGCCGAGCGGGCGGTGCCGCCGTTGCCGAACTGCCCGTAGTCGTTGTCGCCCCAGCAGTAGACGAGGGAGTCGCCGCCCAGCGCGCACTGGTCCCCCAGCTCCACCTTCACCTCCCGCAGCGCCGCGGGGGCGGCCACCACCGCGGGGGTCGCACTCAGATGGGTCGAGCTCCAGCAGTACGCCTTGCCGTCGAAACCCAGTCCGCAGCCGCTGAAGTACCCGGCGTCGAAGGTGGTGAAGCGGTGGGCGCCCGGCATCCGCGCGGGGACGGTGGAGCGCATCCCGAGGAAGGCCGAGCCCAGCATGCTGTCCCCCCAGCAGTAGGCAAGGTCGTCGGATTTCACGCCGCAGGAGATGTAGTAGTCGCCGGCCGAAACGGACTTGAAGGGCCCGCCGCTCACCGGCGCCGGCGCGAGCGCGAACCCGGTTTGCCCGTTCCCGGCCAGGCCGTACCCCAGCATCCCCCAGCAGTACACCTCGTCCGCGGCGGTCATGGCGCAGCTTCGCGCCCCCGAGTCCAGCGACACCGCGTTCCCCGTGAAGTGCGCCGGCGCGGCCGACACGCGGCTGGTCCAGGTGCCGTCGCCCAGTTGGCCCAGGGTGTTGTCCCCCCAGCACGTCACCGCTCCCGTCTCTGCCAGGCCGCAGCTGGTATCCCCCGACGAGGCCAGCGACATCAGCCGCGGAATACCGGCCATCCGCACGGGCTCCGGCCACACGGTCCCGCGCCCGTCATGCTGGTTTCCCCAGCAGTACACCTCGGCGCGCGTGGAAAGGCCGCAGTAGCTGCCGCCGGTGCCGTCGATGTGGGCGAAGCGTACCCCCCCGGCCAGCGGCTCGGGCGCGGTCACCACCTGGTACGTGCGGTCGGGCAGTTCCTTGAACCCCCAGCAAAAGGTCGCGCCATCCGCTTTGATGCCGCACGCCCCCCACGAAGCGGCGAGGACGCGCGTGAACTTGTGGCCGCCCGTCACCAGGGTGGGCACGCTGCTGTTGGCGGTGCCGCCGTTGCCGAGCTGGCCGCCGGCGTTGGCGCCCCAGCAGTACGTGTCCCGCTCACGGGTGAGGGCGCAGGCGTACCCGCCCCCGGCGGAGATCGACTGGAAGCGGAGCCCGCCCAGCACGGCGGTGGGCACGCGCCGGTTGGAGAGAGTCCCGTCGCCCAGCTGCCCGACGTCGTTTTCGCCCCAGCAGTACGCGGCCCCATCCGTGGCGAGCGCGCAGGTGAAGTAGCCGCCGGTATCCAGCTCGCTGTACCGCCGGCCCCCGGCGACGATCGTGGGCACCGCCACCACCTCTTCGCGCCCCCCTTCCCCCACCGCGCCCAGCTCGCTGGAGCCCCAGCAGCTCACCTGGCCGGTGGTGGCCAGGGCGCAGGTGTGCATGCTGCCCAGGGTGATCACTCCCGCGGGGGCCACGGTCACGGCCACCCGGTGGGTGGTCCCTTCCAGCGTGACGGTGACCTCCGCCCTGCCGGGCGCGATCCCCTGGATCATCCCGGTGGGGTACACCCGCGCCACCAGCGTGTCGGTGGAGCCCCACACCAGCGGCGCGTCCGGCACCGGGTGCCCGTTGGCGTCCAGCGCGCGTGCCTCCACCAGCCGCACCCCGCGACGGTGCAGCGCAGCGGAGGCCGGCGGCGCCGTGAACGTCTTCACCACCTGCGCCACGCTCACCCGCGCCGTGTCCGCCACCCCGTCCACCGCCACCACCACGCGGGCCGTGCCGTTGGCGCGCCCGCGCACCAGCCCCAGCGAGTCCACCACGGCCACCGCCGTGTCCAGCGAGGTCCAGCGCAGCTCGCTCTGCGGCGTGGCCGCCCCGGCGGCGTCCACCGGGGCGGCGCCGAGCCGCACGGTGTCGCCCAGGGCGGTAAACGACAGGGCCTCGCGGTCCAGCGTCACCCGCGCGGCCAGCGCGATCTGCCCCCCGACGGGGTACTGCGAGACGTCCTTGCCCACCGTGTGCCCCAGGATCACCAGCGCGTCCAGCGAGCTGAGGCGCCCGCTGCCGTCCGCGTCCGCGAACGCGCTGAGCCGGTACCCGGCCGGCAGCGGCTTGCCCACCACCGCGGAGAGCACGGCCAGCGCGTCCACGCTGGTGATGGCGCCGTCCGCGTCCACGTCGCCGCGCAGGCGGGTGCTCTGCGCCTCGGCGGGCGCGGCGAGGCCCGCGGTCGCCAGGGCTAGCGCGAGGAGGACGGAGGGAAACGGCCGGTGCTGCGGAGCGCGGGGGTGCATGCGGGAGATGTGTGGAAGATGGAGGAAGCGGAGGGTGCCCGGCCGCGCGTCAGGGCGCGGCGGGGCCCGCCGGCTGCAGCGGTGTGGTGGAGAAGAGGGGCCGCTCGCGCGCGACGACCTGGGCCGTCACGTTCTGGAAGCCTTCCTTCTCCGCCACCACCTCTTCCATGGCGAGCTTGAAGAGCTCCGCCGTCACCGCTCCACGCGGGATGAAGCGAAGGGTGATCATCGGCGCGTCGCCCAGCCCTTCGGCGGTCGCGCCCGCGAAGCGGACCTTTCCGGCACCCACCTCGTTCCACGCCACCATCACGTTCGCCGGCAGCTCGGCGCCGGCCAGCGCCAGCCGGGCCGCGTCGTACCCCAGCTCGCCCTGGAAGCTGGAGATCCTGGCGCTGGTCTGCACCTGGTGCAGGCGAAGCTCCACGCGCGCCGTGTCGCCGGCCGGCGACACCAGCACCACCGCGGGGTGGATCCCCGGCGCCAGCTCCACGATCGGCTCCGCCACCGTGGCCTCGCCCGCGCGCTCGCACCCGGAAAGCGCGCCCATCCCCAGCGCCAGCGCCAGCACCCCACCCGTCCGCGCGAGCCAGCTCGTCCTGTTCATTGGTCTACCCTCGGGTTCTGTGTTTTCCGGCTGTACGCCGCTCTTCAATCGATCACCTGGATGCGCCCGCCCATGGCGATCGGCATCTCGTACCTCTGGAAGGCCGTGTTGGCCGGCTGCACGGTGTAGATGAGGTTCATTCCCCGCTGCGTCCCCGCCGGGGTGCCCGCGGCCACCTGGAAGGTGAGCGTGGCCAGCGTCAGACCGGCTTTGCCCTGCGCGGCCGTCCCGGCGAAGCTGAAGCGGAAGGTGCCCGGCGACGGCACGTGGAAGTCGCTGCCGCCCCCCGTGAGGCCGGCCGCCGCGGACTGGAAGAGGAGCACGGCGGGGTCGTACCGCAGCTCGAACTGCACCGCGCCCAGGTCGCCGTTGGGGCTAACCTGCGACAGGTCCAGCAGCACGGGCACGGTGAACGTTTCCCCCGCCCGCACCTGGCGGATCGCCGCGCCGCTCGAGAACGCGGTGGAGAGCAGAGAGTTGGGGCCGAGCACCGCCACCACCGTCGTGTCGCTGGCGTCGTCGACCCGCGCCACGATGCGCGCCCTGCCCGCGTTGTAGGTGGTCACCGTTCCGGTGTTGCTGACGCCCGCGACCGCGGGGTCCAGCGAGCTCCAGGTCACCCCCGGATTGGCGATGAGCCCTCCGGTGGCCGTGTACGCGTACGCGTTCAGGGTCGCGATCGTCCCCGGGTTCTGCGTCACGAAGACGGGGCTCAGGGTGACGCGCGCGGCCGTGGGGTTGACCACCGTCACCATGGCGGAGCCGCTCCGCGCCTCGACGCCAGCCCAGATGATGGCCACCCCCGGGGCGTGCGCGGTCACCCCCCCGCCCGCGTTCACCGTCGCCACTCCCGTGTTCGAGCTGGACCACGTCGTGGCGCGCCCGGCAAGGACGGCGCCCGTGGCGTCCAGGGCGGTGGCCGTGAACGTGCGCGCGGTGCCGGTCTCCATCGTCAGGGCGGCGGGCGACACGCTGACCGATGCCACGGGCACGGCGGTGACGGTGAGCCCGGACACCGCGGTCACCCCCTCGGCGGATGCCGTGAGGAAGGCGTTTCCCGGCCCGATGGCGGTCACGGTGGAGCCGCTCACGGCGGCGACCGCCGCGTTGGAGCTGGTGATCGTCACCGTGCGGCCGGCCAGCATGTTGCCCGCCGCGTCGCGGGCCGTCACCGTGAGCTCCCGCGTGCCGCCCACCTGCAGCGCGAAGCTGACGGGCTCCAGCGCCAGCGTGGCGATCGGCACCAGCGTCACGGTCACGGTGGCGCTGGCGCTCTTCCCCTCGGCCACTGCCGTGAGGATGGCGTTGCCGGGCCCCACGGCGGTCACGGTGGAGCCGCTGACGGTGGCGACCGCCGCGTTGGAGCTGGTGATCGTCACCGTGCGGCCGGCCAGCGTGTTGCCCGCCGCGTCGCGGGCCGTCACCGCCAGCTCCCGGGTGCCGCCCACCTGCAGCGCGATGAGGGCGGGCTCCAGCGCCAGCGTCGCGATCGCCGGGGGGGTTACCGTCACGGTGGCCGTGGCGCTCTTCCCCTCGGCCACTGCCGTGAGGGTGGCGTTGCCGGTCGCCACCGCGGTCACGGTGGAGCCGCTGACGGTGGCGACCGCCGCGTTGGAGCTGGTGATCGTCACCGTGTGGCCGGCCAGCGTGTTGCCGGCCGCGTCGCGCGCCGTCACCGTGAGCTGCCGCGTGCCGCCCACCGGCAGGGCGATGGCGGTGGGCTCCAGCGTGATGGTGGCGATCGGCTCCAGCGTCACCGTCACGGTCGCGGTGGTGCTCTTCCCCTCGGCCACTGCCGTGAGGGTGGCGCTGCCGGGCGCGACGGCGGTCACGGTGGAGCCGCTGACTGCGGCGACCGCCCTGTTGGAGGTGGTGATCGTCACCGTGCGGCCGGCCAGCGTGTTGCCGGCCGCGTCGCGCGCCGTCACCGTGAGCTGCCGCGTGCCGCCCACCGGCAGGGCGATGGCGGCGGGCTCCAGCGCCAGTGTCGCGATCGGCGCCGGGGTCACCGTTACCGTGGCGGTGGCGCTGCGGCCCTCCGAGCTCGCGGTGATCGTGGCCTCGCCCACGGCGACCGCCCTCACCATCCCGCTGGCCGCGTCCACCGTGGCCACCGCCGTGCTGGAGCTGGACCAGGCCACCGCGCGCCCGGCGAGCGGCGCTCCGGCGGCGTCCCTGGCGGTCGCGGCGAGCTGCCGGCTCTCCCCCGCCGCGATGGAGACCGCGGCCGGAGCGATGTCCACCGAGGCCACCGGCGCCGGGGTGATGGGCACGCTCATGCTGCCGCTGCGGTTGGAAGCCGTCTCTGTGGCGGTGAAGGTGACCGTGCCCGCGCCCTTGGCCGTGGCCATCCCGGATGGGCTGACGGAGGCGAGCCCGTCGCTGCTGCTCTGCCAGGTGAAGGTCTTGCCCGACAGCGCGGTCCCGGCGGCGTTCTTCGCCGTCACCGAGAGCTGCATGGTCTGCCCCGCCTGCATCGCGGCTGCGGGCGCTGTCACCTCCACCGACGCCGTCGTGAGGTCGGGCTTGGGCGGGTCCGTGATCACGCCGCCCTTCTTGTCCCCTCCGCCGCAGGCGGCGAGCAGGGCGAGCAGCGGGAGAAGCAGGGCCCTACGCGGAGCCGGCCGGAGAAAAAGGGCGCACGGAATCACGGGGACTGCTCCAGGAGGTGCGTGGAAGGACGTGCGGATGGGCGTGCAGCGGGCTGCTGATTGCTGCTGTCGCGGAAGGGCGGGGTGCGGGACCTGCGAGGAGATCTGCGCGATCGCGCGCACAAGACTAGCAAAAAAATACTGTTACTGCAACCCGCATCAGTTCACACGTTCACACACTTTCCTTTCTCTGTTCCTCAGTCCCTCTGTGCCTCTGTGTCTCTGTGTGAGGCATCGGTTCACCCGTCCCCTGCGCTCCGCCGCCCGGACCGGCGCGGGGCGAAGTCGAACAGCTCCGCGCGCGCGTAGTGCCCGGTGACGTCCAGCGTCATGGATTCTTCGCGGATGCGCCCCAGGTCCAGCTCCGCCACGATCAGGCGGGGCTCGCCGTACACCGGCTCCACCAGGTAGCGCCCGTCGGGGCCCACGATGGCGCTCCCGCCGCGCATCACCCACTCGTCTGGCGACGCGATGCGGCCCGGGTGCGGCTCCAGCTCGGGCGGCAGGGCGGAGGCGCGCATCAGCCCGCCCACGGCCAGGACGAAGCAGCGCGCCTCGAAGGCGTACTGGCGGCTGGCCACCTGGTGCATCTCGTGCGCGGTGGGCCACAGGGCCACGTGCACGTCCTCGCCCGAGTCGTGCATCGCCTGGCGGGCGAGCGGCATCCAGTGCTCCCAGCACACCAGGCTTCCCACGCGCCCGGCGGGCGTGTCCACGGCGCGCAGCCCCTCGGCGTCGCCGGGGCCCCACACCAGGCGCTCGGTGTAGGTGGGCACCAGCTTGCGATGGTGGTTCAGCAGCCGCCCGTCCGGCCCAAAGGTGAGGATGGTGTTGAAGAGGGTGCCCCGGCCCGGCCCCGCCTCCACGCGCTCGCTCACCCCCACCACCATCGTGACCGCCGCCTCCCGCGCGATGGCGGCCAGCGCGTCCGCGGCCGGGCCGGGCACGGCCACGCTGTCGCGCGCCATCCGCGCGAACACGGCCTTGGTGGGCGCGTGGTCCCACAGCGCCGCGTCGCGGCACACGTCCAGCCACGCCGGGTAGCCGGGAAGCCAGGTCTCCGGGAAGGCGACGAGCTGCGCCCCCTGCCCGGCCGCCTCGCGCGCCAGCTCCCCGGTGCGCCGCAGCCCCGCCTCCAGGTCGGGCGCGATCTCGGCCTGCGCGATGGCGACGGTCAGTGTGTGCATGTGGATGATGGAAGAGGTCCCGCGGCCCGGATCTCGCCCAGTCCGCCCGATGGGAGTAGCCCTTTGCGACCCCCGCCGCAAGGCTCGCACGGCCGGACTGACGCGCAAACGCTTACGTCGTCCAGGTTCGCGCCGCGGCGCCGCGAACCCAGGAGCGAATGAATTCGCCGCTGGACCTACGCGAAGTCCGCTCCGCGGACTGTTTTCCGCCGCTCTGGCACATAAGAATACAGTGCCCGCAGGGCACTTCGCGGGGTTCCAGCGGCGAATTCATTCGCTCCTGGGTGGCGGGTTCTCAGACGGCGCGCTCCCGGACGGCGCTTTCGGGGGCCGCGTGCTCCCGGGCGACGCGCTCCCGGGCGATGCGCTCCCGGGCCACGCGCTCGTGGGCCCCGCGCTCCCGGGTGACGCGCTCCCGGGCGATGCGCTCCCGGGCCGCGCGCTCGTGGATGACGAGCTCCCGGGCGTGCGCTCGCGGGCGTGTGCTCGCGGGCGGCTCGGCCGATCGCCTCCTATTCACCGCATTGTTACCCGAGAGACTCGCTTCGATGAGCACAACCGATCCAGCCCCCCGTATCCTCCCGCTGGCCCAGGCGCCCGTAGGGGAGCACGACCGCCGCTTGCTCGGCGAGGTGCATCCGCGGGGGTGGACCAATCCTGAGCCGAAGGGCAGCTACCACCTGGTGGTGCTCGGCGCGGGGACGGCGGGGCTGGTGACGGCGGCCATAGGTGCGGCGCTGGGGGCGAAGGTGGCACTGGTGGAGCGCGAGCTGATGGGCGGCGACTGCCTGAACGTGGGATGCGTCCCATCCAAGGCCATCCTGCGCGCCGCCCGCGGCTGGCACGCCGCCGCGGAGGCCGCGGTGCGCTTCGGCGGGCCGCAAGTGGCCGGCGGGGGCGACTTTCCCGCCGCTATGGAGCGCATGCGCCGCATCCGCGCCGACCTCAGCCCGGTGGACAGCGCCCGGCGCTTCCGCGACGAGCTGGGGGTGGACGTCTTTCTCGGCGCAGGCCGCTTCGTCGCCGCCGACGCGCTGGAGGTGGGCGGCGCGCGCCTGCGCTTCCGCCGCGCCGTTGTCGCCACCGGGGGGCGCGCCGCCGCGCCGCGCATCGAGGGGCTGGCGGAGGCCGGCTATCTCACCAACGAGACCATCTTCTCGCTCACCGAGCTCCCGGAGCACCTCGTGGTGCTGGGCGGCGGGCCCATCGGGTGCGAGATGGCGCAGGCGTTCGCGCGCTTCGGCAGCCGCGTCACGCTGCTGCAGAGCGACCCTCAGCTCCTCACCCACGACGACCCCGATGCCGCGTCCGTCGTGGCCGGCGTGCTGGCCCGCGAGGGCGTGGAGCTGCTGCTGGAGACGAAGGTGGAGCGGGTGGAGTGCGCGGACGGGGCCGTGACCCTGCGCTGGACGCGCGGCGGATCGGCGGGGAGCACGACGGGAACGCACCTGCTGGTGGCGGCGGGCCGCGCGCCCAACGTGGAAGACGCGGGCCTGGAAGCCGCCGGCGTGCGCTTCGACGAACACGGCGTGACGGTGGACGAGCACATGCGCACCACCAACCCCCGCATCTACGCCATCGGCGACGTGGCCTCGAAGTACCGCTTCACCCACGCCGCCGACGCCCAGGCGCGCATGGTGGTCCGCAACGCCCTCTTCTTCGGTCGCGGCAAGGCATCGGACCTCGTAATCCCCTGGTGCACCTACACATCCCCCGAAGTGGCCCACGTGGGCATCACCGCCCGCGACGCCGCCGGGCGCGGCGAAGAGGTGCAGACGATCACCATCCCCATGCACGAGGTCGACCGCGCCCGCCTGGATGGCGACGAAGAGGGCTTCCTCCGCGTGCACCTGAAGGCCGGCACCGACCGCATCCTCGGCGCCACCCTGGTCGCGGACCACGCCGGCGACCTCATCACCCAGATCACCCACGCCATGACCGCCGGCACCGGCCTGGCCAAGATCGGCCAGACCATCTTCCCCTATCCCACCCAGGCCGAGGTCATCCGCAAAGCCGCCGACGCCTGGAGCCGCACCCGCCTCACGCCCGCCGCGAAGAACGCCTTCCGGCTCTTTTTCCGCGCGCTAAGGTAAGAACTATCAGCACCAGCCCTACCCAACCTAGATCAATGTGCACGCGTGACTAAGCGCTGCAGATGATAACTTCACCCCGGGCCTACAAACTGGAATCGCTCATCTTTCGCGCCCGTCGGCATTCGGCCCACCTCCATCTCAACGGTAAGGAGTAGCCTAGCATTCCCTCTAACCCGCTTTTTTCGAAGGAACGTATGCATCTTCTCAGCCTGATGATTGAATAAGGAGCGAATTGCAATCCCATAAGGCGAGAGGTTCCGCAGGTTCATACCTTGTCCGGCTTCCGTATCAGCAGAGACCGCAGTGATCAGATCCTCAATTGAAATCTCAACGCCCTCCAGAACTTGGAGCAGAGTGCGTGTGAGCCGCAGACGATCCGATGGCAAGAGCTCAGCATCCCAATCTCTTTCAAGCCAGTGAAGAAGCTGATTCTCACGACGGGTCGATTCGTCGGATGCCTTCAACATCGCAGAGGCTGCGATTGCGTCGACTCCGGAGATAGACACCTCCGCGTGCTCTAGCATGGCCTTGATCTGGTACGCCACTCTAGCACGAGCCCAGCTAACCTCTCCCCCCTTGTAAATCAATTCGTGCGTTGCAACTCCCCACGCGTGCTGAAGGAACGTTTTGATTTGAACTTCGAATGTGACATCGTTCAACGGTGAAGGTTCTGCTGCTTCGCTCACGCGCAAGCGGGCGTATAGGCGGAGATCATCAAATGGAAACCATTCCGGACGCTTGTGCGTGATTTCAGGATCCGGTGGACGACGATACTCTATCGTGCAAAACCGCTCCACTAACTCGACAGCGTCACTTATGGAACGTCGATTCTCCACGACGAGTGAACATGCGAAAAAATCCTCCAGATGCTCCGGGTCCATTCTTCCTGTTTCCACCTTTTGCGCGAAACTCTCGATCTTCTTGATCCGGCCGTGGTAGAACCAACTCGCACGCTTCTGCGATTCGAATAAATCACGGACACGGCTTTCCAGTATTCTGTTCAGTTCAACCTGATCGTCGTACAGCCGACGAATCGAATTAGTGATCTTCATGGGGGATCAGATCTATTTCAAGCAGGGCTTGGGTCAGAACTTCGAATCGTTGAGTCCGCTGCGGCAACTCGGTATTCGCTCCGCGTGCATTCTGAGAATAGATGTATGCACCACGATATGACTCCGCAAGTTCTCCCGCGAGAAGATCCTCAGGCGATTCCGCCTTATTCAGTTCTGCTACTCGTGTCATGAAGCTCTGATACCGATTTCCAAACTCTCGCGGCTCTGGAAGTCGGTGCGCGTTAAGTGCAACCACACACCAGAGACTGTAGAAGTTTGTGTACGACTTTCCAAAACCAGTCACCACTCCGGTCACTCCCTGCACACTTAGAATCCACTGTTTCGTGGTCTCGAAGCGATGGATAAAATCCTCTTCAACAAACGTCGCATCGGTTTCGGCCGGGGTGTCGTACTTCGCATAGACATTGTCCAGTTCTTCTTGATCAAAGCCCGAGACTGCGTTCTTCAACAACACCAGCATCAGCTCGGAGATGAACTGGACGTCACGCATTCTGCGTGCATTAGCAGTTGTCACAATCCCAATCTGGCGCCATTCGTCTTTCTTCGCTTCGTCCTCTGCGGCCGTGATGAACCAGCCATCATACTTTGCATGCCGGAGTTCCTGTCGCTCCAAGTTCTTAGATGTGCGGTTGTAACGGTCGAAAATTTCCTTCACCGTTGCACTGTCGACTGAGTCGAGCATCTCGACCGCAAACTGATAATTCCAAAATTTCTTTCTATACTCCAGTTCGATTTGCTTCCAGCGCCTTCCGCGAAGCGCGTCGCTGAGGGTCTCGTCACCAAGGGCGATCTTGTTTAGCGAGAAGTTGATCACCGTCTCTAGGCGTTGCTTGCCATCGACAACGTGGTACGTTGCGACTCCTTCATCCGAGATCGATTTGTACAAAAAGACGGGTGGACATGGATACCCGTTGAAGATCGTATCCAAGAAGTAACGCCGCTCGCGAGGTGTCCAGACGCTGTGACGCTGATATGGTGGGGATAGGTCGAGTCTGCCGCGTTCGCGGAGATCGAGAAACCAACTGATGTCTTGAGGAGCGATATTTCTGGGCATGCCCATTCTCCAAGTGTGTGCGGGGAGTTGGATGAACTAAGATGGCGATTCGAATGGATGGAGCTCTCGACGCGAATGCCGCAACTTGAGGGTGCTAGCTGGTTCCGGCAAGACGACTCCCAAAAATTGGTTAGTTGGAGATTTAAGTACGCATAGCTTAGGAGGTAGCCTCAAAGGGAGGGACTCTCCAAGACTCTGCCTAGCGCTTGATCCAAGACATGTTGTTCGGGTAACCCTCCGTTGGCAACGGAGCCAAGAGTGAGCAGCTGCGCAAGAGTCGGGTACCGCAGTGAGCGAAGATCGGTCACATTCACCTGTGTGTGCCCCGAATACAACCGTGAGTATCGATCCACAAGGGAGGTGTTCAGGTAAGCCATGAGACCATATGCAAGCTGAGCAGAGATGCCGGCTCCCGCGGAATGGTAGTAGTTCAAATGGTTCTCGAATCCAACCCACGGTGACTCGGCGCCTAGAACCAAATCAGGGTTGTACACGGCCGCAACGACTCTACGGCGCTCTTCCTTGGCCGTGAATCGCTTCACCAGAACGTAGTTACCACTTGGAAGCAAGAGTTTTTTCTTGGTGACTTCGTTCAGCGCTACCGAATTCGGCTTCCTTGTTTGATGGGGCCAGACGACGTGCCCTGCCACAAGATCACCCGGATAGATCAAAGGCGCGGTATGAGGACTCGCAAGCCTTCTAAGATGATCAAGTGCTCGAAAATCCACAACTCGCCCCGTGGATACCTCAACGCCCAAATCCGCTAGGGTCGTAGGGAGTCGCCGCATCAATGCAATCAGGCTTTTGTCTTCAGCCCCCAAGACGATGTGTATAAATTCTCCTGGATCATCTTCCCAGATTAAGAGCGACTTGTGCATAGACTCTTCCGACGAGATTGAACCAGGCGAACCATTCGCACAAGAAACTACAACGTCGCCCTGATCAGCAGAACGTACGGCCTTCAGGATCACGTTTTCCTGCAGAACGCTATCTGCCTTGAACACGCTTGAACGTGACTCAAACACGTGCAGTCGGCAAATTGCGGTGTCTCTTAGCAAAAGCTTGCGAAACCCGCGGAAAAATGGGCCGTTGCAAAAACTCCGCGGGATCAGCGCAATGATCTCTGCCCCTGGTCGGGCTAGGCGGATCGCGAGCGACACGAACGCAGTGTACAGGTTGGTGGCAGAAATGCTCTGTCGCCTCAGCAATCTCGCATGTAGGCTGTCTGACCTCAACTTTCTATACGGCGGGTTCGTAAGAATTAGATTGTAATGTTCATCTGGCGCCTTGTACTCAGGTCTTTTAACGTCGAGAGTCCGCGACGCACGCTTAATGAAGTCACCTCGAATGAGTTGTGACTCGAAGTGAATGCCCGCAGCTTTGGCGTAGATTGCGCACTGGCGGAGTGTGATCTCGAGATGCATAGCGAGGATCGGTTCGCGCTCGTATGCAGTCACCTTTATGACGCGCGGTGGAGTTGGTTTGGCAGCGAAGAATTCGACTGCGGCCGCAATGAGCGAACCGATTCCTGCTCCCGGCTCCAAGATCCGGATCTCATCGGCTGTTATGTTAATGAGACCAGCCATCAACTCTGCGACTTCGTAGGGAGTCATGTACTGACCGCGGAGCACGCGTCGCTCCGGGTTGAGATGGGCACCGATTTTTGATCGGAGACTCTCAATCCGGCGAACTAAGGTTGGAACTTTGGAGTGAGGCGTGATTGAGTCACCACCACGAATTGCCTGTTGGGTCACTGGTCCCGTTCCCTTGCCGCCCGGCGTAGTTCAATTCCTAATTGGGTCAGGAGCTCGGCCCGCCGCTCGAATCCCTCAGCGATCTTGATCAGATTCTCACTGCTCGGGTTGCGTCTCCCGATGGCCCAAGCTCTCAACACGTCGTACTTCAGGCTTGCATCGTCCGCGAGTTGCCGCATAGAGAATGGGCCATCTCGCAGTGCGCGTTCAACTAGCGAGGCTAAGGGTTCCTTTTCCACCAAGCGTACTCCGGCACGAGGGCGGGTTACTATGTTCACATATTTGTTGACAGCACATGCATTGTTCACTATATTGTGAACAACAGGGCAAGAGGAAGAGGCTGCCCGCTCTCCCCACAAGAAGATTCGGTCAGCCTCAATTGTGAACCCGTCCCGGGCAGCTCACTGTTGCAAGTTAGCCCTGCCGAGCGCCTAGGGTCAAGAGAGATGGAGGTACGAGATGGCTGATGCGCAGAAGGTGAGCGCTCCCGTAACATTGGCGCAACCCGGGTACACGTATCAGAAGCGTGAGGACACGCGGTGGTGGGAAGTGCGGGACGCGGAGGGCGAACTGGTGTGCTTAACGGTGTACCGGCGTGGGGCACGGGAGGCGGTGCGTCGGCTGAGCGCCTGATCGCGGCAAGGGGAGTGGAACGGAACAAGGCAGCCGTGGACCGGCGTGTCCACGGCTACCTTGTTTATCTGCTCCTATCATTTCCGCGGGACGATCTCACAGGCGCGCGGTAGGCCTGTCGCGGGTCGTTGGGTTTGCCTGGGATCGTGTACTCCAATTCTCCGTCCCGGATCATCTGTGCCAGATACTTCTCTACGATGTAAGCCTGCTCGCGCTGCAGGAGACGGGCGAGAGATTCTGATCCGAACGGGCGCTCGCTGCAGATGCGGGAGATGAGCGCACGTAACTCGGGTTGCGGAGTTCGGCGTTTCAACGTGCTTATCGCGGCACTCAAATCTGGCGACAACTCCTCAGATTGATTTCCTAGCTCCCCTGATTGAGACGACAACTCCCCTGATTGCGATACGAACTCCCCAGATTCGATGTTGAGCTCACCGGATTCTGCAGCGCTAAATTCTCGCGCACCTGCAGCGTCGGCATTTTGCGTTAGGGATGTGCGACGAGAATCTGGATTCAGGAGACGGTCTGTCGCGGTGTAGTACGTTGCGGAGCCTCGATCGTGTTGGCGGAGAAATCCGAGTTGACGGAGACGGCGCAGCCGCATGCTTGCCTCGAGCGTGTCTACACCGGTCAGCTCACGGTAGATCGCATTTGAAATCCGTCCCGCCTCCCGCAAATGAACGAGCGCCTTGGCTTCATCGGTAGACAGGTTGGAGTCGGAGAAATTCGACAACCAAGCGAGATCTGTCTCACTGAGCAGATGGTGGAAGAACAGGGTTGCGGTGAACTGATCCCGCTCGCGGTCCGACTCGAAGGTAGGTGGAGCGAGGTTCGTCTGGCGCATCAGCTCACGCATTACCCGAACGCCGCTCCCCTTTGTTTCAGCGAAGAGGGTTTCGTGCAGGATCGCGGCAATGGCGGGATTGCGAGTCTGTGACCCGGGCTCACCGAGCTGGTCCTCAGGTTTGAGCGAGTGCCCGGGATTACGGATCTCCACACGATTGGAGTAGCGGATGATCTGCGTCGCCCCATGGGTGCGGTAGGTGCGATGCATCAGCGCGTTGACGACGGCCTCGCGTACCACGCGGTCTGGAATGCGAGGCAGGTCGCGCCGCTGCAGTTCACCCTCTGGAAGGCGAAACTGCTTGGGCATGTCGTCCATGATCGCGGCCTCTCCCCGCCGAATGAGTCGCATCAGCGGATCGCGCATATCCAGCGTCTCAAACCGAGTCTCAGGATCCGTAATCCACTCGCGTCCGGGAACGCGGATATAATCGAGGCGCATCATGGGGAAGGTGCGCCTGAGCGTTGCGCGGGTCCCGAAGAGCAGGACACCGGCGACGGTGGCTACCGTCCTGCTCTCATGGCGTATCAGGCAGCCTAGGCCGCGGAGCAGCTCAGCATCTGACCAGCGCAGTTCCTCCGCCGACGCGTTTGCAAGTGCACGCTCACGGCGGTACTCCGCGATTGCGTCGGTGTCCAAGTCCGCCAACTCCACATCAGGAATGGGAGTCAGGTCGTAGGTCTGATGCTGACGGCCATGATAGAAGACCAGAAGGTCATCCTCGGTACACTTCTGATCCGACGATCCGATGCGGCGGTACGCCCCCCGAGGGAGGCCTTGTGCAGAGAAGTGGATCGGTTTGTCTCCCGCTGGAACCTCTGGGACGAACACGCCCACCAGAACCTCACCGTCCACGACTTCGGACCACATCTCTGGGCGCACGATGCGATTGAACATCGAGGCACATTGGGATGCGAGGTCCGCCTGCACCTTGTCTGGATCAGGAATGCCAACGGCACGGTACTCACGGTCGAACAGGTCGGGCGTACGCTCGACGCCCAAGAGCAGGTATCCACCGCCAAGCCCCGGCTCGTTCGACAGAGCGCACACCGTCTGGAGCGTCGACTTCCCCATCTCGGACGAGGTCTTCGCCTCGATGCGCGGGTGCTCATCCAGTTGGTCAAGCTGCCGAAGCAGATCTGCGCAGGTTGGGTGCGTCACTTCCAGTTCCGTGCAGAGAGGGTTTGGACTCGAAGTCCTATTAATAAGGACCGCGGCCGGGTTGCGCATCCTGCCACCGGTGGAGCCGAGCTGTAAATGTGCGTCGGAGCTGGCAATCCCACTCTCTTCTTCCGCGCCCTCCGCTAAAAAGCGAGGCCCAGAGAAGAAGTTCTCCTCTGTGCCTCTGTGCCTCTGTGTGAGCCAATCAGTTCAGCCGTTCTCCGGCACGAACCTGAGCGCAACCCCGTTGTTGCAGTACCGCTTCCCGGTCGGCGCCGGCCCGTCGTTGAACACGTGCCCCTGGTGCCCGCCGCAGCGCGCGCAGTGGTACTCGGTGCGCGGCCAGATCAGCTTGAAGTCGCGGCTCGTCTCCAGGTGCCCCGGGATGGGGTCGAAGAAGCTGGGCCACCCCGTGCCACTGTCGAACTTGGTCCGCGAGGTGAAGAGAGGGAGCCCGCACGCGGCGCACACGAAGGTGCCCTCGCGCTTCTCGTCGTTGAGCGGGCTGGTAAAGGCGCGCTCCGTTCCTTCCTCGAAGAGCACGTGGTACTGCTCGGGGGCCAGCTCGCGGCGCCACTCCTCGTGCGGCCTGTCCAGCTTGGTGAAGTCCTGCTGCGTCGCCTCGGACATCGTCCCTCCTCTCGGTCGTCGTGTCGGGCGGAGCCCATCGGGCGCCGCACGCATCTAATACACCACGGGGTCCCTGGCGTGTCTTGTGCACACCCGCGGCCGCAGAACGGCTTGCATCCTTTCAACGATGGGGCGGCATGGCGAAGTTCCGGCGGCGGCGGGGGGTGACGGCCTGGGCCATGGCGGCGGGGGTGGCGGCCGCCTGGGCGGTGGACGCGTACCGGCGCTCGCACGAGTTCCGCTCCACGCGCCGCATCCTGGTGGACGTGCTGCTCAACGCCCTTACGGCCGATGACGCGATCACCGCGCGCCACAGCCGCCGCGTGGCGGACCTCAGCTTCGCGCTGGCGCAGGAGTGCGGGATGCCACGCACGGAGCTGGCGACCCTCCGCGTGGGCGCGCTCCTGCACGACATGGGGAAGATCGACGACCGCTTCTTCCACATCGTGCACTCGCGCGACCCCCTCAGCGAGGAAGACCGCACGGAGATGGAGTTCCATCCCCACCTCAGCGCGCGCATCCTGGAGCCGCTGGAGCCCATCCACCCGGGGATCACCGACATCGTGGCGTCTCACCACGAGTCGTGGGACGGCGGCGGGTATCCCAGGGGATGCGGCGGCGAGGAGATCCCGCTGGGGGCGCGCATCATCGCCGTGGCCGACGCGTTCGACGCCATGACCCAGCCGCGCGCCTACAAGGACGGCATGCCGGTGGACGAAGCGTTCGAGCGGCTCCGGCGCGGCGCCGGCCACCAGTTCGACCCGCGCATCGTGGAGCTGGTGCAGAGCTATCCCGTCAAGGAGCAGTGGCGTGAGATCGCCTGCAACGGCAAGCTGGACGAGAAGCGGGCGCTGGAAGCGGCCCGCACCGCGCCTCCGCCCACGCCCGAGAACCCGCCCAGGCTCGAGGACGGGCCGCCTAACAAATAGGGGCTCACACAGAGACACAGAGGCACAGAGATTGGTTTTTCTCTGTGCCTCTGTGTCTCTGTGTGAGCCCCTATTGCTTCGCCATCACCAGCAGCGGCCCGTGCGCATCCATCGCGATGGGGGCGCTCGCGAGCGCCTCCGCCAGCAGAGGGGCAATCCACGGGCGCGTGGGGTCCAGGATGACCATTCCGGCGCGCTCCAGGGCGGCGCCGTGCTCCCCGAGGGTGCGCAGCGCAGCGAAGAAGCGCGCGCGCAGCCGGCCGAAGTGCGCCGCGTCCGAGCTGCGCGCGCGGAAATGCTGCGCCAGCCACAGGTCCTGCACAGCCAGCGCGAGGAACTGGAAGCGGGCCGCCTCTTCCCCGGGGATCCGCACCTGCTCCAGCATTCCCGCCACACGCAGCCGCTCCTCCAGCGCATCCGCGGACTCGCCGTCCAGCCGCAGGTAGTGCTCCAGGGCCGCGGCCACCTCGCCGCTCTGCCACACCGAATCGTCGTCCATCATCTCGGCTCCAGCAGCATGCGCAGGCCGCCCGCGCGCAGGGTGATGAGCGGATCGGGGCGCGGCGTGGCGCCCGCCGCGGGACGGAGGCGCCAGCGCTGGCCCAGGGTGGCCAGCGCCAGGATCCCCTCCATCCACGCGAACCCTTCGCCGATGCACTTGCGCGGCCCCCCGCCGAACGGGAAGTACGCGAAGCGCGGGAGCGCGGCCTCCGCCTCGGGGGTCCAGCGCCCGGGGCGGAACTCCAGCGGCGCATCCCAGAAGCGCGGGTCGCGGTGCGTGAGCCAGGGACTCACCAGCACCACCGAGCGGCGGCGGACGCGGAACCCGCCCAGCGCGAAGTCCTCCCGCGGCTCGCGACCGATCAGGTACGCGGGCGGAAAGAGGCGCATCGCCTCCGCGAAGACGCCGCGCGTGTACGGGAGCGCCGCCGCGTCCCCCGCGCCGGGGAGCCGCCCGCCCAGCACGCCGTCAATCTCCGCGTGGAAGCGCGCCTCCGCCTCCGGGTTCCGCGCCAGCAGGTGCCAGCTCCAGGCGAGGGCGTTGGCAGTGGTCTCGTGCCCGGCCAGGAAGATGGTCAGCGTCTCGTCCCGGAGCTGCGCGTCGGTCATGCCGCCGCCGTCGCCCTCCTCGTCGCGCGCGGCCAGGAGGAGGCCCAGCAGGTCCGGCCGGTCCTCGCCACTCCGCCGCCGCTCGTCCACCATGCGCAGGATGGTGGCGTCCAGCCGCTCGCGGGCGCGGTGGAAGCGGCGCGTGGCGGGCACGGGAAGGCGGTCCAGCAGCGGCGCCAGCGGGTTGCTCAGCCGCGTGAAGAGGCCGAGCGCGTCCGTCAGCGCCCGGCCGATCTCGTCCGCCTCGTCCTCCACCGCCGCGCCGAACAGGGTGCGCCCCGCGATGGCCAGCGTCATCCGGTTCATCTCCCGCCCCGCGTCCACCGTCTCCCCCGCGCGCCACCCCTCCGCCGTCCGCGCCGAGATCGCCGCGATCTCCCCCGCCAGCGCCGCCACGCGCTCGCGGTGGAACGCCGGCTGCGCCAGCCGCCGCTGCCGCAGGTGGAAGTCGCCCTCACTGGTCAGCAGCCCCTCGCCCAGCAGCACGCGGGCACGCTGAAGCGCCCGGCTCTTGGTGAAGAGCCGGTGCCGCGTCACCAGGATGTCGCGCACCCACTCCGGATGCGCCACCAGGTAAAACTGGATGGTCCCCACCCGCCAGCGCGCCAGGTCGCCGTAGCGGCGCTGCATCCCCTCCACCAGCCCCAGGACGTCGCGCCGAAAGGCCAGGGTGGAGCGCACGGGCGCGCCGCCGCGCGGACCGGGCGGCTCGGGGAGGCGGGCGGGGTCGTCCGCCTCCGCGGCGGCGGTGCTCAGCTCCCGGGGACGGTGCGGATCACCGTCCCGATGCGCCCCCAGCGCGCCGCGGTCAGGAAGGGGAGCGAGTTGGAGGAGAACTTGTCGTACGAGTAGTACAGGAACATCGGCTTGCCGCGGATCACGTCGCGCGGGATGAAGCCCTTGTAGCGCGAGTCCAGCGAGTGGTCGCGGTTGTCCCCCATCAGCCAGTAGTGCCCCGGCGGCACCACCAGCGGACCCCAGCTGTTGCGCGTGGGCTGGTAGCTCTCCGGGTCCGCGCCGGGCGCGAGCGCCGCCAGGTGCAGGGCGCGCGCCCCCGCCTCCGCGCTCTCCAGCAGGTCGTCCGGCGCATCCTCGTACTGCGCGTACGTCTCGTTCACCCGCTTCCCGTTGCGGTACAGCACCTTGTCGCGCATCTGCAGCGTGTCGCCCGGCGTGCCGATCACCCGCTTCACCACGTCGATCACGGGGTTGTTGTAGGTGGGCCGGAACACGACGATCTCCCCCTGCCGCGGGTCGCGCAGCGCGGGGAGCCCCACGTCCACGAAGGGGAGGTGGGCACCGAAGATGGCGTTGTTGGCCATCAGGTAGTCGCCCACCAGCAGCGTGTCCTCCATGCTCTCGGAGGGGATGCTGTACGCCTGCACCAGGAAGGTGCGGATGACGAGGAAGAGGCCGACCGCGATGGCGATCGACTTGATCCACTCCAGCGTCTCGTTCTTGGCGGAGGTCTTAGCGGGGGGGCGGCGCTTGGCCACTCCCGCGGCGCTCCGGGTGTTGGGGGATGCCACGATCCGGGTGCGGTTGAAGGGCGCGCCCCGCGCTCCGCGGGGCAGCAGAAGTATCGGGGGAGCGGGAGGATCGCACAACCGTCGCCCGCCAGCGGGATACGCCGGAGATCCCGCAAAGTTTCCGCCGCCTGACGTTCCTCCCCGTGCCTCTCGTCCCTGTGTGAGCCTTGCGGTGCACCGGGGGCGCGCTTGCGCTCCTGTTCGTACTTTGTTGTGAGCGCAAATAGAGTTGCCTATTTACGGCAACGATGGCACGTAAGTATCTTGGCGGCACTCCCTCAAAATCCCCGCCCCTCCCTCCGGAGAAACCCCATGTTGATCCCCGTGCAAGCCTTCGCGGACGAGCAGTTGATGGTGCACTACGGAATCACGGGTTGCGAGACGGCGTTCCGCATTCTCCACACCCGATGGCGCTCGCGGATCCGCGGATACTTCTTCAAGCGCGTCCACGACCGCACCCGCGCGGACGACCTCACGCAGACCGTGTTCATGCGCGTGCACAGCAACCGCGACCGCTACGACGCCGCGAAGCCCTTCTCCGTCTGGATCCACGCCATCGCCGGCAATCTCAGCATCAACGAGGGCCGCGCCGAGTCGCGCCGCCGCGTGCACGCCATGACGGAGCTGGAGGGCGAGGACGGCGTGGTGCAGGCGCTCACCGCCGGCCACTCGATCGAGGCGAGCCCCGACGACTTCACCTACCGCCGCCAGATCCGCGCGCAGGTCGAGCGCGAGCTCGGCCAGATGGACCCCATGTTCGCCGAGCCCTTCCGCCTCCACGAGCTGGAGGGCCACCCCTACGAGGAGATCTCCGCCGCGCTTAGCGTTCCGGTGGGTACGGTGAAGAGCCGCATGTACCGCGCGCGCTGCCACCTCCGCGAGCGCCTCGGCCACCTCCGCGCCTGCGACGACGCTCGCCCGTAGCCCCGACGGCTCCGGAGCACCCGGCCTTCCGCAAGGACGTGCACGCCAGCGGGACAATCCGGGCGCGAGATTCTTTTCAAGCAAATAGTAGCGTATTATGTTGCACCCTCGTTCCGGGCGAGGAGACGGCTCCCCGAGCGATGTGGATCCGTACGCCCCCTCTCGGTCGTCATGAGCGACGCGCCGGAGCACGCCGCCGTGAGGCCGGCACTCTGGCGCGGAGCGAAGGATCTACCGCCGGGAGGTGTGGGACCGGCTCGCGCGTTGGTCCGCACGCCACCGGCTTCCTCGGTCGCCGCCACACACCCGTGCTTCCAGCCTGGCGCGGAGCGGCGGCTCCTTCAGGATGACAAAAGGGGCCGATTCAAAGCCGTTCCGTGCGGCGGCGCGGCTCCCCCCGTCCCGCGCGAGCCACGCGTACGCAGTCTTCCGCCACCGCACTGACCACCTGGAGCCCACCCTCGGGCTCGCCCACCCGAGAAAACGTCCGAGCATGATCCACGTGGTTCGCACGCCTGTACTCCTCGTCCTGTCCCTCGGCGCACTCACGGGCTGCAAAGACGGCACGGGAGGAGGCAACCAGAAGCCTCCCGTGGAGGAAGTGAAGGCGCAGATCACGGGCTCCACGCTCACCTCCGGCGCGGAGGGCGTGCTGCGCGGGACGGCCCTGGACAAGCTCTCAGGCAACCTGACGGTTGACGGCACCACGGTCGTGCCGTCCGTGCGCACCGCCAGCGAAATCCGCTTCACCATGCCCGTCGGCCGCCCATGCGAGGTGGACGGCCGCCCGGTGCAGGTGCAGGCCGGCGCGCTCACCCACGCGGGCGCGCTCGACGTGCCCTCGACGCTCTCGCTTCAGGTCGGCGAGAGCCGCGTGCTTACGCGGGAGCAGCTCGCGTCGCTCTGCCTGCAGCTTCCCGCGGGCAACGAGAGCTATGTGCTCACCGCGCTCAACCCCAGCCTGACCCCCGCCGCGGCGCCCGACGCGCTCTTCACCGTCCGCACGTGGAGCGCCTCCGGAGCCGCCGCCGCGAGCTTGCAGACTTCGCCCGCCACGCTCGCCCCCGTGCGGGAGCGGCGCAATCGCGCCCCGGGCCCGCTCCAGGGCGCCGGCGCCGGGCACAGTTACTCCGACTCCCCTGTCCCCTTCGACCCGCGCTACGCCACCGCGACCGTCGGGGATACCGTCACCTGGGCCAACCTGGACAACCCCAACGTCTACTGCGACGAGCCGCGCGAAAAGATCCCGACCTTCCCGGTGATCGTCGCCGCCGTCTCCACGTCGGGCAAGACGGTGCTCGCGTTCGACGCACGGAGCCCGCACGCGGCCGCTTGGATGAGCAGTGAGAACCGCGCGCGGGTCACTCGTGCCGCGAACATGATGGACCGCTGGGCCGTCCCCGCCGTGCAGGCCGTGATGGACCCGGGCTATCGTCAGATCAACGGTGGCGGAAGCCGCTGGTGGCACGTCTTCCGTACCGACGTGGTCGGCTTCGGCACCGACGTCCGGGTCAGTGTCCCGCGCTCTATGTGCGCCTACTCGTCCGAGATGGCGGCGACCCTCTCCACCGACGCCCCGCCCCAGAGCGACGGCCAGATGGAGTACCTCGCCGCCATCCTCATCCACGAATACGCCCACCACGCCGAGGACGTCTACGCCGTCCGCCGGTGGGGAACCACGGTTCCCCCAAGCACCGCCTCGTGGCCGATCTTTGAGGCATGGGCGCAGACCGTCCAGGAAACCGCCGCGCGCCTCGCGAGCAACCAGCACACTAACGCGCGCTACACCGCGCTCGGAACAGGGATACCGTATCCTGACTTCTATCTGGACGGCTACGGCGAAGCGCCCGCGAAAAGCCCCTGGGGAGGCGGCACGGGCACCAGCAGGGGCGGGTACTACGATCAGGGCACGCGATTCCTGATGTTCCTTCGCGAGCGCTGGGGCGATGCCGCAGCCAATACGACGCACGAACGGTTCTACAGCCGCGTAATGGCCCTGCAGACCCGCGACGTGCCGTCCTTCGCTAGGCTGGTCGGGCTCTCAGCGACCGAAGCGCTCGACTATTGGTCGCTTGCCGAGGCAACCGACAACCTCGTCGACTCTGCCGCCGTGGCCGCACACAACCTTCCGCAGATCGTGAGTTGGGCTCCGCAGGACCTCGGGCCACTGAGCGCGCTGACTCTGTCGCGCCACACCAACGCGATGCGCGCCCTGAACGTGGGGCCCGGCAACTACGCTGCGCTGTATGCGGTTGGTGGTGGTGAAAACGCAGGCAAAGGACTTTCCTTCACCTTCGGGGCGTTCGGATCGACAGCGTTCGTGGCGCGGATCACCCGGCTGAACTGAAGCGAAATCATAGCTAACGATGTGTGAAGACTGCTACACCATTCACCCCGTAGCGACCAGAGCGGTTGACCGCCTCTGGTCGCTTTGTCGTGACGTTTGCTTAGTCACCCCGAGCCGAGCCGAGGGCGGTCCGAGCGGCTTCGATGCGTTGCTCTGCTTGATCACGGACTAACCGCCGGATTGAATCGATCTGTGCTTTCCGAGAAGAATCAGTGTCCACGTACATCCTCCGCGCCTCCGGAGTGTATGCGCCACCAGCGAGTCGGGCGGCTTCTACCTGCGCCGGATGAGATGCAATCCAATCTTCCAGCCAGCTGAGGAAGAGCGGCATTACCGAGTCGGGAGAAGCTCCGTCCCTGGAGATCTGCAGCACCGCTCCGTTCATTTGCCGATTGACCGCGGGTACGCTGATCAGGTTCCTCTCGTACAACATCCTGGGAATCTCTATCGATGCGATTGCGGGCGATACGAGCTGCCTCTTCCCGCCACCAGGAGACGCTTTTGCATCGGAGTCTTCCCGCGCACCGCACCCGGCCATCGCCACAACCGCGGCGATCGTGGTAGCGAAGTTTCGCGCTATCATCTGCCTTCGCACTCGCGCACACGTCCAACACTGGGAACGGTATAGTTCGCGGAGCCTACCCGGCCCTGATCGTCTACCAAAATGAGCGATACGTGCCTCTCCACACACGGGCCTGGTGACAGCTCCAGTACCTCTTCTCTCGATACGTGGCTCCTCCCGGCGACCGCACCTGGCTCCAAACGGTGCTCTCTGATCTCCCAGTATTGGTCCGCGATGCGTCCTTCCGCGCTCTGGCCCGAGCCGGTCATTCGGTGCACCCCGTCGACGATCTCGACCTCGATCTTTCCCGTTGGTGCGGTGGGTGGAGCCGTCAAGCGCTCGAAACCTCGCGTACACAGCGGGAGATGGTGCCCACTGATGCACTCGGAGCCGCGCCATTCGGATCTCGTGTGATCGTAGTCGCCGCTCTGCGACGTGACCGCGCCTCTGGCGTCCTCCACGTAAACCGTGACACGAGCGTAGTCGGGAACCCAGTGGGGACCGCCGTCCAACACACCGGTAGCGCTGCCGAGACTTGCATTCAGCACAAGCGGGTGGCTCCCGAGGTTCGGCGCCTGCGGCCAACCTCCAACGCTGCTCCCCTCGGTATTGAGAACGCGCCAGGTTCCACTCTCGATGTTCCTCCAAGCCCGCTGGTCGTTGCTCAAGAAGTCGTACGTACGCATGGTCCCGTACCAATTGTATGTGGTGTTCGTGACCGGAAGGCTGTTGCCCGAGTACGTGTAGGTACGGGCGTGCTTGTCGTCGGGATCGTCCGTGTTCCACCACTTCACGGTAAACGAAGCCCATGCGCGGCGGATCGGTACATCGCCCTGCGACGCGCTCAACAGCACCTCCCACCGCGAGTTGCCGTAGGACGGCGGGCATTGGTTGTCCCATGCCACGTCCCAGCAGAAATCCTTCGGGTCGTACCACCAGCCGCGATACCGCCACTGCAGGCGAGCCCGCGTTTGTACGAGTGCGGTCAGGCCCTGACAATTCGGGTCGCTCCGCAGACCGTCCGCGTCGACCACTGTCAGACAGATTGGAAAAACCCCGTTCAAGTCATAGGCTCGCCTTGTAAGCGCCGAGCCCGATGAATCTGTGGCCAGGCCAATGCCGCCCATCATGAAACGGACTCCGTCCCAGCGCAGGCCCTCTAAGCCCCACGTCCAGATGTATCTCACAATCGCAGTGCCAACGGGGCTGTATGAGTCGCTGCCATTGAAGTCTACCCACTTGCGCACGTAAACCGACCCGGGCGAGGTCCAGATCGCGATCGGGTTTGCGCTGATCACATGGCCTCGGTAGTCGCCTGTTGTTCGAAATTCATGCGCACCATCGTCGTACGCCTGAACCGCGATCTTCACGTCTCCGCTTCCGGGCACCCGAGTGGCGGCCTTCAACTGGTGCGACAAGGTGTGGAACTGCCGCGCCCCGACGGATGCGCACACCGGATTCTCCGACGCGGACGCCAGCAGCGTCTCGTCGTTGGTCGAAACGGCTACGCACAGGGTACGGGTCGCGTTGCTCTGGTTGAGGACCCTGTACTCCATCGCGCGAGTCTGACCACCGCGCCACTGCACCGCTGGGGGAGTCGCGGGGACGCGTACAGTCGGGTTGGCGAGTTGCAGGGCAGCGGTGACGGGGAATGTCTGTGACGCCGTGATGCTCTCGTCGATCTGGTCCACTGCCGTGACGGTCACCTGGTTGGTCCACGGATGCTCAGCCTCCGCGGCGACCTTCACGGCCTGCGTCACCGTCGCCGTTCCAAAGGGTGCCTCGATGTCCACACACGCGGCCGGGGAGGGCGCCGGCGACACCACGCTGCCGGCGGACACGGAGCCGGCGCCAACCTCCGCGGTGAAGCAGTAGCGCACGGGCACGTTGCTCCGGCTGGTCAGCGTCGCGGACACGTTCCCGCTCTCCCCGGGCAGGAGCGACTGAACCGGGAAGGCCGAGAGCAGGGGTGCCGACCGGATCACCTGCGGCGTCACACTGAAGCCGCCGGTGGCGGCCAGCGACGCATCTGCGGCATCCTCCACCCGGATACCCAGATCGGAGGGCACGCCGCCCCGTACATCGACCGGAAGCACGTACGCGAACGACACGCCGGCCGTGGCGTAGGCGGGGATCGTCACCGGCGCCGGATCCGCGGGATCGGGAACAGCCGCCACGTTCGAGGAGCCGGCGACGGCGGAGAAGGTCCGTGCTGCGTTCGAGCAGTTCTGGATGGTGTAGGCGACCGTTGCCGCCGTGCCGGGGATCTGAGGCTGCACGGGCACCCCCGCTGGGCCCGAAAGCGTGGGCGCGCACAGCGCGAGCGCCGTGGTCATGCCGAACGAGGACGAGATGGCGAGATCGGCGTCGCTCGCGTGCAGCGCCGGGCGGCTGGCCGTGAGGTGCACCGAGCGCTCCTTCACCCGAAAGGGAACGGAGACGCTGCGTACCTCGAAGGGACGGAACGACTCCACCCTCGCGGCTCCCTCCGGCAGCACGTCGCCGTCTCCGGCGGGCGCGAGCGTGAGGTCGCGGGGCGCGTTCGTGCAGTTCTGCACCTGCCAGGTGGTGCTGAAAGCAGTCCCGGGCGCCTCGCTGCGGTCGGCTGGCGTCGCTGCGACGGTGGGGGCGCAGATCTCCAGCCGCGTGGTCACGACGAGCTCGCCGGAAACCTGCGCGTCCCCCTCCGCCACGTGGAGCGTCGCGCGGCTCACGGTTCCCGCGACGGATGCACGCCGCAGCCGGTACGTGATGCGCACCGTGTGCGGCCGGTCGCGCGGGAGGAGCACGGACGGGCCGGCTCCCTCCGCGGCGACCAGCACCAGGTCGCCCGTCACGGCCGGCACGATGTCGAACGGGAGGGGCGCGTTGGAGGTGTTCACCACCGTCCACTCGGAGGTGAACTGCTCGTCCTGTCCGGCATCGCGAGCCCTCGGCGCGACGATGCGGGGCACGCCGCGGATGAACTCGGCCGTCACCCAGAAGCACTTCCGGACGCGGTAGGCGGGCGCCTCGGCGTCGTGCGCCTCCATGCACGCCTGGCGCCGCTCGAACCCGTCCATCGAGGCGTCGAGCTGGTACTGGACGGGCGTCTGCCGCGTCTCGCCGAACCCGTGCGGCTCGCTACCGGCCGCGCCCTCGCGCGCCAGCCCCGCCTGCTCGGAAGGGGTGAGGACCAGCGTCCGCGGGAGGTTGGTGCGGTTGGTGGAGGACCACGTGACCGGGATCACCGCGCCGGGCCGCACCGTGACGTCGGCGGGCTGCGACAGCTCCGGGTCCATCATCCACAGCTCGGTGGTGACGCTGAAGAAGCCGCTCCCCGTCCGCTCGGCGCACGCGGCGTCGGTCGCCTCCAGGGGGACGACCGACATCTGCCCGGCTTCCGCGTTCGGGTCCACCTGGAACGCCGCGGCGACGGTGCGAGAGGCGCCCGCGGGGACCTCCACGCTCGCGGGCCCATCGACGGCGGGGACCACGGCGGGGTTGCTGGTGGAGAAGCGCAGCGAGTAGGTGCGTGCGCCGGCACCGGGGTTCGCCAGCGTGAAGATGCCCGTCCGCGCGCTCCCCGGAGGGCCGCTCTGGTTTCCCGGCGCGGTGACGGCGAGGGCGGGCACTCCGGCGCACGCGTCGGTCTCCGGCTCGGGCATGGGCGCATCCACCTCCACCGTCTCGCCGGGTGCGGTGGGGTCGTCTTCGACAGCGG
The DNA here is from genome assembly GCA_902805735.1 of uncultured Gemmatimonadota bacterium. Taxonomy (GTDB): domain Bacteria; phylum Gemmatimonadota; class Gemmatimonadetes; order Longimicrobiales; family Longimicrobiaceae; genus Longimicrobium. The sequence goes on along the minus strand of CADCTW010000191.1, from coordinate 10,362 downwards.
CGACCTGCTCGGAAACGTCCGGGTCGCCGGGGCCGCCCCAGCACTGGACGCGGTTCAGCGCATGGGAGACGAACGGCGAGTAGTCCACCGAGCAGCGCTGGCCGCTCTGCCGATGCCGCACCCGCAGGTAGGCGCGCCGCCCGGACGCATCCACGCTGTCCGCCTCCACGACCACGCCGGGCGAGCGGCGGAAACCGAGGCTGTCGAGCTGCGCCAGCGTTCCGAGAGAGCCGGTGCGCTGGCGGAGGACCTGCTGCTGGTTGACGAAGTGCACCAGGTCCTGGCGCATCTCCGCCTCCGCGGCGCGCGCCCGGTGCTGCCCCGCCGCGGCGTAGCCTACGCCCGCGAGTACGCCGAGCACCGCGAGCACCGCCAGGATCTCCACCCCGCTGAAGCCCCGCGGACCGCCGGGGGCGCGGAGGGGACGGATGAGGTTCATGGGTCCTTGCCGGTCAGGGTGAAATCGTTGTGGGAGATCGCTTCAGAGACCCAGCGGCCCGCCGGGAGGCAGCAGGCGGGCGGGGTCGACGCTCTGGTATCCGTTCTCGCGGCGCGCGTAGATCTCGTAGTGCAGGTGCGGCCCCGTCGTGCGTCCCGTGGCACCCACGTATCCGATCAGCTGGCCACGCCGGACCCGCGCGCCGCTCCGCACCGCGATCCCGGAGAGATGGGCGTATCGCGTGATGAAGGCGTCGCCGTGTCGGAGGTCTATGCCCCTCCCGTACGACGGTGACCGGAACGTCGCCAGCACCACCCCATCCGCCGTGGCGAATACCGGCGCGCCGTGCGGGGCCGCTACGTCGAGACCCCAGTGCGGGAGGACGCGCTTTTCCACGGGATGATACCGCCGCGCCGCGTACGCGCTGGTGATGGTCCCCGCGGCCAGCGGCGCGGCATCGGGCACCCACGCCCGCGCCGAGTCTGCCCGTGCCGTGACGCGGGCCTCGCGCCGCTGCAGCTCCGCATAGCGGTCGTGGAACGAGGAGGTGCGCATCGGCGCGAGCCCCATCGCCGCCTCCAGCCGCGCGATGCGCCGCTCCAGCGCCGCCGCGCTGCCGCCCTCGCCCGCATCCACACCGCCGGCGGCCTCCGCATCCACGTCTCGGCTGTGCGCGGTGCCTTCATCGGGCGCGACTCTCGCGCCGCGCGCCGCGTGGAGCGTCGCGGTGAGCCCCAGGGCCAGCGCCGCCGCCGCCAGCGGGCCCGCCGCCCGCGCGCGCCACGGGATCATGGATCGAGCGGGGTCGTGGCCACCGGGCGCGGCGCCGCGGCGGATGGTGCCGGCACTCCGATCGCCTGCAGCGGCGACGCACCGGCGTGCGCTTCCAGCACCACCTCCATGCGCGTCTCACTCCCCTCCGCGTAGAGCCGCACGCGCGGCCCGCGCACCCCGAGCTGGCGGGTGAGCGGAAGGAGCTGCTCGATCCGCGCATCGAGCTGCTCCACGCGCGTGGCGGAGAAGTGCCCGGCGGGGTGCCGCGCCACGCGGGACGCGTAGATCCGCGCCCCCTCACGCTCCAGGAGCCAGAACCCCGTTCCGGGCGGCACATCCGCGAGCGGCACCACGACGCCGTGCGCATCGGGAAGGCGGTAGGTCCCCGAGCGCGGGACGGCCGACGCGGGGAGCCACCCCAGCCGCGCGCGCGCGAGCGACGAGAGCGTGCGGCCGAATCCTTCCGGGAAGAAGCACTCGCTCTCGCCCAGCCCCAGTGTGTGCAACACGAGCCGGGCGGTCCCCGTGGCGTCAGGACGCGCGGCGCGTGGAACGTGGACGGCCAGGACGTGCCCCACGCGCAGCGCACGCCCTCCGGAGCGGAGCTCCAGCTCCGTGTGCACGATCTGGCCGGGGAACGGCGCGTCCGACTCCACCGTCAGGACGACCAGGTCGATCTCCCCGTCGTCGTCCCGCGAGGCTGGGATGCCGTCGGGGCCGTCGTTGTCGTAGACGCCGAGATCGAGCTGCCGCGCCCACCATTCGAGCGCCATGGAAGCCAGCCGCTCCAGCTCGCGCGGCTGGCCCGCGCGCCACTGCGGCGCAACCCGCAGCGGCAGGGTGCGCGTGGTGAACCGCAGCGCCCCGCCCGACTCGCGCGTCAGGAGGTCGCGCACGGTCCCGCTCTCGTCGCTCCCTTCGCCGAAGAGGTGGGCGGCGAGGGCGCGCTCGTCGCGCGCGGGCACCCGGTTGCCGAGAGCCACCGGAACGACCAGCGCCCCCAGCGGCCCCACGCCCGGGTAGCGGGCCCCGGCGAGCGGTTTCGTGCCCCCTTCGTGAACCAGCCCGGGCGGCAGCGGCGCGGCCGCGTGAGCCGTACCCGCCGATCCGGGGTATTCAGTAGGAGAGAGGAATGCCCCGTGGGAACCGCCGGCGCAGGCGGAAAGGGCGAGGAGCGCTGCGGCGGCGGCCGGTCGAAGGGTGGCGAAGGTAAGGCGCGGCATGGGTTTGCGCGGTGCGGAGCGGGTGGCGGACCCGGTGGCGGCCGGGTCAGGGGGCGCGGACGGAAAGTTGCGTCCCCTGCATTCTAGATACCCCGGATCGGCAAACAGGCTCACCAAAATGGAAAATCCGCCCCTCGAGCTCCTCCTCCGCGCCCTGATCGAGCACCGCGGCTCCGACCTCCACCTCTCCCCCGGGATCGAGCCGCGCATCCGCGTGGACGGCGAGATGATCCCGCTGCGGATCGCGCCGCTCCCAGCTGGCCACATCCAGGCGCTGGTGGAGGAGGGGATGCCCACCGCGCTGCGCGACCGCTGGCGCGACGCCGCCGACCTGGACTTCGCCTATCAGTCGCCGGATCTCGGACGTTTCCGGGTCAACGTGTACACGGGGTGGCGCGGCGTGGGCGCCGTGCTGCGCGTGATCCCCGCCGTGGTGCCCAGCGCCCAGGAGCTGCGGCTTCCCGCCGCCGTCGCTGGCCTGGCACGCATCCCCAGCGGCCTGGTGCTGGTGACCGGCCCCACCGGCTCCGGCAAATCGACGACGCTGGCGGCCCTGGTGGACCTGGTGAACCGGGAGCGCGCGGGGCACATCATCACCATCGAGGACCCGGTGGAGTTCACCCACGAGAGCCGCGCCTGCATCGTCACGCACCGCGAGGTGGGGCGCGACGTGGCGTCCTTCCCGGGTGCGCTGCGGGCGGCGCTGCGCGAAGACCCGGACGTGGTGGTGGTGGGCGAGATCCGCGACGCGGAGACGATGCAGCTCGCCCTCACCGCCGCGGAGACGGGGCACCTGGTGTTCGGGACGCTCCACACCGGGAGCGCCACCCGCACCGCCAACCGCGTGGTCGACATGGTTCCGCCGGAGCGGCAGCAGCAGGTGCGTGGGCAGTTCGCGGAGGTGCTGCGAGCCATCGTCACGCAGCGCCTCGTGCGCAAGCGCGGGGGCGGACGGCTGGCCGCGTATGAGATCCTCCTCAACACGACCCCCGTCCAGAACAACATCCGCGAGAACAAGCCGGCCCTGATCGAGGGCGCGATGAACGACCGCGCCAGCGGAATGCAGACGCTGGAGCGCGCGCTGGCCGTGATGGTGGTGCAGGGATGGGTGGAGGAAGACGAGGCCGCGGCCGCCGCCAACAGCCCCGAAAGTCTGCGCGCCGAGATCGGCGCACTGCGCGGAACCGCGGGCGCGCCAAGAAGATGAACGGCCGGAGCCCCTCCGCCGCGCAAGGAGAGGGGCTTCGGCGGGGCCGCGGGTCAGCGGATCGGGCAGGCGCGGAAGCGTGTCGGGTCCGCCGGCGGGGTGCCGCCGGGTTCGATGCGCGCCAGGGCTGCGTCGGGGAGGGAGAGGCGGGGGACGACGCAGAAGTCGCCGGGGCGGGCGCGGAGCACGGGGTGCAGGAAGATGGGCGCCAGGTCCGGCACCCGGTCCACCAGCACCCACTCCGCGCCGGCCTCCCGCGCCGCGCGGAACAGCTCCGCCGGGTCCGCGGACGGCGGGTAGATGCGGCTCGGATAGCCCGAGAGGACGTAGAAGAGCGTCGGCTTGCGCGAGAGCACCACCGAGCCCGGCGGGAGTTTGCCGCGCGCCATCATGGGCACGGCCAGGAGGTCGTGCCACACGGGGGTGAGGCAGGGGAGCGGATCGCCGTCCAGGTACGCGCCGGTGCACCGCACACCGTCGCGGAGCCGCTGTGCCGTGCCGGGAAGCACCACCAGCGCGAGCGCCACCGCCGCCGCGACGCCAATCCCACTCGGCCGCATGCGCAGGGTGGCGGCTCCGTCACGCACCGTTTCGCCCGCGTACACCAGGAGGAGGGGGAGGATGGGGAGGAGGAAGCGCTCGCCGGACCACGTCGCGGGCCAGATCAGCAGCAGGCCGGCGTACAGCGGCAGGAAGAGCTCCGCGGCCCCCGCGCGGCGGAGACGGCGAGCCCAACCCGCCAGCGCCAGCACCACGAGCACGCTCCCGGCAGCGATGCGGAGCGGCTCCGTCCCGCCGAGCACCACCGGCAGGTGCTCGCCGAAGTAGTGCGCGAGGTTCTTCCCGATGCGGCCGGCCCATCCCGCGGCATCCATGGTGCCCATCGAGGGCTGATATGGATCGACGTAGCGCAGGTACGCGGTGTATCCCGCCGCACCCAGGGCGCGCCCCCGCATCCACCAGAGCACCGCCGGAGCCCCCACGATCACCCCCAGCAGCCCCAGCTCGCGCCAGCGCCGCCGCAGCGCGAACGACGCGGCGAGCGCCACGATCAGCGGCAGCCCGGCCGAGCGCGTCGTGTACGCCGCCGCCGCCAGCCCCGCGGCCGCGAACGCCCATCCCAGGCGCGCACGCTCCTCCTCGCATGGGACGGCGGCCCAGAGCGCAAAGAGCGCCAGCGCCCAGAACGGGACGTCGGACAGCACCTCGTGCGCGAGCGCCAGCGGTCTGGGGAGGATGGCGAGCAGCACCCCGGCCGCCAGGGCCACCCCCGGCGTGGACACGCGGCGCATCCAGAGGTACGATGCCGCCACCGCCGCGCCCGAGCACGCCACCGTGACCAGCTTGAAGCCGATCCACGTGCTCACCCCCGCTTTCATCGCGACGGCGAGAAGCAGGGGGAAGAGCGGGGGATACTGGGTGTGCGGCCGGAGTGCGGGGTCCCACAGCTCCAGGTAAGTCCCGCGCTCGGCAAGCGACTGCGCCAGCGCCACGTACGCCCCGTTGTCGCCGCCCACGTATGGAGCGGGCTGCAGCGCGAACACCGCCAGCACCAGGTGCAGCAGCGTCAGTCCGGCGGCGATCGCGGGAGCGGGGATGTCGGCGGAGCGGCGCATCGGGCACGGGCGGAAGGTGGGAGGAGGAGCGCGGCGCAACTTAGCCGCAAGATGCCTCCGTGTCTCCGTGGCTCCGTTTGAGCCTGCCTTGCTTGGCGTAGCTCCGCAGGGCCTTGATCGTCGGATGTTTACGCGTTAAATTGGCGGACTGCAACGAGTTAGACCTACGACGGTTCGCCGGGCCAGGACGATTCACCCCGGCGTGTCCCCTGAATCCGCTTCCCAGCGCCGCCCCTCGGGACGGCGCTCCGAAACGCGAGAATCGCCCATGCGCCAGAACCTCCAGGCCCTTGCCGCCGCCGCCTGCTTCTTCGGCATCGCCGTGTCGCTTCCCAACGAGTCTCGCAGCGCCGCGGCTCCGGACCAGCCCGCGACGGCCGCCACCGCGCTCGCGCCGGCCGCCCGCGCCGTGCTGAGCGGAGTCGGAATCGAGAAGGTCACGGCCGCCCGGGTGGCCGAGAAGACGGCCACGGACATCGCCCTGGACGCACTGGCGGGGGACGTCACCAAGCAGAGCCACCCGGACGCGCTGCGCCTGGCCTTCGAGGCGTACTACAACTACAGGGCGGAGCACCCGGAGAAGGTCCGCAAGCCGTATCTTTACTTTGTAGACTACGGACTGGACAGCCGCGAGCCCCGCGGGTACGTCTTCGACATGCGCTCGCTCAAGGTGGTGGACGGCCCGTTCGCCGTGGCGCACGGGCGTGGGTCCGGCAAGAAGGACGGCGTGCCGACCCGCTTCTCCAACATCGAAGGGAGCGCCACGTCCTCGCTGGGCCTTTTCCTGGCGCAGGAGACGTACGGCTTCACCGGCAAGGCGGCGGGCAAGCGCTACACGTCGGTCGGGCTGCGCATGGCGGGGCTCTCGGGCCGCTTCAACAGCGCGGCGCGCCAGCGGCGGGTGGTGGTGCACGGCGCCCCGTACGTCGGCCCGGGCAAGGCCGGCCGCAGCGAGGGGTGCCCCGCGATGGACCAGGCGCGCGCCCGCAAGCTGCTCCCCAAGATCGGCAACGGCGGGATGGTCTTCCTCTTCTCGCCCGTGGACAAGACCTGGCTGAAGAACGACCCCTGGGCACGCCGCGCCGCCAGGGGCCAGGTGAACGGCTGATCGCGAAGCAGAACCACCGAGGAGGCGCAGGTTTCCCATCCTGCGCCTCCTTTGTTTGTCCTGTACGACATCTCGGGGAGCCGCCCGGACTGAACCACAACGCGGGTGGCGTTTCCGCGTGAAACACGAGGTCCCGTGAAGGTGGACTCTGTTCATACCCGTGGCCGCATCTTTGCGCGATATGTTTACTACTCTGTAGTGTAGCAGTTCTTGCTCCGCAATTCCCTCCAGCAAAGGCGAAGTCTCATGGCCATCGGTGAGATCCGTGACTTTCTCGACGCCCATACCCCCCGCCTTCGCTCGCTGGAGGACCGTACCCGCGGAGAAGCTTCCCCCGGCGCCACGCGCGAGGCCCTCACCGAGCTGAGCCTGGCGCTGGAGGAGCTGCGCGTATCCGAGGAAGAGCTGCGCGTGCAGAGCGACATGCTGACGGACGTGCAGCAGGCGCTGGCAACCGAGCGCGAGCGGTATCACGGCTTCTTCACCCACCTCCCCGACGCGTGCCTGGTGACCGACATGGCCGGCGTGGTTCGCGAGGCGAATCGTGCGGCCGCTGAGCTGCTGGGAGCGCGCGAGGATGCCCTTCCCGGGAAGCCGCTGGCGGTGTTCGTGGCCGAAGACGACCGGCGAGACTTCCGCGGGCGGATGCTGGCAGGGATCCCGGCCGGCGAGGCGGCGGAGTGGACCGTGCGGATTCACCCGCGCAACGCGCCCCCGGTGCGCGTGCAGGCGAGGGTGCGTGTGGTGCGCGAGGCGGCGTCGCGAAACGGGCTGGTGTGGCTCTTCCACCAGGTCCTCGACGGGCCCGTGGAGCTGGCACCCGGGCGTGGCGATGCGTCGCTGATGGAGGCGATGCTGGACGCGCTGGCGGCGCCGGCGTGCGCGCTGGATCTGGACGGCACCCTGCTGCGCTGGAACCGAGCCGCGGCCGACGCGCTGGGATGGGGGCCGGAGATGGCGGGTGGCGCCTGCCCCGTGCGCTTCCCCGGCGAGGAAGGGGGCGGCGACGCCCTCCTGCGCACCCGCGAGCGGATGGACGCCGTTCCGGCCGAGGTGGCGCGGGGCGGCCAGACGGTGCGGCTGCGCGCCTGCGTGGCGCCCCTCCAGTCCGGCGGGGAGCGGCTGGGCACCTTCATCACCTTCAGCGCGGAGACCGCCGAGGCGCGCCCCGCCGAGCGCGAGGACGCGGAGGCCATCCTCAGCCAGTGCCGCGCGGCGCTGGCCGAAGGGACGGGGGCGGGAAGCGTGTACGAGCGGCTCCGCACCTGGATCGCGTCCGGGCTGCACCTGGGCCACCTGCGCCCGGGGAGCCGCCTCCCCAGCATCCGCCAGGTGGCGGACGCGGCGGGCGCCGAGCACCGCGCCGTGGCCGCCGCGTACCGCACGCTGGCCGCGGAAGGGCTGGTGGAGGTCCGCAACCGGCAGGGCGCCTTCGTGGCCGGCAACTGGGATCCGGCGCCCCCCGCCCTCGGCGAGACGGCCGAATGGCTCGCGGGTGTCCTGGAAGGAGCGTCCGGACTGCGCATCCGCGTGCCGCAGCTCTCCGACGTGGTGGCGCGCTGGACGACCTCGGCTCGTATCCGCTGCGCCTGCATCGAGTCGGTGGAAGACGAGCGGGCCGCGCTGGTGGCCGAGATGGCGGGGCAGTGGGGGATGGATGCCTTCGCCGTTGCGCCGGACCGGGTGCGGGCGGATGGGCGGGGGGCGCCGGAAGCGCTGCACGGCGCGGAGCTGATCGTCACCACCGCCTTCCACGCCACCGAGGCGCACGCCGCCGGCCGCTCGCTGGGCGTCCCGGTGCTGGTGCTCGCGGCGGGCGCCGAGATGGTGCAGGCGGCCGAGGAGGTGCTCGCCCGCGGCTCGCTGACCGCCGTCGTCGCGGACCCCGGCTACGCCGTGCGCCTGCGCTTCCTGCGCGGGTCGGAGCGGCTGCGCGTGGTGCTGGCCGACGACGCGGCGGCGCTGGCGTCGCTCGCCCCCGCGGAGTGCGTGCTCCTTACCCCCGCGGCCCGGCAGCGGCTGGGCACGGACGCCCCGCGGATGCTGGTGCCCCTCCCGTCGTTCGTGTCGCGCACCCCGGCGCGCACCATCGCGGCGTTCCTGATCCAGCACAACCTGGCGCCCGCCCGCCGGCGGGACTGAGCCCGGGTTGTGCAACACGAAGGCGAGGGGCCCGCACCGGGTCCCTCGCCTTCGTCGTTTTCCGCGTCCCTGTGAGCGCTGCATTGCGAAGCTTACGATTTGTCCTGGTGCTGTTCGGTACGGCGCTGCTGGCGGGATGCTCCCCCCGCCGCCTGGCGGAATCGCTCCTCCTGGGCAGCCACTTCGTGCGCACGGAGCGCGTGGCGTACGGCCCCGACGCGCGCCAGAAGCTGGACGTGTACCGCCCCGTGGAGGTGCGCGCGCCCGCGCCGGTCGTGGTCTTCCTGTACGGCGGGCGCTGGAGCAGCGGGTCGCGGGAGGACTACCGCCTGGTGGGCGACGCGCTCACCCGGCGCGGATGGGTGGCCGTGATCCCCGACTACCGCCTCGCCCCGGCCGCCACCTTCCCGGCCTGGGTGGAAGACGCCGCCCGCGCCGTCCGCTGGGCGCGCGGCCACGCTGGCCGCTTTGGCGGCGACCCGGCGCGGATCTTCGTGGTGGGGCACTCCGCCGGCGGGCACACGGCGGCGCTCCTCGCCCTCGACGAGCACTTCCTGCGCGACGCGGGAGTCCCCCCCAGCGCCGTGCGGGGCTTCGCCGCGCTGGCGGGGCCCGTCGACACCCGCTGGACCGACGCCGACGTGCAGGCGCTGATGGGGCCGCCCGCCGGCTGGCCCGCCACCTACCCCGCCACCCACGTGGACGGCGGCGAGCCCCCTCTCCTCCTCCTGCACGGCGGCGGCGACAGGACGGTCGAGGTGGAAAGCTCGCTGCGGCTGGCGGCCCGCATCCGCGAGCGCGGCGGGTGCGCGCGCACGGTGGTGTACCCGGGTGTGGGCCACGTGCAGATCGTCGTCGCCCTCGCCGCGCCGCGCCTGGGGATCGCGCCGGTGCTGGACGACCTCGCCGCCTTCGTCCGTGATCCCCGCCGCGGCGCGTGCGCGGCGGAAGCGGATGCGCCGTAACGACTTCCCGCGTCGTGGTGCGGAGGTTGCAATGGGCCGCCGCTCCCGATTTCGCACAACTGAACCCGGAGAGCGAAGATGGCGCAGAACGACAATCTCGGCAGCACCGGCGGCACGGGCGACCTGGACGACGAGTTCGGCGTCTACGACGTACGCTACTACCGCGCGGACTTCGACGCGAACCCCACGCGCCCGCAGACCCACACCTACGAGCAGGCGCGGACGGGATACCAGCTCGGGCACACGGCGGCGGCCAACCCCAGCTACCAGGGGCGCCCGTACACCGAGGTCGAGGTGGAGCTGGAGCGGAACTACCAGCCGCAGGGGGAGACGCGCTGGGAGCACGTCCGCGACTACGCGCGCCGCGGCTTCGAGTGGCGCACGCTGCTGGGCGGGCTCGCGGTCGCCGCCGGCGGGTGGTGGGCCGGCAAGCAGCTCCTGGACGCCTTCAACGAGATGGGCGAGGAGGACGAGAAGGAGTACCGCACCCACTTCGACACCTACCCGTCGCGCCCGGCCACGCTGACGTACGACCGCGCCCGCACGGGCTACGCGCTGGGCCACGTGGCCTCGCGCAACCCCGCCTACACCGGCCGCACCTTCGAAGAAGTGGAGCCGGAGATCCGCCGCGGCTTCACCGGCGAGCGCGCGGGCCAGTACGACCTGCTGCGCGACTTCTGCCGCTACGGCTACGAGCGCGGCACCTCGCGCCGCGCTTCTCTGTAGCACCGAAAGGCACAGAGACACGAAGGAAACCACTCCTCCGTGTCTCTGTGCCTCTGTGTGACACCCCCGTTCAGGAAGCCGCGGGACGTGCGACGCGCTTCCGTGGGGCTCCCCGCCGGGGGCGCGTGCCCCGATCGCCGCGGGCGGCGGCGGCCTCGCGCT
>CADCTW010000190.1 GCA_902805735.1 uncultured Gemmatimonadota bacterium | reverse complement strand
GCCGACAGCATCGAGCTGGCCTTCGATGCGCGGGCGCCGGGTTGAGTGCGGATGAGAGCAGTTCCACCGTTCGGCAAGTACTTGACCAAACCTCCTCGGGGCTGGCGGGACGCGTATGTCGCCGCCCGCGGTCGCATTTCCGTCTACTTACCCTCGGGCAGTTCGTCGCTCGGCGGAATGCGAATCCTGCCCCGGATCTCTCGCGCCTCTGGTGATCCCGGCACCATCTCGGCCAGGGGTACCCCAAACGGAGATACCTCTGGTGCTCTCCATCCGTGCGCCGCTGGTCCCGTCGGTCCCGTGCGCCGGGCCTTTGGTGTCCTCTCGTAGCGTAGTAGCCGTCATTGGTTATCGGATCGAACACCTCCGCTGTGCTCCGCTGTTAGTCAACTCCGCAGCCGAGAGGCGCTACGGGCGCCCCAGCGTCCCCCCGCCGTTCCAGCGGCGCGAGCACCGCAACGGCGGGCGCATCCTCATTCCTCGAGCGGCTCTGCGGTTCCTGCGTGCACTGGCGCGGCCGCGCGGGAAACCCTGAGCCTCTGCCGCCATGCCGAGTACCAAGAGCCCCGCTTCACTGCTTCCGCCGAACGACCTACCTGGGGCCGTGCCTGGGCCACAGTGGGCGTTCGGTTGAAGGAATGTTCAAGGGGGGGCGCTCATGCGAGCGCCCCCCCCATGAACAATCGACAGGCCCGCGCATATTTGGTGTCCTTTTGCTCATTCCATCATGGGGGAACATGCAACTCGGTGACGGTGGGGTGGACATCTACTACATCGACGAGTCAGCCGACCCGAATGTGTTCACCATGATCGGGTTTGCGATTCCCTTACTTCGGAAGGCGGACGGCATTTGGACGTTCCGCTGGGACGACCACTTGCAAGGCGTGCGGAAGTGGCGGAGGGGGCTGCGCCAGAAACACGGAATCCCGGTGAAGAAGGAACTTCACGGGGTCAAGCTTGCTGCGGGTCGCGGACGCTACCGGTTCGGCACGCAGCAGTTCACGCGGCCTGCCGCAGCTGCAGTGTACCGAGACATTCTCTCATCCATCGATTTCCTCCCGGAGTCCTCCATCATCGCCGTCGCGGGCACCCGCAACAGCAATCTGTACGGGGCGACCAAGCTTGAAGCCACGCTACATGCGCTGTTGCAACGCATGCGGACGGCGACGAAGCGGACTGCGCGGAACGGAATGGTGTTTTTCGACGAAGGCCACGGCGAGTACCGCACTCTGTACCGCAAGAGTCTGGTTTATCTCCCTACGGGCTCCGACCGTGGCAACTGGGGCTCGGGCAATCCCACGCAGAATCTGCCGATGGACAACTTCACCAAGGATGGGAACATCAAGCAGTCGCACGCTGACTTGTTCATTCAGGTCGCGGACATGCTCAGTTACGCCCTTGCCTTGAAGGTCAAGTCCGAGATCGGTGCGCTCACGCCATGGCAGCAGCAACTCAACCTCGGAGATCTATACAGTTTTGTGCCGCGTAAGTACCTGAACACAAAGGCCAGCCGGTTCGATCCCATGGGGATCGTGCGGCGGGCCTAAAAAGGGTCCGCCGGACGCACCCGAAGGCGGCCCGGCGGGGCAAGTGCACTCCACGGCTCTGAGGCCGTGGTCGCAACCTGCGCTCGGGTCATACGCAGGTTGCGCGCCGAAGTCAAGCTTTTATGCCATCCCCCGCGCGCAACTTGCGCTTCGGCTGCCCATGCAGCCGGGGCGCTTCTCACTTCGTCTTGGTGCACTTCCGCTTCTCCCGCTCTGGTACCCCGCCGGGCGGGATCGGAGCGTGCATGGCCCACCGCACGACTTCCTCAAGTGACAGATGGGTATGGCCGAAAGGCTGGATTTCGAGAGCTGGTGGGCGGACTTCCTGGAGCAGATCCGGCGCGTGGACCGGGTGGAGGGGGAATACGCACCTGCCCGGCTGGTGCAGAGCATCCGGGAGCTCCCTTCCGACCTGCGTTCCGTGTTCCTGGACCGGCTGCTCCAGGTCGCCCTGGCGGGCGGGCGCGATGCGGGGCTCGCGCTCCTGGCGCTCGAATCGGAAGCCGAGCCGCGGCAGTGCGACGTGATCGCCGGGCACGTCGCGCGGCTCCTGGCGGCGAGCACAGGCTGCGCGGGAGAGGAGGCGATCGCGCCTCTCCTGCGGGTGCTCGCCGCCCGGCAGGCGAATCACTACCTCCCGCTGGTCTCACGGTACCTGCACGAGCGTGAGATCTGTGCCCTCTGGACGTCCGTCGCGTGGGGGCTGTGGCCGGCCCACCCCGCGGAGTTCGCTGCCGCGTGGGCTCGGTACTTCACGAGTGTCCCCGCCGTGGTCTGGCGGGGGACGGCGGTCGTGCAGGCGTTCGTCTCCAGGCCGGCAGCACTGGAAGCGGTGAGGAGAGGGGTGGAGGAACGCAGCGCCGGAGCGTGGGCGGATCTTCGCTCCGCCCTCCTGGAGGAGAGCCGGCGGCCCTGGGTCTCACCCGCGGACCGGGCGGCCCTGGAAGCGCTCGCGGCTCCGGCCGGCTAGACTCCGCGCGCAGGCAGCGACACGGAGGCACGGAGATGAAGTCGGTCCCGGTACCCTCCGCGTCTCTTTGTGAGCTTTCTGTTAGCCGCGGGGCGGGGGGCCTTGCCACGCGCGGCCGGATGCTGCAATTTCAGACAAGAACGCGAGGTCCGCCGCTCTCAGCGGCGGTCTGCGGGCCGCTCCCCCGGCCCGAAGCACGTTTCTCCACACAGCCGACAATAGCACACCCGCCGCGAGGCGGGGCCGCAAAGCCGGGCGCCTCCCACGGGAGGTAGGCCAGCTGCCGAAGCTGCCGCATTCCAGAGCACCCGGGCCCTCACGCCCCGGCGCTCCGTGCGCACCGGCTTCCCCGCCGGTGCCCGGAGCGCCGGGGCGTCCGTCGTACCTCCGGTCGTTTGATCCTTTCCGCTGTCCACGCCACCTCACCCATCCCGATCCATGCCAAGCCACAATCCCATCCGCCCCGCACGCACGGGGGGCGCCGCTTTCCGCTTTCTCCGCGGACGCGGGCTCCTCCTCGTCCTCCTGGCGCTCGCCGCGCTAGCGGGCGGCCTTTCCGCGGCGCGCGCCAGCGTCTCGCTCTTCTCCCGCGCGGCCGCGGCGGATTCGCTGGCGGTGTTCGGGCCGCGCCGCTTCGAGGCGGGCGGCGGCGGGGGCGCGCACCACGTGGAGCGCTTCCGCGTGGCGCAGCCGGGCGGGCGCTACTGGGTGCGCGTGGTGCGTGACGGCGCGGCCCAGGCCACCGTGCGCCTGAACGGCGCCACCCTGTTCTCCGCCAACGACTTCACGCGGTCGGCCGAGCTGCGCGTGCCGGTGGTGCTCGCGGCCGAGAACACGCTGCAGGCCGAGGTGCGCGGCAAGGCCGGCACGGGGATCACCCTGGTGGTGCTGCGCGAGGCGGACGCCTCGTACCCCGTGATGCAGCCGCGCCGCTTCACCCGCGCCCCCGGCTCTCCCGCCGCGGAGACGGTGAGGTTCACCGTGCCGGCGAGCGCCGGGACGCCCTTCCGCCTCCACCTGCTGAACGGCGCGCCCGACGGGTCGCAGCGGGTGACGAGCGCGCAGGTGGCGCTGAACGGCGCCCCCGTGGCGGGCGCTTCGGAGCTGGGGCAGAACGTGGGCGGGGTGGTGCAGGAGGTCTCGCTGGCGGCGGGCCGCGCGGCCGAGGTGGCCGTGGAGGTGCGCGGCGCGCCCGGCAGCCACCTGACGGTGTGGGTGACGGCGACGGACACCACGGCGCCCGCGCTGCAGATCCTGTCCCCGGCCGCCGACCTGGTGACGCGGCAGACGCAGGTGGAGGCGTCCGGGCGCGTTGCGGACGAGACGGAGGTGCGGGTGACGGTGGGCGGCGTGGAGGCCGCGCGCTCGGGCGAGTCGTTCGGCGCGCTGGTGCCGCTGGCGACGGAGGGCGAGAACCGCCTGGTCTTCACCGCCGTGGACGCGGCGGGGCTGCGCACAGACTCGGTGCGGACGGTGATCCGCGACACGGAGGCGCCGGTCATCACCCTGACGGCCCCCGCGGAGGGCGGGCTGACGCGCGACTCGCTGGTGCAGGTGCGCGGCACCATCCGCGACCGCACGGCCGTGAAGGCGAACGTCAACGGCGTGGAGCTGGCGCTGGACGCCTCCGGCGCGTTCGAGGCCCGCGTGCCGGCGGCGGAAGGGACGGTGTTCCTGACCGTGAGCGCCACGGACGCGGCGGGGAACAGCGCCAACACGGTGCGCCAGGTGGTGCGCGACACGAAGGCGCCCGTGGTGTCGATCGCCTCGCCGGCAGAGGGGGCCATCACCCGCGCCGGGAGCGTCGCGGTCGAGGGGAGCGTGGAAGACGCCAGCGCGGTGACGGTGGCCGTGAACGGTGTCGCCATGACGGTGGATGGGCGCGCCTTCCGCGGCGAAGTGCCGCTCTCGGGCGAGGGCCGAATCGCGCTGACCGCCGTCGCCACGGACGCGGCGGGGAACGAGGCGCAGGCCGCGCGCGAGATCGTGCGCGACGCCACGGCGCCGGAGATCAGGGTGCAGACGCCGGAGGAAGGAACGCTCACGCGCGAGCGCAGCATCCAGGTGCGCGGCACGGTGGCGGACTCGACGGCGGTGACGCTGACGCTGAACGGCGCGGCCGTCGCCCTGGCGGCGGACCGCTCCTTCACGGTGGATGCGCCGCTGGCGGAGGGGAAGAACACGCTGGCCTTCGCCGCGACGGACGCGGCGGGGAACGTGGCGAACCTGGCGCGGATCGTCGTGCGCGACACGGCGGCCCCGGTGGTCACGCTGGAGTCGCCGTCGCAGGGCGCCGTGACGAAGCAGGGCCAGATCGAGGTGCGCGGGCAGGTGGCCGATGCCTCGGCCGTGACGCTGCGCATCGGCGGGGCGGAGGTGGCGGTGGCGGCGGACGGCAGCTTCGCGGCCACGGTGCCCCTCCCGGCCGAGGGCGGCAACACCCTCCGCGCGGAAGCGACGGACGCGGCGGGGAACGCCGGGTCGGCGGAGGTCACGGTGGTGCGCGACACGGAGGTACCGACGGTCGCCTTCGCCGCGCCCGCGGAGGGCGAGCGGGTGGCGGGTGACCGGGTGGCCGTGCGGGGGACGGTGGAGGACCGCACGGCGGTGACGCTCACCATCAACGGCGTCACCCTGGCCGTGGGCACCGGCGGCGCCTTCGAAGGCGAGATCCCGCTGGGCGACGGGACGGTGCTGACCGCGACGGCGACGGACGCGGCGGGGAACGTGGGCAGCGCCGTGCGCACCGTGGTGCGCGACACGGAGCCGCCGGTGGTGGCCTTCACCTCGCCGGCCGCGGACGCCGCCACGAGCGGCGCCACCCTGGCCGTGGCAGGGACGGTGGAGGATGCCAGCCCCGTGACCGTGACGGTGAACGGCGTGGCGATGACGGTGGAGGGCCGCGTCTTCCGCGGCGAGGTGCCGCTGGCCACGGAGGGACGCATCACCCTGATCGCCGTCGCCACCGACGCGCCGGGCAACCGGGCCGAGGCGCGGGTGGGGATCGTGCGCGACGCCACGGCCCCCGTGCTGGTGGTGACGGCGCCCACCGACGGGTCGGCAGTCCGCGCGCCGCAGGTCGCCCTCAGCGGCACCGTGAGCGACGCGGGCGCCGTGACGCTCACCCTGAACGGCGCCCCGGTCCCCGTGGCCGCCGACGGGTCGTGGACCGCTTCGGCCACCCTGGCGGCGCAGGGCGACAACACGCTGGCCCTGGTGGCCACCGACGCGGCGGGGAACCGCACCGAGACCTCGCGGACGGTCGTCCTGGACTCGGAGGCGCCCGCCTTCGCCGTGACGTCGCCGGCCGAGGGGAGCGTGGCGGCGGGGGGCAGCGTCACCGTGACGGGCACCGTGAGCGACCGCACGGCCGTGCAGGTGCGCGTGGCGGGGGTGGCGGCCACGGTGGCCGAGGGCGTCTTCACCGCCCAGGTGCCGCTGATGGCCGAGGGCGCGAACACGCTGGGGATCGAGGTGACGGACGCGGCGGGCAACTCCGCGGTGGCCGCGCTCACGGTGCTGCGCGACAGCGAGGCGCCGGTCATCACCGTGGGCGCGCCGCAGGACGGCTCCACCACGGCGGACGAGGAGGCCACCGTCTCCGGCAGCGTCAGGGACGCGGGCGCGGTGACGGTGCGCGTCAACGGCGCGCCGGTGGCCAGCGACGCGCAGGGCGCCTTCAGCACCAAGGTCACGCTCTCCACGGGCGCCAACACCATCCGCATCGAGGCCACGGACGCGGCGGGCCACGAGGCGTCGCTGACGCTCTCCGTGACGCGCGCGGAGAAGCCGAAGGAGCCCACGGTGCCGGAGCCGGTGGCGCCGCCGCTGGACCGCACGGTGGCGACCACCATGGAGGCGGCGACCTCCTTCCTGTACACCGGCCCCGACGCCGTGCAGACGGGCGTGGCGCCGGGCACCATCCAGCCGGTGCGCGCCGCCGCCATCCGCGGGCGGGTGCTGGACCGCGACGGGCAACCGCTGCTCAACGTGGTCGTGAGCGTGGTGGGCCACCCGGAGCTGGGGCAGACGCTGAGCCGGGCGGAGGGCGTGTTCGACCTGGCCGTCAACGGCGGGGGCACGCTCACCCTCTCGTACGCCAAGCCGGGCTACTTCCCGGTGCAGCGGCCGGTGGAAGTGGCATGGCAGGACTACACCACCGCGGAAGACGTGGCGCTAGTGGGGCAGGACGCGCAGGTGACGCGCGTGGAGGGCGGCGCGGGCGAGGTGCAGGTGGCCCGCGGCAGCGCGGCCACGGACGCGGACGGCACGCGGCGCGCCACGGTGATGTTCGACGCGGGCACGCAGGCCGTGCTGGAGCTGGCGGACGGCACCACGCGCCCCGTGGACGCGCTCAGCATCCGCGCCACGGAGTACACGGTGGGCGAGAACGGGCGCGCCGCCATGCCGGGTGCCCTGCCGGCCACCACCGCCTACACCTACGCCGTGGAGCTTTCGGCGGACGAAGCGATCGCGGCGGGGGCGGAGCACGTGAAGTTCAGCAAGCCGGTGAGCTTCTACGTGGAGAACTTCCTGGGCTTCCCGGTGGGCACGCCAGTCCCCGTGGGCTGGTACGACCGCCAGAAGGCGGCCTGGGTGCCCAGCGAGAACGGGCGGGTAATCCGCGTCGTGGACGTGACCACGGGCGTCGCCCAGGTGGACGTGACGGGCGACGGCACCCCCGATTCCGACGCGGTGCTGGACGCAATGGGGATCGACGCGGCGGAGCGCGCGAAGCTGGCGCAGACGTACGCGGCGGGCCAGACGCTGTGGCACGCGCGCATGACCCACTTCTCCCCGTGGGATCTCAACTACCCGGGCGGGCCCGGTGGCAGCGATCCGGACGGGGACGCGGACGGCGACGACTCGCCGGACGACTCGTGCAAGGAGTCGGGCTCCATCATCGAGTGCGAAAGCCAGGTGCTGGGCGAGCGCATCTCGCTGGCGGGCACGGGGATGACGCTCAACTACCGCACGTCGCGCGTGCCCGGCCGCGCCGTCAACCGCAGCGTGAACGTGCGGCTGACCGGGCCCGCCGTGGCGCCGGACCTCATCCGCGTGGTGATGGAGGTAGAGATCGGCGGGCGTCTCATCACCCGGAGCTTCGCGCCGGCTCCCAACCTGGCGCACCGCTTCGTGTGGGACGGCAAGGATGCCTTCGGGCGCTCCATGCAGGGCACGCACACGGCCCGCGTGCGGATCGGCCACGTGTATCCCTTCACCTATTACGTGCCGGCGTCGGGCGCCCGCAGCTTCGGGCTCACCTGCACGGGCGCGGTGAACGGGTCCGGCTTCCAGGCCTGCGTGATCCCGAGCACCATGAGCAGCAGTGCCCGCCAGGAGGGAACCCGCTGGCGAAGCTTCGAAGTGCCGGTCACCACCTGGGACTCGCGCTCGCAGGGGCTGGGCGGATGGACGCTGGACGTGCACCACAGCTACGACCCCGTCGCCCGCATGCTCCACCGCGGCGACGGCAGCAGCCGCGGCACCGCGCCGGGGCTGAAGACGGCGCTGCGCACGGCCGCCGGCGTGGGCCTCACCGGCTTCGCGGGCGACGGCGGCCCGGCCACGCTGGCGCACGTCTTCGGCGCCGAAGACATGCGCACGGCGCCCACCGGCGAGATCTACATCGCCGACTACGGCAACCACCGCATCCGCAGGATCGCGCGCAACGGGATCATCACCACCGTGGCCGGCGGCGGCGCGGGGGGTGACGGCGGGCCGGCGCTGGGCGCGCGGCTCAGCTACCCGCACGGCATCGGGTTCACAAAGGACGGCGGCTACCTGATCGCCGAAGAGGGCGGGCAGCGGATCCGCCGCGTGGCGCCGGACGGCACCATCAGCACGCTGGCGGGCACGGGCGTGGGCGGCTACTCGGGCGACGGCGGGCCGGCCACCGCGGCCAGGATCAACACGCCCCGCTACGTGCTGCAGGGGGCGGACGGCAGCATCTACTTCACCGAGAAGAGCAGCCACGTCGTCCGCCGCATCATGCCGGACGGCACCATCACCACGGCGGCGGGCACGGGGGTGGCCGGCTTCTCCGGCGACGGCGGTCCGGCGGCGCAGGCGCGGCTGTACCAGCCGGACGGGCTGGCGCTGGGGGCGGACGGCAGCGTGTACGTGTCCGACCAGGGCAACCACCGCGTGCGCCGCATCGCGCCGTCGGGGCTGATCACCACGGTGGCGGGCACTGGAAGCCTCGGCTTCTCCGGCGACAACGGGCGGGCCACGCTGGCGCGCCTCAACCGCCCGCAGGGCCTGGACGTGGCGGCGGACGGTACGCTCTACATCGCCGACAGCAACAACCACCGCGTGCGCACCGTGGCGCCCGACGGCATCATCAGCACGGTGGCGGGCAACGGGACGGCGGGGTACACCAGCGAGGGCGGGGCGGCCACGGACACCCGGCTGAACCGGCCGCGCGGCGTGATGCGCGGGGCGGACGGCGCGCTGTACGTGGCGGACTTCGGCAACGTGCGCATCCGCCGCATCGCGCCCGACTTCCCGGGCTTCAGGGACGCGGAGTCGGTGGTGCCCGCGGGCGACGGCGCGGAGGTGTACGTCTTCGACGCGAGGGGGCGGCACCTGCGCACGGTGAGCACCCTCACGGGCGTGCCGGTGCACACCTTCGGCTACGACGAGGCCGGGCGCCTGGTGTCGGTGGCGGACGTGAACGGAAACGAGACCCGCATCGAGCGCGACGCGGACGGCAATCCCGCCGCGTTCGTGGCTCCCTTTGGGCAGCGGACGAAGCTGGCCATCGACGCGCAGGGCTTCCTGGCGTCGGCCGCGAACGGCGCGGGCGATTCGCTGGGCTTCACCTACGCCGGCGGCGGGCTCCTCGCCACGGCCACGGCGCCCGACGGCGGGACGCACCGCTTCGGCTACGACGAGCTGGGCCGCCTGGTGCGCGACGAGAGCCCGGGCGGGCGGGTCAAGGTGCTGCGGCGCGAGGAGACCGCCGGCGGATTCGCGGTGCACCTCTCCACCGGGCTGGGGCGGACCCGGAGCTACGCCACCACCCGCACCGCCTCCGGAGTGAACAAGAGCACGACGAGCACGTCGGGCGTCAGGACCTCGTTCGCCAGGAACGCGGACGGGAGCTGGACGGCGAGCATGCCGGACGGTGCCGTGGCCACCTTCACCCCGGGCCCCAGCCCGACCTTCGGGAGCGCGGCGCCCCTGCTCAAGAGCGCCGTGGTGACGTTGCCGGGGAACCGGCGGCTCACCGTGGGAGCGGAGCGCTCCGTCACCCTGCGCGACCCCGCGGACCCGCTCTCCATCCAGTCTTGGACCGACCGGGTGACGATCAACGGGCGCACGGCGGTCAGCAGCTACGACGCGGCGACCCGCCAGATCACCTCCACCTCGCCCGGAGGGAAGGAGACGGTGGTGCGGCTGGACGAGCGGGGACGTGTGCTGGAGTCCGGGGGCGCGGGGATGCTCCCGGTGCGCTACGGGTATGACGCCCGCGGCCTGGTGGAGACGATGACGCAGGGCGACCGCGTCACCCGCCAGAGCTTTGACTCGCGCGGCCGCATCGCGAGCACCACCGACGTGCTGGGCCGCACCACGCGGTACTCCTACGACGCCAGGGGCCGCGTCGAGCGGCTGGCGATGCCTGACGGGCGCGAGGTCCGCTACGGCTACGACGCGGGCGGGCGGCTCACCTCGCTGACCCCGGCCGGGCGCACGGCGCACCGTTTCACCTTCGGCGCCAACGGCCGCGTGGAGGGCTACACCCCGCCCGCGGCGGATGGCTCGGGCGAGGGGACCCGCTACGGCTACAACGCGGACGGCCAGCTCAGCCGCATCACCCAGGCGGGCGGGCGCACCATCGGCTTCGCGTACGGCGCGTCTGGACGGCTGGACACCCTGTCGTACGCGGAGGGCCGCAAGACGTACGGCTACGATGCCGCCACGGGGCGGATCGCCTCCGTGCGGACCTCCGATGGCGCCGGCCTGGCGTACTCGTACGACGGCGCCCTGCCGCGCGGCGTCACCTGGACGGGCGTGGTGAGCGGCCGCACGTCGGTCGTGTTCGACGCCGAGCTGCGGGTGGCCGCGGACAGCGTCAACGGCCTGCACGGGGCCACCTACCACTACGACGCGGACGGGCTGCGGACGCGGGCCGGCGCGCTGGCGCTGAACCGCGACGCCCGGCACGGCGCGCTCACGGGCACGGTGCTGGGCTCGGTGACCGACACCATCACCTACGATGCGTACGGCATCGGGTCGTCGCGCAGCTGGAGCTTCGGGTCCACCCCGCTGCTACAGAGCCGGATGGTGCGCGACCAGGCGTCGCGGATCACCAGGCTCACCGAAACGATCGCCGGGGAGACGACGCAGTACGCCTTCCAGTACGACTCGGTGGGCCGCCTCAGGGAAGTCTCGGCCAACGGCACGCCCACGGCGAGCTACACGTACGACGCCAACGGGAACCGCATCCGCACCACCACCTCCGAGGGGGTGCTGGAGGGGACGGTGGATGCGCAGGACCGGCTCCTCTCCTACGGCCAGACGTCGTACGGCTACTCGCCCACGGGTGAGCTCGCCACCAAGGCGACGGGCGCGGACACCACCCGGTACCAGTACGACACCTTCGGCGGCCTGCGGTCCGTGCAGCTGCCGGACGGCACGCGGGTGGAGTACGTGCTGGACGCCGCGGGCCGGCGCGTGGGGCAGCGGATCAACGGCACGCTGGCGCGCGGCTGGCTCTACTCCGGCTCGCTCCGCCCGGTGGCGGAGCTGGACGCCGCGGGCGCCGTGGTCTCGCGCTTCGTGTACGGCACGGGCGGCAACGTGCCGGACTACATGGTGAAGGACGGGAAGACGTTCCGCCTGGTGCAGGACCACCTGGGGAGCGTGCGCCTGGTGGTGGACGCCGCGACGGGGGTGGTGGCCCAGCGGCTGGACTACGACACCTGGGGCCGGGTGCTGAAAGACAGCAACCCCGGGTTCCAGCCCTTCGGCTACGCGGGCGGCCTGTACGACGCGCGCACGGGGCTGGTCAGATTCGGGGCGCGCGACTACGACGCGCACACCGGGCGCTGGACGGCCAAGGACCCCGCGGGCTTCACGGCCGGTGACGGGAACCTGTACGGCTACGTGTGGCAGGATCCCGTCAACTGGAACGACCCCAGCGGCCTGTTCGGCCCGTGGGACGTGCTGGACGCGGGCTTCTTCCTTGCGGACCTGAAGCGCTACATCGAGTGCGGCGACAACGGGATGGACCTGCTCCTCAGCACGGCGGGGCTCCTCCCCATCGTCCCCAGCCCACGGCTCCTGAAGGCGGGGTCGGAGCTGCTCGAGCACGGCGACGACGCCCTCCGCCTGGCGGACGACGCCAAGGACATGGAGCGGGTCTTCTGGTCCGGCCCGGGGAACAAGGAGGCGGCCCAGGAGTTCGCCGAGCGCACCGGGCGCACCACGCTGGAGATGACGCCCGAGGGGAAGGCGCTGGAAGCGGCGACCAAGGACATGCCGTGGGACGAGGCGAAGCCCCTGTGGGAACAGGCGTCGAGGGATTTCGCCTGCGGCGCGACCGGGTGTGCGCACGCCTTCGTGGAGGGCGCCAGGCCGCAGGGGGTCTGGAACACGATCGAGAAGCCGATCCTCCAGGGGAACGGCGTGCCGATCATCTACCACCCGAAGTAGTGTGGAGCGAGCCGGGAGCGCTCGTGCGCTCCCGGCGGTTTTCCCCATCCTCCAGGATATGCCGATGCTGAAGGGCGAGGTCAGGGCCGAACTGGGCGGGCGTGGGGGGAAGCTCACCTACTCGGAGGGGGCGGGATCCCTGGTGTTCTGGTGGGAATACTCCGCCGCGGGTGTGGCCATCGTGGTCCCCACCGCGGCGGAGTGGGACGCCGAGTGCCGCAGGCAGGGCGCACCCTGGGCCGAGGGCCGGCGCGCCGAGATCCTGGCGGCCGTCGCGGACCAGGCGCCAAAGCAGTACGCCCCTTCGGCGCGGGTGAGCCACACCGCCGACAGCATCGAGCTGGCCTTCGATGCGCGGGCGCCGGGTTGAGTGCGGATGAGAGCAGTTCCACCGTTCGGCAAGTACTTGACCAAACCTCCTCGGGGCTGGCGGGACGCGTATGTCGCCGCCC
>CADCTW010000189.1 GCA_902805735.1 uncultured Gemmatimonadota bacterium | reverse complement strand
GCGCGTGGGGCCGGTGCTGGCGCTGCGCGGCGGCGTGCGCGCGGCGTGGGGCGACTTCCCGCTGCAGGAGGCGGCGTTCATCGGCGGCGGCGGGTCGCTGCGCGGCTTCGGCGGGCAGCGCTTCGCGGGCGACCGCGCGGTGCACGGCAGCGTGGAGGTGCGCCAGCCGCTCTTCCGCGCCAACCTGGGCGTGCGCGGCACCCTGGGCGCCTTCGCCCTGGCCGACGCCGGCCGCGTGTACGTGGACGGCGATTCCCCCGGCGGGTGGCACAGGGCCGCCGGGGGCGGCCTCTTCTTCCACTTCCTGGACCGCACCGTGAGCGTGGCGTACGCACACGGCGAGAGCGGGCGGGTGTACTTCGACATGGGGCTGCCGTTTTGAACCCGGAAGGCCCTCACCCGGCAGCTTACAGCTGCCACCCTCTCCCAGAAACGGCCCTGGGAGTGGGGACTGGTTCGTGTGCGGCCGCGGCCCCGGCCGGTGCAGCCGAAGAGCCGATGCCTGGGCTCACACGGAGGCACAGAGACACAGAGGAGCCCCTTGCTGGTCGCATGCGAAGTGGTCCCCTCTCCCACGGGGTTTATGGGAGGGGGTGGCGGCTCTCAGGCCGCCGGGTGAGGGCCTCGTTTCCATGACCGCTCCCGCCGGGGTCCGCTTCACCGCGCGCGGACGCGACGTGCTGGACCGCATCGCCGCCGAGCCCCTTCCCGACGGGCTCAAGGGGGGGCGCGCGGAAAGGTGCTTCTTCCGTGACATCTTCTTCGACACTCCGGAGGGAGACCTGGAGCGGCGCGGGGCCTGGGTGCGCGTGCGACTGGCGGAGGACGGCACGCAGAACATGGCGGTGGAGGTGCACGACGCCGAAGCCGGCGGCGTGTCGCCGCTGCGGCGCGCCCTGGAAGTGGGGCCGGAGGTGGACCCGCGCGAGCTCTTCGCGGCGCAGACCGAGCACGGGCGCCTGCTGCGGGCGCTGGTGGAGCCGGACCGGCTGGTGCCCTGGATGGAGGTGGAGACGAGGCGGCAGATCCGCCCCGTGCGGCGCGACGACCAGGCGCACGGCGAGGTGTTCTGCGACGCCATGACGGTGCGCGAAGCCGACCTTTCCGCCGAGCTGGCCGAGGTGGAGGTGCGCCTGGACCCCGAGGCCAAGGGGCGCAAGAAGGTGCTGCGCGCCCTGGAGATGGAGTACGGCCTGGACCCGGTGACCGACGCGCTCCCCGTGCGCGCCCGGCGCACCCTGGCCGAGGAGGAGGTGGACTGGCTGGAGGAGGCGGTGCGCGCCTCCCGCCGCGTGGCCGTGGTGGCGTTGGACGAAGGGCGCGTGGCCCTGCGCGGCGACGGCGGGATGCTGCGCCTGCCGCAGGGCGAGGGCACGGGGGAGGATGCCTCGCGCCGGGTGCTGCGCGAGACCTTCCATCACCCGGCGGCGCGCGTGCGGCTGCTGGGGACGGGGCCGGGGTCGGTGCGCCGCCCGGCCACCGAGGTGTGGCTGGCGGAAGGGGTCGCCGGGCCCCTCCCCGTGCAGCGGGGCGCGGCGGTGCAGCACCTGCCGCTGGGCGAGCTGCTGGCGATGGTGGGCTCGCCCGGGCTGCGCGACGACGCCACCCTGGCGGCGCTGCACGTGCTGGCCCGCAGCGAGCTGCCGCTGGAGGCGGACGTGCGGCGCTCCGAGCGCGGGGCCCCGCACGTCCTGCGCACGCTGGGCGAGGTGGAGTTCGCGGCGGAGACGGCGGAGGCCACGGAGATGCCGCCGGGGTCGCTCCTCAACATGGAGCTGAGCCTGCTGG
This sequence comes from uncultured Gemmatimonadota bacterium, assembly GCA_902805735.1. Classification (GTDB taxonomy): domain Bacteria; phylum Gemmatimonadota; class Gemmatimonadetes; order Longimicrobiales; family Longimicrobiaceae; genus Longimicrobium. The sequence continues at coordinate 36,796 of CADCTW010000189.1, read as the reverse complement.
CCTTCAACCGGCGCGTGCTGGCGCTGGCGGCGGACGAGCGGGTGCCGCTGATGGAGCGGGTGCGGTTCGTCTCCATCTTCGGCGCCAACATGGACGAGTTCTTCCGCGTCCGCGTCTCCGGCTTCAAGCGCCAGGTGTCCGAGGGGAGCGCCAAGCGCACCATGGACGGGGTGACGCCCGAGCAGCAGCTGGACGCCATCGGCATCCGCGCCCGCCGCCTGGCCGAAGCGTCGTACCGCCTGCTGCACGACGAGCTGCTCCCCGCGCTGCGGGAGCTGGGCGTGGTGATCGTGGCGCCCGGCGGCCTGACCGACGAGGACCGCGACTTCCTGCGCGAGTACTACGAGGGGAGCGTGCACGCCGTGCTCACCCCCCTGGCGGCGGGCCCGGGGCACCCCTTCCCCCACATCCGCAACCTGCGCCCCGCCGTGGCCGCCATCCTCCGCGAGCCGGAGACGGGCACCGAGCGGCTGGGCGTGGTGGAGCTGCCGGATGGGCTCCCGCGCTTCATCCCCCTCCCGGGCGAGGGGCGCTTCCTCCCCCTCGAAGAGCTGGTGCGCGGCTCGCTGGACCGGCTGTACCCCGGCGTGGAGGTGGAGGTCACCTCCACCTTCCGCGTCACCCGCAGCGCCGAGCTCAACCTGCACGACAGCTCCGCCGCGGACCTGCTGCACGCGGTGCAGGAGGAGGTCCGGCAGCGCCGCTTCCGCCCCGTGGTGCGGCTGGAGGTGGAGGCGGAGATGCCGGCGCGGATGCGCGACATCCTCCTGCGCGAGCTGCAGTACGAGGCGCCGGAGCGGCCCAGCACCCTGGGCGAGGGCGACCTGTACGCGCTGCCGCAGCCCATCGACCTGCGCGCCGTGCGCGAGCTGGCGGTGGCGGACGCGCCGGGGGTCCACTATCCCCCCGCCCCCGAGCAGACCACGCCCATCCCGGCGGAGCGGCCCATCTTCGACGTGCTGCGCGAGGGGGAGGTGATGGTCTCGTTCCCCGAGGACTCGTTCGAGGCCACGGTGGAGCGCTTCGTCCTGGAGGCGGCGGACGACCCGGACGTGCTGGCCATCAAGCTGGCCCTGTACCGCACCAACCGGAAATCGCGGCTGGTGGATGCCATGCGCCGCGCCAGCGCCCGCGGCAAGCAGGTGGTGGCGCTGGTGGAGCTCACGGCCCGCTTCGACGAGGAAAGCAACATCGAGTGGGCGCGCACCCTGCGCCGCCACGGCATCCACGTGATCTACGGGATCCCGGGGCTCAAGGTGCACGCCAAGGTGGCGCTGGTGGTGCGGCGCGAGGCGGGCGGCGTGCGGCGCTACGTGTACGTGGGCACCGGCAACCTGAACGCAACCACGGCCGCCGCCTACACGGACCTGGGCGTGCTCTCGGCCGATCCGGGGCTGGGCGAGGACGTCAACGAGCTGTTCAACATCCTGTCCGGCGCGGGCGGGCTCCCCGTCTTCCGGCACCTGCTGGTGGCACCGTACAACATGCGCCGCCGCTTCCTGGAGATGATCGACCGCGAGGTGGATCACGCGCTGGCGGGGCGCCCGGGGTGGATCCAGGCCAAGTTCAACGGCCTGGCGGACCGGGAGATGATCGCCGCGCTCTACCGCGCGTCGCAGGCGGGGGTGCGGGTGGACCTCATCGTCCGCTCCCTCTGCTCGCTGCGGCCGGGGGTGCGCGGGCTGTCGGAGAACATCCGCGTGATCAGCATCCTGGGGCGCTACCTGGAGCACGCGCGCATCTTCCGCTTCCACAACGCGGGCGACGCGGAGTACTACATCGGCTCGGCGGACTGGCGCACGCGCAACCTCAGCCGCCGCGTGGAGGTGATCGCCCCCGTGCGCGACCCGGCCCACCGCGCGCGGCTGGACTCCATCCTGGAAGCGCAGCTCGACGACCCCAACGCCTGGGAGCTGGGGCCGGACGGCACCTACTACCAGCGCCCCGACACGCCCCTGCGCGACGAGCCCCCGGCCCCCGGCGGGCGCGTCCCCATCATCACGGAAAGCTGACGGTGCGGCACACCTGGATGTTGCTGCTGGCGCTGGCCGCCTGCGCGGAAGGCGGTGGCGAGATCGAGCGCGAGGACGGCGACGCGTGCCGCATCGTGGCGCGCGACCTGACCCTCCCGGAAGACATCCGCGAGGCGAGCGGGGTGGTGTTCAGCCGCACCCTGCAGGGGGTGCTGTGGACGCACAACGACAGCGGCAACCAGCCCGCGCTCTTTGGCATCGACGGGCGCGCCGCCGCGGTGGCCACCCTCCCCGTGTCCGCGGCCATCCGCGACTGGGAAGACCTGGCGCTGGGCCCCTGCCCCGAGGGGAGCTGCCTGTACCTGGCGGACACCGGCGACAACGGCCGCCGCGAGGACCCCGTCACGCTCTTCGTGACCCCCGAGCCCCGCTCGGCCGACGCCCCGGTGGGCCCCGTGCGCAGCTACACCGCCCACTACCCGGACCGCCTCGCGCGCGACGCCGAGGCGATGTTCGTGCTTCCCAGCGGCGACGTGTACCTGATCACCAAGGGGAGTCGCCACCCCATCGAGATCTTCCGCTGGCCCACGCCGCTGCGCGAAGGCGTGACGGTCACGCTGGTCCCCGTGCGGGGCCTGGGCGCCCGCCCCGAGCAGCCCGGCGACCGCGTGACTGGTGCCGGCGCGTCGGCGGACGGGCGCTTCGTGGCCGTGCGCACCTACAGCCTCCTCAACGTCTACCGCACGGCCGACCTTCTGGGCGGGGGCACGCCCACCCCCGTGCGCCGCACGGACCTGATCCCGCTGGGCGAGGCGCAGGGCGAGGGCGTGGCCCTCGCCGACGACGGCACGGTGGCGCTGGTCAGCGAGGGGCACGGCAAGCACGTTCCGGGGACGCTTTCGCTGCTTCACTGCCCGCTGCAGTGACGCCTCACCCAGGAGGACCGATGGACGAAGCCAAGATGGAAGGAACCGTCGAGCTGACGGACGCCATCATCCAGGAGATCGTGGAAAAGGGCCTGGCGAAGGAGGAAGCCCTGCGCGAGGCCGCCGCCTTCGGCGCGCGCTACCACCCCCAGCGCAAGTCCCTCATCTTCCCCTTCGATCCCGACGAAACTGATTGACTCACACAGAGACACAGAGGCACAGAGACTGGTTCTTCTCTGTGCCTCTGTGTCTCTGTGTGAGCCCTTTATTCCAAATCGTCGAAAAAGAACTCGGATTCGCCGCTCCGCGCCCGCGCCGCAGCGATCTCCAGGTTGTCGAGCAGGGCCTCCTGCGCGGGGGAGCGCTCCAGGTGGTACTGGCGCTTCTCGTATTCGCCGGCCAGGAAGCGGGCCATGAACTCGTACATCGCGAGCTGATCGGCCTCGAAGATTCCCGGCGCCTCCCGTTCGCTGGAATCGATCACGAAGTGGTGAAGCTCCCCCTCGCCGTCCATCCCGTCGCGGAACTCGAAGTGGCCCAGCGCGAACAGGTGCCGCGTCCCCGCCTCGCACGCCTGCTCGTATTCGTCCTCGGAGGTGTGTCGAAACATCGTCCTCACCGTGTGGCTGGGGATCAGGCGAGCGGGAGCCGGTAGGCCATCACCAGCTCGGCGCCCTCCGGCTGGAAGTCGAACTCTGGGGCGCGCACGAAGCCCATCCGCTCGTACATGCGCACGGCGGCGCGCAGGCTGTGGGAAGTGTGGAGGCCCAGCTCCCCGGCCCCCATCGCCCGCGCCCGGCGTACGCACTCGTCCACCAGCGCCTGCCCCACCCCCGCGCCCCGCGCGGCGGGCGACACCGCCAGCAGCCGCAGCTCCGGCCAGCTCACCCGCTTCACCGCCCCGCCGTACGCGTCGGTGGACGGGTGGTAGAGCATCACGCTCCCCACGACCTTCCCGGCCCGCTCCGCCACGATCCGCTCCACACCAGGCACCTCCGTGTCCAGTGCGGCGCGCACCGCCCCATCCAGCCCGGCCCACGCGGGCGGCTCCATCACCCGCGCGAGCTCCGCGTAGGCCGCCAGGGTGACTTCGCGGATGATGCCGCGCTCGCCGTCGTGCGCGTCCCGCACCACGAGCTCCGTCATGCGGACAGGCGCGCGCGGCCGTGCGGCTCCGTCCAGTCCTGCAGCGGACCCGCGGGCACGATGCGCGACGGGTTCAGCCGGTCGTGCGTCATGTAGTAGTGCCGCTTGATGTGATCGAGGTTCACCGACTCGCCGAACTCCGGGCGCTGGAAGAGGTCGCGGGCGTAGCCCCACAGGTTGGGATAGTCCACCAGGCGGCGGATGTTGCACTTGAAGTGGCCCACGTACACGGCGTCGAAGCGCGCCAGCGTGGTGAAGAGCCGCACGTCCGCCTCGGTGAGCTGCCCGCCCGCCAGGTAGCGCCGCGTGGCGAGGTGCTCCTCCAGCCAGTCCAGCCGGGCGAAGAGCGCGTGCACCGCCTCGTCGTACGCCTCCTGCGAGGCCGCGAAGCCGGCGCGGTACACGCCGTTGTTGACGTCGCGGTACACGATCTCGCTGATCTCGTCGATCTCCGCGCGCAGCGCCACGGGGTACAGGTCGGGCGCGTCCGGCTTCTGGAACGCGCCGAACTCCGTTTCGAAGTCGATGGTGATGTCCGGGTAGTTGTTGGTCACCAGGCGCCCGGTGACGCGGTCCCAGATGCACGGCACCGTGTAGCGCCCGGTGTACTCCGGGTCCGTGCGCAGGTACGCCTCGGAGAGGAACTGGAAGCCGCACACCCCGTCCGCCGTGTGCCCCGGCCCGTCGCGGAAGGCCCACCCCCGCTCGTCGCGCACCGGGTCCACCACGGACATGGAGATCGCCTCCTCCAGCCCCAGCAGGCGGCGCACGATGATGGCCCGGTGCGCCCACGGGCACGCCAGCGACACGTACAGGTGGTAGCGCCCCGCCTCCGCGGGGAACCCCGACGACGCGTCCGCCGTGATGCGCCCGCGGATCGAGTAGCGCTGCCGCACAAAGGACCCGTCGGCGCCGGTCTCGGCGGGAAACTGCCCGGTCACGCTCATCGTCTCGTCCCCCGTTTCAGCGCGGCTGTCCGGCCGCGCCCGCCAGAGGCACCGGGATGAAGTCATCTCCGTGCCTCTGTGTCTCCGTGTGAGCCCCGATCCGTTCTATTCGCGCCGCAGGCACGGCCTCGCCGGCGCCCGGTCCGCGGCCCGCCGGGCGAGCTCGTTGGCGTTGGCCACCGGCCGGATCACCTCCGTCACGCAGCTCATCCGCGGCGACACCCGCGACACCACCAGGTTGGAGGCGACGCGGTTGTTCTCGTCCTGTACCCCCAGGCGCACGATGAGGGCGACGGGCCGGGCACGCGTCCCCTCCCCCCGCACCCTCCATTCAGCACGCGGCCCAAGCGTGGAGAAGCCGGAGCCCGCCACGCTCCACAATTCCAGCCGGTGCAGCCCCCCGCCCGGCGCCACCACGTTCACGGACATGCGGTCGTCATCGTCCGCCACCTGGATCGCGTACCCCGCGACCCCGCGGCACTGGTGCAGGGTGCTCCCCGATTCCTCGTTCGCCCCCACCAGCCGGCAAGTCTGGACGTCCAGCGAGCTGTACACGCTGCGCGTGGCCGGCTGCGGACGCGCGGTCCACGCCACGACGGGAACGCACAGCGCTGCGATCGCCATCAACTGGGAGGGGAGGCGCATGGGGTCCGGGAGGGGTTGGGGGTGGTCAGGGCGAGCACTTGGTGCAGCGTTCGATCAGCCCGGCGTGCTCCGGCACCTCCCGCCCGTGCCAGCTCCGCAGCGCCGTCTTGGTATCCGCGCAGATCTGCCGGCTTCCCTTGGCCCGGAGCCGCCCCGGGTGCCTGTCCCGGTCCACGTCCGAGCACCGTGCCTTGTGCAGCACGGGCGGCTTGCGCGCGCGCACCGCCAGCACGAACCCGTCCGGGTGCGTATCCCGCCACCACGCGTACTCCGCGTCGTCCTCCAGCTCCAGGGCCTCCGAGAACGAGCCGCTCGAATCCATCATCCCGTCCACCCTGGTGTCTTGTCATCCAGAAGGAGCCGCTCCTGTTGTAGCGCCCGCGGCCCCGCCGTGCAAGCCCGCCACGGCGACGCACACCGCACGGCCCCGGCCCCCGGAACTCTGCCCCTCCCTGTCACCCAATCAACCGTGTAGGGGCGCCATTCATCGCGCCCGTGCCGTCCGCGTGCTCCGCCACCCCACCCGTGCACCGACCAACGTAGGGCAGCCCACCGTGGCCACGTGGGGCTGCCCCTACCGCAGGCGGGTCGGGAGAGCGGAAGGGGTGGGCGCGATGAATCGCGCCCCTACCACGTCACGCGGATACGTGGAAATCGCCCCCTCTCCTGATAACGAGAGGCGCAGCCTCTCCTGTTATCGGGAGAGGGGGTCGGGGGGTGAGGGTCCTGTCCGCCCGCACGACACGCTGTAGCGCTCCGCTCTCACGGCGGGCGGCACCCTGCAGCTTTCCGCCACCCCGGTCAGCGCGGGCGGCGCGGCGATGACGGGCCTCCCGGCACCCGCGTGGAGCACCCGCGCCCCGGCCGTCGCCACCGTCAGCGGCGGCATGGTCTCCGCCATTGGCCCGGGGACGGCCACCATCACGGCCACGCTCACCGCTGGCGGAGTCACGCGCACCGCCAACACGAGCGTGACCGTCACGCCTCGCCCACCCGCGTTCACCACCCTCACCCTCACCGGCGGCACCCTCACGGTGGGCGCGACGCTCCCCCTGACCGCCACGGCGCCGGACCAGAACGGCCAGCCCATGACGGGCCTCCCCGCGCCGGCCTTCGTCACCAGTGACGCATCTCGCGCCACCGTCAGCGCCACGGGAGTGGTCACCGGTGTGGCGGCGGGGAGCGCCACGGTCACGGCATCGCTCACCGCCGGCTGCGTTAGATGTAACGCGACGGCGACGGTCACCGTCACCACCGCGCCGCAGGGCGGGACCAGCGCCAGGGCACCTCGTTCACCCCGGAGACGGCCACCATCGGCGTGGGGGGCACAGTGACGTGGGAGATCTCGGGCGCGACGCACAACGTCACCTTCGGCGCCGCGGTGCCTGCGGGCGGCAACATCCCCGACGGTGGCGGCGGGGCTCCCGTACCGCGCGCTGGTCGGCGCGCAGTACGCCACCAACTCGTAGCTTGCGCCTCGCCACCCCAACGAGTGGGAGCTGTGGGCGCGCCACGCCCTCTTCACGCAGGACGGCGGCGGGGCGCATCCTCGCCGACCCGCTGGCGCAGGGGGAGACGCGCGTGGCGATGGCGGGCGGCGGAACGTTACAGATCACGCGCTACCTGGCGCTGGCGTGCGACGCCGCCACCCTCCAGGGCTCGTCGCGTGGGGAAGCCGCGGTTCACTACGGCTTCGAGTTCACCGTCCCGGTGACGGCGGCGGACCGTTCCTTCGACTCGGGCCTCCTCCAGCCGGGCGGAACGTGGCGCCACACCTTCGCCACGCCGGGGACGTCCCCTTCCACTGCGAATAAAAACGGAATCACACAGAGACACAGAGGCACAGAGATGAAGTGTCTCTGTTCCTCTGTGTCTCTGTGTCTCTGTGTGACCCTATTCCAGCCCGTACTCCTTGAGCTTCTGCCAGAGCGTCGTTCGCCCCATCCCCAGCGACGCAGCGGCCCTGGTGCGGTTCCCGTTCGCCTCTTCCAGCGCGGACCGGATCGCTTCGCGCTCGGACTGCGAGTCCGGCGCCTGGTAGCGGCGGGCCGCCTCGGGGCGCGGATCGGCCTTGCGGGCGTCGGCGGTGGAGAACGAAGCGATCCCCTCGCGGATCTCCTCGGGGAGGTGGCAGGGGAGGATGCGGCCGTTCTCGCACACGATGCAGGCGTACTCGGCGGCCGCCATCAGCTCGCGGACGTTGCCGGGCCAGTCGTACGCCATCAGCAGCTCCATCGCCTCGTCCGAGACGCCACCCACGCGGCGCGAGGGGTCGGTGCGCTCGTTCCACTTGCCGATGGCGGCGGCCACCAGCGCCGGGATGTCGTCCGGACGCTCGCGGAGCGGGGGAACGCGGATCTGGAAGACCTTGAGGCGGAAGTAAAGGTCCTTCCGGAAGCGCCCCTCCTCCACCATCGCCTCCAGGTCCTGGTGCGTGGCGGCCACCACGCGCACGTCCACCCCCACGGGGCGCGACGTCCCCACGCGCACCACCTCGCGCTCCTGCAGCACGCGGAGGAGCTTGGCCTGCATCGCCGGCGACACGTCGCCGATCTCGTCCAGGAAGAGCGTGCCGCCGTTGGCCTCTTCGAACAGCCCCTTTCGGTCCGTCACCGCGCCGGTGAAGGCGCCGCGCGCGTGGCCAAAGAGCTCGCTCTCCAGCAGCCCCTCCGCCAGCGACGAGCAGTTGACGGCCACGAAAGCCCGGGTCCGCCGCGGGCTCTCCTCGTGGAGGGCGCGCGCGATGACCTCCTTGCCGGAGCCGGTCTCGCCGCGCACCAGCACGGTGCTCTCGGTGGGCGCCACCCGCGAGATGGCGCGCAGCACCTCGCGCATCTTGGTGGTGGTAGCCACCAGCCGCCGCGCGCCGTCCCCCAGCACCGGCTCTCGCCGGGCCAGCACGGTGCGGATCTTCTGGCGGAGCACGTGGTTGTCGCAGGGCTTGGTCAGGTAGTCGTCCGCGCCCAGCTTCAGCGCCTGCACCGCGCTGTCCACCGTGGCGTACCCGGTCAGCATCAGCACGGGCACGTCGTTGCCGCTCACGCGCAGCTCCTGCAGCACGGAAAGCCCGGTGCGCCCCTCCATCTTCAGATCCAGCAGCACCATGTCGTAGTGGTCGCCGCGCAGCAGCTCCAGCCCCGCGTCGCCCCCCGGGGCCGCGTCCACCGCGTACCCTTCGTCGGCCAGCAGCGCGCCGGTCCCCACGCGGAAAGCGCGGTCGTCGTCGATGATCAGGATGCGCGGTGTTTCGGTCGTCAACGGAAGTCCTTGGTGCTTGGTGCCGAGTGATTCTCAACCTGCCCAAACGCGCGGTTTCCGCGGCGGTGCGAGGGGATGTTTCCCCCGCTGAAGCAGGCTCGCATGCGTCCGGATACCGAGCCCGCTTCAGCGGGCTTCCCGTATTGCAGCCGGGGGATTCATCCCCCGCGGGATTCATCCCCCGCGGGATTCATCCCCCAGGGGATTCATCCCCCAGGGGATTCATCCCCCGGGCGTTTCAGCGCCCGCGGTGCCGCACGCGCACCCCATGCCCGCCGCCGTTCGTCAGTCCCCGGCCGCCCCGGCCAGCTCCGGCGTCGTTTCGGCCAGCGTCTCGTCCAGCGTCTCCAGGGGAAGGCGCACGGTGAAGCCGCTGCCGCGCCCCACCACGCTTTCCACGGAAAGACGGCCGCGGTGGCCGCGCACGATCCCCTCGGAGACGAACAGGCCCAGGCCGATCCCCGCGATCCCCGGCTTGGTTGTGTAGAAGGCCTCGAAGATGTGCGGCAGGTCGTGCTCGGCGATCCCCGTCCCCGTGTCCTCCACGATCACCTCCACGGCGTCGTCCACCACCCGCGTCACCACGCGCAGCTTGCCGCCGCCGGGCATCGCGTCGCCCGCGTTGTACACCAGGTTGGCCAGCACCTGCTGGATCGCCTCCGGGTGCACCGTCACGCGCGGCAGGGTGGGGTCCAGCGCCGTCTCCACCTCGATCCCCCGCCCCTCCATCTCCGCCCCCGCCAGCGTCAGCACCCGCCGCACCAGGGCGTTCAGGTCCGTGGGCGCCACCGCGTCCGAGAGGGGGCGGCTCTGGTCCAGGAGGCGGCGGGTGAGCCCCGCCATGCGCAGCAGCTCCTCCTGCGCCAGCGTAAGGAACTCGCGGTTGGGGTCGCGGGGGTCGCCGCGGCGCTCCAGCGCCTCCAGGCAGTTCTGGATGTTGTAGATGGGATTGTTGATCTCGTGGGAAAGCTGCGCCACCAGCCGCCCCATCGCCGCCAGCTTCTCCCGGTGGATCATCTCCGCCTGCGCGCTCCGCAGGCGCTGCTCGCGGGCGAAGATGGCCTCGCGCATGTCGCCGAACGCCTGCGCGAGCTGCCCGATCTCGTCGTCCGACGCGCGCGGCAGGGGCGCCGCGTAGTCGCCCCGCGCCAGGCGGGCGGAGGCTTCGGCCAGCGCCTGCGTGGGGCGCGCCACGATCCGCGACACCAGCGCCGCCAGGAGGAGCGCCAGCAGGAGCGCGGCGACACCAATGCCCCACAGCGAGCGGCTGATGGCGCGCGCGATCCCCAGCTCGTCCGTCACGGGGCGGAAGAGGACCACCGACGCCGTGAGCCCGCGCGTGGGAAGGTCGGCGATGGTGGTCAGGTACGGAAGCCCGCCCAGGAGCACCCGCTGAGGCCCCGCCTTCACGGAAGCCCGCAGCTCGCGCAGCTTCAGCGCGCGCACCTCCGCCATCAGCGAGGTGTCCGGCAGCGTCATCCCCAGGAGCGAGTCGCCCACCAGCAGCGCCACCTCGGTGCCGGTGGATTGCAGGTCCTTGCGCAGCCCCGCCGCGCTGAGCTGCGACCCCACGGCCACCGTCCCCAGCCACACCGTGTCCGAGGCCAGCAGCGTGTCCGGCGGCGTGATCCGCGTTACCGGCGACGCCGCCATGCGCAGCGGCACCGGCCCGCGCTCCCCCCTCGCCAGCACGATCCACGTCCCCTCGGCGGCCCCGGGCCCGGACAGCTCGCGCAGGGTGCCCTCGTCCAGCGAGGGGCCCAGCCGCCGGTGGCCCGTGCTGTCGATGGCCAGCACCGTCAGCTTCTGCAGGTTCTCGCGAAGGCGGCGCTGCAGGACGGCGGGGTTGCGGGCGTGCCACGCGTCGGCCACGCGCGGGTCCACGGTGAGGGTGGCGGCGCTCTGGGCCAGGTTCTCGTCGCGGAACGCCCAGTCCTGCCGCAGCTCTCCCACCGCGTCGCCCAGCTGGTCCGTGGCGCGGGCGTACACCCCCCGCTCCACCGCGTCGGAGATCAGGAGGAGGGCGGGCACCAGCATCAGCAGCGAGCCGCCCGCGAAGAGGATGAACACCTTGGCGCGCAGCGAAAGCCGACGCACCGTCGCGCCCGGACGGGCGGACAGTGTTCGTTCACTGAACAGGCGCACGGTGTTCACTGAACACCTCCAGGACGTGCAAACAGGGTCACGAACAGGCTCCGCGAGGGGGGCGCACACGGTGAAAGTTAAGCAACGGCGCGGGTTTCCGCCACATGGCCCCGCTGGGCCGGTACAGGGCACACCCGTTGCCCATAGTGTGCCCGGCCAGAGCGGGGATCGCCCGCCGGCCTCTGGACCCGATCCGAAAGCAGGAGCGACGCCCAATGAAGCTTCACGCCCTCACCGCCCTGGCACTGGCCTTCACGGCCGCGTGCGCCAACGAGGCGGCCAAGGGAGACCGGAACACCGGCACCGCGCTGGAAGGCGGCACCCCGGCCGGAATCAGTGCCGCGCCGGCCCCGGAGGTGACGGTCGACACGGTGGCGGCGGGCCGGGCATCCACCACGAACGATCCGGGCATCGTGCAGGCGACGGACGTAACCACGACCACCGACAGCGCCGCCAAGGCGGCGACGGGCGGGGCCGGCACGACGCAGAGCAATAGCACGACGAGCACCACCCAGGGCAGCACCACGCAGGGCAAAGACAGCGCGGCGCACGCGGGACACCCGTAGAGCGCCCCACCGCGGGCTCGGCCGATCTCAGGACCGGCCCGGACACCACCAAGACCGAGGATACCACCATGAAGGCACGCTTCTTCTCCGCGATCGTGATCGCCGCCGTCGTCTCCGCCTGCGGCGGCGGCGAGGGCGAGGCCGGCGCCAACGCCGAGAACTCGACGACCACCGCGGACACCGCCGTGGTGCCCGGGCAGGACACCGTGAGCCAGCCGGTCGTCGTTCCGACGCAGGACACCGCGGTGACGCAGACCACCACCACGACCACGACGGACACGACCCAGGGCGCGGCCACGACGGGCGCGACCACCACGACCGACAGCGCGGCGGCCAAGCAGTAAGATCGCTTCCGGCGGCACGACGGGTCCGCGCAATGATGCGCGGGCCCGCACTTTCCGAGATCGAACCGAGGGTACTACCATGAAGGCACGTTTTCTTGCGGTTGCGGCTGCGGCCGTGATCACCGCCGCCTGCGGCGGCGGCGAGGGCGGCGAGGGCGGCGACGCCGCGGCGACGGACACCGCGGCGACGATGACCACCACCACGGACCCGGCGGCGACCACCACCGCCCCGATGCCGATGGACTCGGCCTCGATGGCCGCCCCGGCGGCCGGCACGGACAGCGCCGCGATGGGCGCCGGCGCCGCCGGCACCACCACGACGACCACCACCACCGACAGCGCCGCGGCCGGGACCACCACCCAGCCGTAATCGCAGCCCCGGCGGTACCCTGGGCCCGCGCACCCCGTTCACGGGAGGCGCGGGCCCATCTTCTTTCGCCCAGCAGGAGGCACCGATGAAGGCTCGTTACCTTGTCCTGCCGGCAGTGGCCGTGATCGCGGCGTGCGGCGGCGGCGGCGAACAGCAGGCTGGCGACAGCGTGGAGCCGGGCACCACCGGCACCATCGAGAGCACCGGACCGCAGACCACCACCGGCACTCCCACGGACACCATGACCGCGAGCTCGGGGTCCACGGCCGGCGGAGCGACCACCACCCCGTGATCTCACACAGAGACACAGAGGCACAGAGAAAGATGCTTTTCTCTGTGCCTCTGTGTCTCTGTGTGAGCCCCGTCTGTTCAGGGCCTGGGCGCTTCGGAGCGATGAAGGCGCATGGCGACCTCGTCCACCCACTCCTCCACCTGCCGGGCATCCTCTTCTTCCAGGAAGCCGCTCTCGTCGTTCACCCCGTCCACCGGCTCGCCACCGCTGCGCTCGGCCACCCTGGCCACCACGGCGCGCCAGTTGGCCTTCTGGGCCAGGAAGCCGGCCGTGCGCATCCCCACCAGGTCCACCAGGTTCGAGGCACGGGTGAAGGAGCGGATCTCGAAGCGGATGATCCCCCCCTCGCGCTCCTCCACCACGAAGCGGATGGCGCCGGAGAGCGGATGTCCCTCCACCGTGAGCAGCGTGATGGAGCCGTCGCGGGCCTCGGCCACGCGCACCTGGATGTTGCCGCGCATGGGGAGGGAAAGCGTGAGCGTCTCCCCCTCGTCCAGCACCAGGGGCGAGCCGGGCTCCACCCCCACCTTCACCAGCCCCTCGGGGGGCAGGGTGTAGAACTCGCGCCGCAGCATCTCGAAGATCTCGGCGGGGCTCATCCGGCTCCCGCGGATGTCGGCCCAGTAGCGCTGGCGCTCCAGCTTCCCCGTCCCGTCGGAGGGGAGCGCCTCGGGAAGCGTGTCCACCAGCCGCCGCAGCCCCTCCTCCATCCCCACCGGCTGCACGCCGAAGACGTCGGTGAGCGCGTTGGGCTCGCCGGGGGGGATCAGGTTCCCCTCCAGCAGCATGGTCACCTGGTCTTCCTTGATGGGAAGCTCGATTCCCACCGTCTCGGCCGCGCGCGCGCCCATGCGGGTGAGGATCTCGGGAACGGGGATGCGCACCGGGTGCTTGTCCGTGAGCACCTCCAGCCGCCCCAGGATCTCGGCCGTGGTGGTGACCTCGGGCCCGGCCAGCTTCAGCACCTGGTGGACGGGCTCGGGCGCCGTGGTGGCGCGGGCCAGCGCCTCGCCCAGGTCCTCGTGCCACACGGGCTGGAAGGGCTGGTCGCCCCACCCCACCATGGGGATGGCGGGGAGGGTGCGCACCATCTTGAGCAGGGTGGAGATCACCTCGTCGCCCGGGCCGTACACGTTGCCGGGGCGCACGATCAGCCACCCGGGCGGGTCTTCCTGGCGCATCGCCTCCTCGCCCGCCAGCTTGGACTGGTGATAGCCGGACGTTCCGTTCTGCGCACCCAGCGACGACACGTACACGAAGCGCCGCGCCCCCGCCCGCTTCGCCTCGCGCGCCATGCGCCGCGTGCCGTCCACGTTCACCGCCTGGAAGGTCACCTCGGGCGGGCTCTCCGCCACCACGCCCACCACGTGGAGCACCGCGTCGCACCCCTCCGCCGCGCCGCGCACCCCCTCGTCCGTCGTCACGTCGCCGGTGTGCGCCTCCACCCCCTCGGGCCACTGGCGCACGTCGTGCTCAGCGTGGCGCGACAGGAGCCGCACCGTGTGGCCCGCCGCCAGCAGGCGATCGACGGCGGCCTTCCCCACTACACCCGTTCCCCCGGTGACCAGCACTTTCATCTCGCGCTCCGCGCTGAAGGTCCGGCGAGGAAAGTCGCATTTCAGGTGCCATTGAGCGTCCGCTCTGGCACTTGTGGGCAAGAGAGTGCATACTATGGGCATACCGAGTACCGCACGAACGCGAGCCGGCCTGCATCCGCCGCACCACCACGCGAGCAAGCGCGCTCCCGCGGGGCCACCGCGCGGGCACGGCACCGCCATTTGATCCCTTCGAGCGTGTTATCCCCACCTCCTGCCAAGCGGAGTGCCAGTCGATGAGCGATCCATCTCCCATGCCCCGCCCCGCACGCAAACCGCGCCGCCGCTGGCGCTGGCACGTGCCGCCCGCGCTGATGCACGGCGCCGAGCAGGTGGAAGGCGGCGAGATCCTGGCGGAGCTCGAGGGCCCGCAGGCGCTGGTGATGTGGCAGCTTGCGCGTGACATCGCGCTGTGGGGAAGCGCGGACCCGGAGCGGCGCGCCACCCTGTTCGTGCCGGGGGCGCACGCGCGGTGGACGGAGCAGCTGGAGGCGGCGGCGCTGGACGCGGGGCTGGAGAGCTCTCTGCGCGCCGCCGCCGAGGTGATCCGCTCGCCGGACACGGTGACCGAGGGGGAGCTGACGGCCGCCTGCCGCGCCGTGGCCCAGTGGGCGGACGAGCGGGAGCTGCTGGGCACGGCGCTGGCCTTCGTGCAGGCGGGCGCCGTGGCTTCGCCGCGCGACGCGGCGCTGGGCTACCAGGTGGGGCTGCTGGCCCGCCGCCGCGCGGAGTATCCCCGCGCGGAGAGCTGGTTCCGGCGCGTCATCGGGCTGGGGCGCCAGGCCAAAGACTGGGACTCGTACGCGCGGGCCTTCCTGGGGCTCGCCAACCTCTACATCCAGCGCGGCAACTACCCGGCCGCGCGCCGCTTCCTGATCCGCTGCCTGCGGGCCGCCCGCCGCCACGGCTTCCGCGAGCTGCAGGCGATGGCGTACCACGACCTGTTCGCGATCGCCGTCAAGACGGAGCAGTTCGCGGAGGCCAACGAGCTGGCACGCATGGCGTTCCGCGCGTACGGGCCCCGCCACCCGCGCATCCCGGAGCTGGCCAGCGACGTGGGTGTCCTGTGGCTGATGCGCGGCGAGTTCGCGGCGGCGCTGGACGCTCTGCGCGCCGCGCACCCGCACATCACCCACCCCTGCGACCAGCTCCTGAGCTGGGGGAACATCGCCCGCGCCGCGGGCGGCGTGGGCGACCGCTCGATTTTCGACCAGGCGTGGGACCAGATCTGGAGCTACGCGGGCGACTGGCACAACCGCCAGAACGCCCCCTGGGCGCTGATGGACGCCGCCCGTGGCGCCACCACGCTGCGCGACTGGCTGCGCGCCGAACGGGCCGCCTCCACCGCGCGCGAGATCGCCCAGCGCCGCGGCGAGGCGCACGTCCTGGTGGAGGCCGAATCGGTTCTCGACTCCGTCAACCGCCGTTCCCAGTTCGACAACTCGGCCACTGCCCCCGACGCGCAGGTGCAGAGCCTGGCGCACGACATTTCGCGGTACCTCGCGGGACGGCCCGGCACGGGGTGAGGACGGTGGGGGAAGTGCCTAGTGCCTAGTGCCTGCATGAGGCGGCGGCGGCGCGCAGGTCCGCGTGGCGGAACCGGGTCAGGTGCGGCCGGCAGCGCACGAGGAACGGCGGGGCTGCCCCTGCGGAATGCGAGCAGCGATCCTGGGGAGGAGCCCGCGGAAAGGATGGGCGCAATGCACCGCACCCCGCACTGTGCCTCCCGACGGAGCCCGCCACGTCGTGCCGGGACAGAAGATGCGCCCCCTCTCCCGCGCGGTTTGCGGGGGAGGGGGACGGGGGGAGGGGCCCACGCCGCACCGCCCCGTGGAAATCGCCCCCTCTCTCGATAATGAGAGGCGCAGCCTCTCCTGTTATCGGGAGAGGGGGTCGGGGGGTGAGGGCCCCTGGGCGCCGGGCAGAAGCTCGGCACCCAGGCCTCAGCATTTTGCGTTCACGACTTCTGTATCAGCCTCCGCTTCCCTTGGTGCCGCCGCCCCGTCCGGTGGTGTCCTCGGGCGGCGGGGGAGGCGGCTGGTCTTCGTGCCGGGCGGAGGTGGGAACCGACGGGGAGGTGGGGGCACGCTCGCACGCGGCCACGATGAATCCGAAGGCGGCGAGGGCCAGCGCGAATCGGGGTGACTTCATGGAAAGCTCCGGCAGATTGGTGTGAAGTGGCGTCCGTTGCGGACGCCTTCACGCTACCGGAACACGGCACCCACCCCCCACCCGTCTCCCGTCGCCTATCGCTCTCTTTTTGTCATTCTTTGAGGGACGGTTTTTAGATAGTCGTGCGGTAGCTGGCATGAAATGATCGGCCACGGGCCAGGTGTTGCATGAGCACGGTTCAGCCGTAGCTTTGATTTTGCCGCATCCCGGGTCTGCGTCCGGGGCGCGACCCGCCAACCCCGCGACCAGGAACCCGTGATGAGTGCCCAGACCGGCCGGAACGCACCGAGCGAGCAGGAATCGCGAGAGGTGGCCGAGGCCGCGCGCGAGACCGAGTGGACCGCGCCCAGCTTCGTCCGCGAGCTATTCCTCGGCAACTTCCGCCTGGACCTGATCCACCCGTACCCGCAGCAGACGCCGGAGGACAGGGCGAAGACCGACGCCTACATGGCCAAGCTGCGCCGGTTCATGGAGGAGAACGTCGACTCGGACGCCATCGACCGCACGGGCGAGCTTCCGCCCGAGGTGGTGCAGGGGCTGCGGGAGCTGGGCGCCTTTGGGCTCAAGATCCCTGAAGAGTACGGCGGGATCGGGCTTTCGCAGCTCGGCTACGGGCGCACCATCGGGATGGTGACGAGCATGGACGGCAACATCACCGCCCTCCTCTCGGCCCACCAGTCCATCGGCGTGCCGCAGCCCATGAAGATGTTCGGCACCCCGGAGCAGAAGAAGAAGTACCTGCCGCGGCTGGCCAGGGGCGCCATCTCCGCCTTCGCGCTCACGGAGCCGGGGGTGGGCTCGGACCCCGCGGCGCTCGCCACCACGGCCACGCTCACGGAAGACGGCACCGCCTACATCCTCAACGGCGAGAAGCTTTGGTGCACCAACGGCACCCTGGCCGAGCTCCTGGTGGTGATGGCGAAGACGCCGTCCAGGATCAAGAACGGCAAGGAGATCCCGCAGATCACCGCGTTCGTGGTGGAGGTGGACACGCCGGGGGTGGAGATCACGCACCGCTGCCACTTCATGGGGCTCAAGGCGCTGCAGAACGCCGTGATCCGCTTCGACAACGTGCGCGTCCCGCGTGAGAACGTGATCTGGGGCGAGGGGAAGGGGCTGAAGCTGGCGCTGATGACGCTGAACACCGGCCGCCTCACCCTCCCCATGAGCGCGGCGTACGGGTCCAAGGTGGCGGTGGAGATCTCGCGCAAGTGGGCGGCGGAGCGGGTGCAGTGGGGCGCGGCGGTGGGCAAGCACGACGCCGTGGCGCAGATGCTGGGCGACATGGCCGCCAACACCTTCGCCATCGAGTCGGTGGCCGAGCTGGCTTCCGCGCTGGCGGACGAGGCCAAGAACGACATCCGCCTGGAGGCCGCCATCGCCAAGCTGTGGACGACGGAGATGGGGTGGAAGATCGTGGACGACTGCCTGCAGATCCGCGGCGGGCGCGGCTACGAGACGGCGGACTCGCTGGCGGCGCGCGGCGAGCTCCCCATCCCGGTGGAGCGGATGATGAGGGACTTCCGCATCAACCGCATCTTCGAGGGCTCCAGCGAGATCATGCGCCTGTTCATCGCCCGCGAGGCGGTGGACACGCACCTGGCCGTGGCCGGCGACCTGATCAAGCCGGACATCACCATGGGCCAGAAGATCGGCGCCATGGCGAAGGCGGGCGTCTGGTACGCGGGGTGGCTGCCGAAGCGCTTCGTGGGCGGGGGGCAGCTTCCCACCGCGTACTCGGAGTTCGGGCGGCTGGCCAAGCACATCCGCTACGTGGAGCGCACCTCGCGCAAGCTGGCGCGCAGCATGTTCTTCGCGATGGGGCGCTACCAGGCCAAGCTGGAGCGGAAGCAGGCGCTGCTGGGCCGCTTCGTGGACATCGGCGCGGAGCTCTTCGCCATGTCCAGCGCCTGCGTGCGCGCCCACTCCCTGCGCGACGGGCCCAACGGGCGCGAGGCCGTGCTCCTGGCCGACCTGTTCTGCCGCCGTTCGCGCATCCGCATCAAGGAGCTGTTCGGCCGCGTGACCGACAACGCGGACGACTTCACCTACAAGCTCGCGCAGGACGTGCTCAAGGGCCGCTTCGCCTGGCTGGAGGACGGCTCGATCCCGGCGGTGCGCGACGGCTCCACTTCGCCGGCGCCCGCCTCCACGCCGCCCATGGAGCGCAACCTTTCCGACACGCGCGTGGCCACGCAGATCGGGGGCGGCGCGTAAACAGACCGGGGTCACACAGAGACACAGAGGCACAGAGATGAAGTCGTCTCTGTGCCTCTGTGTCTCTGTGTGAGCTTCCCATATATTTGGGGCCGAGCACACGCCCCCCGCAGCCCGATACAGATGTCCTTCGTACATCTCCACTGCCATTCCGAGTACTCCCTCCTGGACGGCGCCAACCGCCTGGGGGACCTCATCAAGCGCGCCAAGGAGTTCGAGCAGCCCGCGCTGGCGCTGACCGACCACGGGTGCATGTTCGGCGCGTGGCTCTTCCAGGAGCAGGCGAAGAAGGCCGGGATCAAGCCCATCGTGGGGATGGAGGCGTACGTCGCCCCCGGCTCACGGCACGAGCGCGGCAAGGTGAAGGGCGAGAAGGGCTACTACCACCTGGTGCTCCTCGCGCGGGACCTGCAGGGGTACAAGAACCTGTCGAAGCTCACCTCCATCGGGTACACGGAAGGGTTCTACAGCAAGCCGCGTATCGACCGCGAGGTGCTGGCGAAGTACTCCGAGGGGCTCATCGTCTCCTCCGCCTGCCTGGCGGGGGAGGTGGCGCAGCACCTGATGGAGGACCGCTGGGACCAGGCGCGCGAGGCGGTGGAGTGGCACCAGGAGGTGTTCCGCGACCGCTACTATCTCGAAGTGCAGGCCCACAACTCCAGCGGGCAGGACGAGCTCAACCGGCGCATCTTCAAGCTGGCCGCGGAGATGGGCGCGCCCGTGGTGGCCACCAACGACGCGCACTTCCTGCGCTCCAACGACCACCAGGCGCACGACGTCCTCCTCTGCATCGGGCTGGGGAAGGACTTCCACGACACCAACCGGATGAAGTACGACGACCAGTTGTACTTCAAGAACGCGGAGGAAATGCGCGAGCGCTTCCCGGACCGGCCGGACGTCCTGGAGAACACGCTCAGGATCGCCGACGAGTGCAACTGGAGCTATCCCAAGGGCTACTTCGTCCCCGCGTTCCCGGTAACGGATGAAGGGTTCAGCAGCGAGGCGGAGATGCTGACCGCCTGGGTGTGGAATGGTGCCGTCGAGCACTACGGACTTCCGGGCTCGGCGGACGCGGCACCCGGCACCGAGCCGCGCGAGCTGCTGCCGCCCGAGATCGTGGAGCGCGTAGAGTACGAGCTGAGTGTCATCTGCAATCCGAAGCTGGACTACTCGGGCTACTTCCTGATCACGGCGGACTTCATCCGCTGGGCGCGCGAACACGGGATTCCCGTGGGGCCGGGGCGTGGATCGGCGGCAGGGTCGATCGTGGCGTTCTGCACCGGGATCACCGACATCTGCCCCATCAAGTTCGACCTGCTCTTCGAGCGCTTCCTGAACCCCGAGCGCGTGTCGATGCCCGACATCGACGTGGACTTCTGCTTCGAGCGCCGCGGCGAGGTCATCGAGTACGTGCGTGACAAGTACGGTCGCGACGCGGTGGGGCAGATCATCACCTTCGGGACGATGAAGAGCCGCGCCGTGGTCAAGGACGTGGGTCGCACGCTGGGCTTCCTTCCCGCGGAGACGGACCGCCTGGCGAAGCTGATCCCCAACTCGCCGGCGTACTCGCTGACGGTGGAGCAGGCGGTCAAGGACATCCCGGACGTCAAAGAGCTGTACGAGAAGGAGGAGCGCTACAGAAGCCTGCTGGACCACTCCATGACCCTGGAGGGGCTGGCGCGCCACTCCAGCGTGCACGCGGCCGGGGTGGTGATCGCGCCCGGGCCGCTGGACGAGTACGTCCCCATCTGCACGCAGAGCAGCAAGGGGTCGGGCGGCGGCAACGGCGAGTCCATCATCGTCACGCAGTACGACATGAACTGCCTGGAGAAGGCGGGCATGCTCAAGATGGACTTCCTGGGGCTGAAGACGCTCACCGTGATTTATGACGCGGTGGTGATGATCCGCGCGCGTCACGGTGCCCTGCGCCACCCCGTCACCGGCGAGGTGTTCGAGAAGCCGGAGTCCATCCCGCTGGACGATCCCGAGGTGTACAAGATGCTCGCGCGCGGCGGCACGGCGGGCGTCTTCCAGTTCGAATCCGCGCTGGCCACGGAAAAGATCCGGGCGATGAAGGCGGACCGCTTCGACGACCTGATCGCCGCCAACGCCCTGGTGCGTCCCGGCCCGCTGGACATGGGGATGGACCTGGTGTACATCCGCCGCAAGCTGAAGCAGGAGGAGGTGAAGTACCCCTTCGCCGAGCTCAGCGAGGTGCTGGAGCCCACGTACGGCGTGATCGTCTACCAGGAGCAGGTGATGCGTATCGCCCAGATCCTGGGCGGCCTCTCCCTGGCCGAAGCCGACGTGCTGCGCAAGGCGGTGGGCAAAAAGGACGCGGAGCTGATCGCGAAGGAGCTCGGCAAGTTCGTGGACAAGGCCGTGGAAAAGGGCCACGACCGCCAGCAGATCCGCGACCTGGCCGACCAGATCGAGGCGTTCGGGAGGTACGGCTTCAACAAGTGCCTGCCCGGCGACACCGAGATCCTGGACGCCGCCACCGGGCGCCTGGTGCGCATCGAAGACCTGTACCACCGCCGCGCGCCGCTGGGCGCCGTCGCCACCTGCGACGTGGAGGCCCTGAAGCTGGGGCACGGCACGGTGGCGGACGTGATGGACAACGGGGTGAAGCCCGTCTTTCGCCTGCGCACCGAGAGCGGCCGCGAGATCGAGGCGACCGACAACCACCCGTTCCTCACCTTCGACGGCTGGCGGCAGCTCGGCGAGCTGAAGCCCGGCGTGCACCTGGCGGTGCCGCGCGCGCTGCCGGTGGAGGGCTCGGCCGAGTGGCCGGAGCACCAGGTGATCGCGCTGGGGCACCTGCTTGCGGAGGGCGACCTGTGCCATCCGAGCTCGGTGTACTTCCACAACCAGGACCCCGCGGAGCTCGCGGACTACGTGGCGGCGGCCGAGCGGTTCCCGAACGTGCGATGCACCTCCGGCGTCAACAAGGGCACCACGTACGTCTATGCCGCCCGCGTCGATCCCGCGATGGAGCCGGGAATCTTCGCGTGGGCCCGCGGCCTGGGGATGCTGGGGAAGAAGGCGACGCAGAAGGAGGTTCCCGCGGACGCCTTCACCCTCCGCAGCGACCAGATCGCGCTGCTGCTGAGCCGGATGTGGGCGGGCGACGGGCACATCAACACCGCGGACCGCAACCTGTACTACGCCACCTCGTCGAAGCGGCTCGCCGGGCAGGTTCAGCACCTGCTGCTGCGGCTGGGGATCGTGGGTCGCATCCGCCACGTGAACTTCCGCAACAACGGCAAGGTGTATCCGGGATGGCAGGTGTTCGTCACCGGCAACGAGAACCTGCGCCGCTTCGCTGAAACGGTGGGCGCGCGCTTCCTCAGCGCCGCGCGCCGTGAGGCCGTGGAGGGGCTGGTGATGGAAGCGCCCGTCACGGGACCGTCCAAGGACCTGGCGCCGGTGGGCGTGCGGGCGCTGGTCCGCGCGGCCAAGGAGCGCACGGGGGAGAGCTGGAGGCAGGTGGAGGCGGGCGCCGACGTCTCGTCGCGCGACTTCTACCCCACCGGCACCAACCCGGCGAAGATCGGCTTCACGCGCCAGACCATCGCCCAGCTCGCGGAGCACTTCCAGGACCCGGAGCTGCGCCGCTACGCCGCGAGCGACGTGCTGTGGGACCGCGTGGAATCCATCGAATACGTGGGCGAGAAGCAGACGTACGACCTGGAGGTGCCGGTCACGCACAACTTCGTGGCGAACGACATCATCGTCCACAACAGCCACTCGGCAGCGTACGGGCTGCTGGCGTACCAGACGGCGTGGCTGAAGTGCCACTACCCGGCCGAGTTCATGGCGGCGCTGATGTCGTCGGTGGTGGACAAGATCGACGACGTGGTGGCGTACATCCAGCAGTGCCGCGAGATGGGGAAGTACATTCCCCGCGTGGGCCGCGAGGGGATCGAGGTGCTGCCGCCTCACGTGAACGAGTCCAACTGGAAGTTCACGGTGGTCAGCGAGGGGGTGGGGCACATCCGCTTCGGGCTGGGCGCCATCCGCGGCGTGGGCGAAGGCGCCGTGCGCTCCATCCTGGCCGCGCGCGAGGCGGAGGGGCCCTTCAAGAACATGTTCGACCTGCTCTGCCGCATCGACCTGCGGCTATGCAACAAGCGCGTGCTGGAGGCGCTGATCTGCGCAGGCGCGCTGGACGGCTTCGCGGCGCAGGGCGAGCGGGCGCAGCTCCTGGCGGGGCTGGACTCGGCCTTCGCCACGGCGCAGATGATCCAGAAGGAGCGGGACAGCGCGCAGGACAACCTGTTCGACGTGCTGATGGGGGGCGGCGAGGGGGGCACGGCCACGCTGGTGCAGGCCCCGGTGCTCCCCGCCGTGGAGAAGTGGACGGAGAGCGAGCGGCTCACGCGGGAGAAGGAGATCCTGGGCTTCTTCATCTCCGGCCACCCGCTGAACCGCTACCGCGAGGACGTGGCCCTGTTCGAGGCGCGCGGCGTCACCACCTCCAGCCTCAAGTCCATGAAGGACATGAAGGTGGAGCTGGCGTGCGTGGTCACCGAGGCGGCCCGCCAGGTGTCGAAAAAGGACGGCTCGGAGTGGGGGCGCATCACCGTGGAAGACTTCCACGGCACGGCCACGGTGCTGGCGTTCGGCGAGTCGTGGGCAAAGTACAAGCACGTGCTGCAGCAGGACGCCGCCGTGGTGATCCGCGGCGCCGTGAGCAACCGCGAGCGCGACGACGAGGACCCGCCCCTTTTCCTGGACGGCGCCATCCCCCTGGACGGGGTGCGCGAGAGCGGCGAGGTGGGGATCTGCATCGAGCTGGGCGCCGGCGGCCCGGACGCGGCCGCGGTGGCCGAGGCCAGGCGCCTGATGGCGGAGCACGCGGGCCCCGGCCCCGTGACGGTGCTGTGGAAGAGCGGCGACGAGGAGGCCACGCGCCTCCGCTCCCGCACGCTGCGCGTGAGCCCGCACGACGCGCTGCTGGCCGAGCTGCGCGCCGCCCTGGGCGACGACCGCGTGCGCCTGCTGCGCGACGCGCCGCCCCCCACCCCGGTGCCGCAGCGCGACGAGCCCTGGAAGAAGCGCGGCAACTAGAAGAGAAGGCTCACACAGAGACACAGAGGCACAGAGATGAACTTTTCTCTGTGCCTCTGTGTCTCTGTGTGCCGTAACATCTTTAACGAATATTTACACTTTTGCCCTTTCTTCGGTTCTTGTTCGGTGGTATTGTGGATGCGCGGGTAGCATTCACAACGATTCAGGAGAGCAGCTGATGATCAACGTGAAGACGCTGGGTGCGGTAGGGGACGGGGTGGCGAACGACGGGCCGATCATTCAGCAGGCGATCAACCAGGCCATCAGCGCGGGGGGAGACACCGTGCTCTTCCCCAGGGGCCGCTACCGGTACACGGCACCCCTGTCGGTGGCGGACGGGCGCAACGTGCACCTGGTGGGCGAGGCGGGGAGCGCCGCGGCGCCGCAGCGGGGCGACGGCATCCCGCGGGACGACTCGGAGCTGGTCTACGACGGGAGTGGCGCCGTGGCCATCAGCCTGGGCTCGGCGCAGGGCATCACCTTCCAGCGGCTGCGCCTGCGCTACACGGCGGCATTCAGCGGCACGCTGGTGAAGGCGGGGCACGGGACGACGGTGGCACGGGACGCGCGCGACCTGGTGTTCGATTCCTGCGCGTTCGAAGGCCCCTCGTCGGCCTCGGTGGTGCTGTTCGACGGCAACCGGTCCATCAACCTGACCTTCCGCGACTCCGTGTTCCGTGCCGCGGCCCGGGCCATCACCGGCTCCGTGCCCAGCGGGACCAACCATGGCCAGTGCAACGCCGTGCTCATCCAGCGCTGCTCGTTCGAGGGGACGCAGCAGCGGCCCATCGTGAACCCCGGGCAGGGGTGGGCGATCGTGGCGTGCACGTTCGAGCACCTCACGCGGCCGATCAGCTCCACCGCGGTGCAGCGCGACGCCGGGGCGGTGGAGATGACCGAGGGGGCGTACTGCTTCGGCCTCACCTACGAGGGGAACTGGCACGGCGACGTGGGCGACGTGGTGAACGACTCCATCAGCACGGACTACGGCGCCTGGCTGCGCATCCGGCCGCAGGGCGCGCAGATCTCGGGCAACTACTTCGGCTGGGGCGCCAACAATGAGCACCACGGCCTCGGGCGGGCCATCGAGATCCTGGGCGACGGCACGGGCGGCGTGGTGATCTCCGGCAACCGCATCCAGACGCCCACCGCCATCCGGGTGAACGGCACCGGCCACTCGGGCTACGTCATCCAGGGAAACCACGTGACGACGCGCCCGGGCCAGTCGGTGCACCAGGGGCTGGAGTCGATCTCGACCCTCGTCATCCAGGGCAACCACCAGTTCCCGTGATGTAGACGGCGGGGCTCACGCGGAGGCACAGAGAAGAACTTTTCTCTGTGCCTCCGCGTCTCTGTGTGAGGCCAGGCAGTTGACGCGGGGGGTTGAAAGCAGCGAATATGCTTTGCTCCTGCTCCAGAACCGTGATACCGACGAGACGATGGCAACAGTAGCCCACCTGGATTTCGAGCGCGCGATCGCCGAGGTCGAGGACCAGATCGGCCACCTGCGCACGCTGGCCCGCGAGCGCGGGCTGGACGTGACCAGCGAGCTGCGCTCCCTGGAGCGCAAGCTGCACGACCTCAAGACCGACACCTTTCGCAACCTGTCGCCCATCGAGCGGGTGCAGGTGGCGCGGCACCCCCGCCGGCCCTATACGCTGGACTACCTGCAGCTCGTCTTCAGCGACTTCATCGAGCTGGCGGGCGACCGCATGTTCCGCGACGACGCCTCCATCGTGGGCGGCTGGGCGCGGCTGGAAGGGGAGCCCGTCATGGTCATCGGCCAGCAGAAGGGCCGGGACATGAAGGAGAACCTCCTGCGCAATTTCGGCATGCCTCACCCGGAGGGCTACCGTAAAGCGTTACGTTTGATGAAATTAGCTGAGAAGTTCCGCCGTCCGGTCGTCACCCTCATCGACACCCCGGGGGCGTACCCCGGCATCGGCGCCGAAGAGCGGGGCCAGGCGGAGGCCATCGCCCGCAACCTGCGCGAGATGGCGGGGCTCCGGGTGCCCACCGTGGCCGCGGTCATCGGCGAGGGGGGATCGGGCGGTGCGCTGGCCATCGGCGTGGCGGACCGGGTGCTGATGCTGGAGAACAGCGTGTACTCGGTGATCTCGCCCGAGGGGTGCGCCGCCATCCTGTGGAAGAGCGGCTCCGAGCGCGACAAGGCCGCCGAGGCCATGCGGGTGACGGCCGGCGACCTGAAGTCGATGGAGGTGATCGACGAGGTGATCCCCGAGCCCACGGGCGGGGCCCACTCGGACTGGGAGACCACGGCCCAGTCGCTCAAGGACGTGCTGCTGCGCCACCTGGGCGAGCTGCGCGAGATGCCGGTGGAGGCGCTGCGCGCCGCCCGCTGGAAGAAGTACATGGCGATGGGGGAGTGGCGGACCGTCCAGGGCCGCTGACCCCGCCGCCGCACGACACAACCCGCCCCGCCGGCTCCCCGCCGGCGTGCGCATAGATCTGGAGAGGGTCCGGTGAGTCTCGAGCTTCCGGTATTCCAGCCCCTCCCGTCTCCCGAGAACACCCCCCACCTGGTGGAAGTGGCGTTCAAGGGGATGAGGAAAGGCTTTTTCGCATCCGCCGACCCGTCGCTCCGCGTGGGCGACTGGGTGCTGGTGGAGGTGGAGCGCGGGCGCGACCTGGGCCGCGTTCGCTCGCTGGGCGGCGCCGCGCGGGCCAAGTGCTCGTCCGAGCCGGCCGCCGCCGTGCTGCGCCGGGCCACCGCGGACGAGCTCACGCAGATGTACGAGCTGCGCGCCGACGAGGACCGCATCCGCCGGGCGACCCGCGAGATGGTGCAGCAGCACGGGCTGCACATGAAGGTGAGCGACGCCGAGTGGCAGTGGGACCGCAACAAGCTCACCGTGTACTTCACGGCCGAGCGCCGGGTGGACTTCCGGCAGCTCGTCCGCGACCTGGCGCGCACCTTCCGCACCCGCATCGAGCTGAAGCAGATCGGCGTGCGCGACGAGGCGGCGCAGCTCGGCGGGGTGGGGCGCTGCGGGCGCGAGCTGTGCTGCGCCACCTGGCTGCGCGAGATCAAGCCCATCTCCCTGCAGCTCGCCAAGGACCAGAGCCTTTCCCTGAACCCGCAGCAGATCTCCGGCACCTGCGGCCGGCTGATGTGCTGCCTTACGTACGAGCACGACGCCTACCTGGCGGCCCGCAAGCGCTTTCCGCGCGAGGGGAAGACGATCCGCACCACTCTGGGGGCGGAGCGGGTGGTTTCCATCGACATCTGGCGCAACCTGGTGACGCTGCAGGACGAGAGCCGCCAGCGCCGCGTGGTGGACCTGGACACCCTGAAGGCCGAGACGGTGGCCGCGCCCGCCGCCACGCGCGAGGCGGCGCCGGAGCCCAGCCTTCCCCTTCCCACGCCGGCGCAGCAGCAGCGGCAGCCGCGCCGTCCACGCAAGGCGCCGGAGCAGAGACCCGAGTGAGCCGGTTCTACATCACCACCGCGATCGACTACGCCAACGGCGACCCCCACCTGGGGCACGCCTTCGAAAAGATCGGGGCCGACACCATCGCGCGCTTCCGCCGCCTGCTGGGCGACGAAGTGCGCTTCTGCATGGGGATGGACGAGCACGGGCAGAAGGTGGCCCAGGCCGCCGCCGCCGAGGAGGTGGACCCGCAGGCGCTGGTGGACCGCCTTTCCGGTCGCTTCCGCGCCATGTGGGAGCGGCTGTGCATCTCCAACGACCGCTGGGTGCGCACCACCGACGCGCACCACAAGCGCGGGGTGGCGGCGCTGATCGAGCGCTGCCTGGAGCGCAACCCGGGCGACTTCTACGAAAAGGCGTACGAGGGGTGGTACTGCGTGGGGTGCGAGCTGTTCAAGCGCGACCACGAGATCGAGGACGGCCGCTGCGTCCTGCACCCCACCCGAGAGCTGCAGTGGACGGAGGAGCGCAACTGGTTCTTCCGCCTCTCCGGCTACGGCGAGTTCCTGCGCACGCACTTCGACGCGCACCCGGAGTTCCTGCAGCCCGAGTCGCGCCGCAACGAGATCCTGGCGCTGATCGACGGCGGGCTGGAAGACATCTCAGTGACCCGCGCGCGCCTGTCGTGGGCCATCCCCTTCCCCCGCCCCACCTCCGACGGTGTGGAGCAGGGCACGTGGGTGTGGTTCGACGCGCTCCCCAACTACCTCACCGACACGGGCTACCCGGACGGCGACTGGCAGGCGTGGTGGCCGGCGCAGCTTCACGTGGTGGGCAAGGACATCACGCGCCTGCACGCCGTCATCTGGCCGGCGATGCTGCAGTGCGCCGGGCTGCCCATCCCCGAGCGGGTGTGGGGGCACGGGTTCGTGACGCTGGGCGGCGAGCGCTTCAGCAAGTCCGCGGGCGTCGGGCTGGAGCTGGGCGACGCCATCGACCGCTTCGGGCCGGATGCGTTCCGCTTCTTCCTCCTGCGCGAGGTGCCGTGGGACGCGGACGGCAACTTCAGCTGGGAGCGGTTCACGGAGCGCTACACCTCGGAGCTGGCGAACGGGCTGGGGAACCTGGCCAGCCGCACCCTCTCCATGGTGGAGAAGTACTGCGGCGGCGCGGTGCCCGATGCTTCGCACCCCGAGATCGACGGCAAGGTGAGCGAGGCGCTGGCCACCTACCGCCGCGCCATGGAGGCCCACCTCCTGCACGAGGGCGCCGCCGCCGCGCTGGGGCTGGTGGCCGCCGCCAACGGCTTCGTGCAGGCCGTGGCCCCCTGGAAGCTGGCCAAGGACCCGGCCCGCGAGGCCGAGCTGCACGCCGCCCTGGCCGCCCTGGTGCGCGCGCTGGCGGTCTCGGCCACGCTGCTCTCCCCCTTCATGCCCGTGAAGATGGAGGAGCTGTGGGCGCGCCTGGGAAGCGGTCGCGCACAGCTTCCCCGCTTCGGCGAGCTGGAAGGGCTCGCGGTGGGCGGCTGGCAGGCGGGCGCGGGCGACGTCCTTTTCCCGCGCCCCGAGAGCTGAAAACTTTTGGGGCTCACACAGAGACACGGAGGCACGGAGACGACTTCATCTCTGTGCCTCCGTGCCTCTGTGTGAGGCGCTCCACTCGGCGAATGCCTGGTCCGCGCCTTCCAGGAAGGACGGGAAGGTGGGCTTCCACCCCAGCTCCAGCGACCGCCTGGCGACGACGGCCACGTCCCGCGACAGCGCGCGCTCGGCGTGCTCGTCGCCCTCCGCGTGGGGGATGGCGCGGGTGCGTCCCCCGGCGCCGGCGGCGCGGCTGGCGGCTTCGGCCACCTCGCGGACGGTGAGCGGGGCTCCGTCCACGCCGTGGAAGATGCCGGACGCGCCCCGCTCCACGATCTGGAGGTAGAGCGCGGCGAGGTCGCGCCGATAGACCAGGGTCCAGCGGTTGCGCCCGTCGCCCTGGTACTCGGCGGCGCCGTGCTCCACCGCCGGGCCGAACAGGTAGGGCATGGTGCCCCCGCGCCCGCCGTACACCAGGCCCGGACGCACCACCGCGCCGCGCATGGAGCCGAGCACGTCGCGCTCGACGGCGAGCCGCCACTGGCTGCCGGCGGGTGCGCCCGCGGTGTCCACGTCCTCGTCCACCGGACCCGGCAGGCCGCCCAGCAGGTAGGCGCTGGAGGTGTAGATCACCTGCCGCTCCGCGCCCGATTCGCGCGCGGCCTGGAGCATCGCGGCCACCGCGGCGCGGTCCGTGGAATGCACTTCGGAGCCGTCGCGGGTGTACTCGAAGGCCGTGTGCACCAGCACGTCGGCGGCCGCGGCGGCGGCGCGGTACGACGGCGGCTCCCGGAGGTCGGCCACCAGGGGGCTCGCGCCGAGCGCGGCCACCCGGGCCGCGCCGCCGGCGTTGCGCACGAGCGCGGTGACCGTGTGCCCCGCGCGGATGAGCTCCTCCGCCACGGCGCCGCCGATGTGCCCCGTGGCCCCGGTGAGAAATACCTGCATCGTGGTCGCTCCAAGTTTGAGGTCGGTCGCTCCCCCCGGAGCTCCACGGCTGGGGCCCGGCGGGGCGCCGCTTGCACGCAAGCGGAAACGCCGCGAACGTTAGGGTCCACCGCGGATGCGCGCTTTCGAAATCTTGCGCGCCGCTTCGAGCTGATCCCCCAACTCCGCGAACCAGCCGTGTGGGAGCCAGGTTTTCCGGTGCGGGCCCACTTCGAGAACGGAAGCCTGCTGGCGGGGGATTGGACCTGCCCGCGGACGGTGGCCGGAGCGGGGCCGGAGGAGCGGGCCAACCACTACGAGGTGTGGCTGCACCGGGCGGGCTCGCGCGGGGTGCACGTGGGAGCCACACAGGTGGTGGGCGACGCGTCCAGCGCGGTGTTCGTGAACGCACACGATGCGGTCCGCCCCGTCTATCCGGGGGCCGATCGCCAGCGCAGCACGGCCATCCTCCTCGATGCCGGCCTCCTCCGCGCCCTCGTGGGGGAGGTGGACGAGCACGCGTCCGGCCGGGCGGAGCTTCGCTTTCCCGCCGCGGCCGCTCCGGTGTCGGCGGAGGCGTCGCTCCTCCACCACGCGCTGCTGAGCAGGGTGCGGGCGCCCGAAGCGACCGCGCTGGAGGTGGAGGAAACCGCCCTTTCGCTCCTCCGCCAGCTCCTGCGCGATGCCTGCCGGGGCGCGGGGCGCGAGCCGCGGGGGAGCCGCGACGCCCGCGCGCGCGAGCTGGCGGAGGCGGTGCGGCACCTCCTGGCGCGCCGCTTCTCCGAGCGGCTGACGCTGGAGGAGATCGGGCGGGGGGTGGGGGCTTCTCCTTTCCACCTGTCGCGGATCTTCTCGGCCGAGGTGGGGGTGCCGATCCACCAGTACCTCGTGCGCCTGCGGCTGCGCCTGGCGCTGGAGCTGATGTCGCAGCGGCCCCGCGACCTCTCGTGGGTGGCGCTGGAGGCGGGCTTCGCGTCGCACAGCCATTTCACCACGGCGTTCCGCGCGGAGTACGGCGTGCCCCCCAGCCAGGTGGCGCGGAACGGGCCCCGCTGGGCCCAACGCGGTTGAACGGACTTTGCACGGAGCCCTTCCCCGCCCGCAACCGCTTCGGGAGCGCCGCTTTACAGGAGTGCGGGGGTTCGGTATGATTTCGGTTACATGAAAGATCGCATCGTCATCCGGGGAGCCCGGCAGCACAACCTCAAGAACCTGGACCTGGATCTGCCGCGCCGCGCGGTGATCGTGGTCACGGGGCCGTCGGGGTCGGGGAAGTCGTCGCTCGCCTTCGACACGGTGTACGCGGAGGGGCAGCGCAGGTACGTGGAGTCGCTTTCCACGTACGCCAAGCAGTTCCTCGACCGGATGGAGAAGCCGGACGTGGACCGCGTGGACGGCATCTCGCCCGCGGTGGCCATCGAGCAGCGCAACCCCACCAAGACGTCGCGCTCCACCGTGGGCACGGCGACCGAGGTGTACGACTACCTGCGCCTGCTGTGGGCGCGGGTGGGCCGCACCTACTGCCCCGGCCCGCACCCCGGCGCCCCCTGCGGCCGCGAGATCCGCCCGGACAGCGTGCAGACGGCCACCGACGCCACGCTGGCCCTCCCGGCCGGCACCCGCGCCATGGTGTGCTTCCCCCTGCCGTTGTCGGCGCGCGTGACGCACGCGCTGGTGGTGGAGAACC
Source organism: uncultured Gemmatimonadota bacterium (assembly GCA_902805735.1). Taxonomy (GTDB): domain Bacteria; phylum Gemmatimonadota; class Gemmatimonadetes; order Longimicrobiales; family Longimicrobiaceae; genus Longimicrobium. The sequence goes on along the minus strand of CADCTW010000189.1, from coordinate 5,541 downwards.
TGCGCGCCCTGGGCTTCGTGCGCGTGCTGGCGGACGGCGGCGAGATCCACCTGGACGAGCTTCCCGAGGGCGTGGACCTGACGCGCGCCGGCGAGCTGCTGGTGGTGGTGGACCGCGTCAAGGTGGATGCCGAGCAGTCCGGCCGCCTGGCCGACTCGCTGGGCACCGCGTTCACGGAGGGGGAGGGCGAGGCCGTGGTGGTGCCCGTGGGAATGGCGCCGCTGCGCTTCACCGACCGCTTCCGCTGCCCGGACCACCCGCAGATCGAGTTCGCCACCCCGTCGCCGCAGCTCTTCTCGTTCAACAACCCGTACGGGAGCTGCCCGGAGTGCACCGGCTTCGGCGCCGTGCTGCGGCTGGACGAGTCGCTGATCGTCTGCAACCCCGCCCGGTCGCTGGCCGAGGGCGCGGTGGATCCCTGGCGGATGCCGCGCTACGAGGCCAAGCGGAAGAAGCTGGCCGACCTGGCCCGCAAGGAGGGCGTCTCCGTCGACACGCCCTGGCAGGATCTCCCGGAGGGGTTCCGGCACAAGGTGCTGCACGGGGCGCGCGGCTTCCAGGGGGTGCTCGACTTCTTCGAGGAGCTGGAGGAGAAGCGCTACAAGGCGTACATCCGCGTCTTCATCCGCCAGTACCAGAGCGCGCGCACCTGCCCGCTGTGCGAGGGCGCCAAGCTGCGCCCCGAGGCGTTGCGGGTGAAGGTGGCCGGGCTCACCATCGCCGAGGTGTCGGAGATGCCGCTGGCCCGCCTGCGCCCCTGGGCCGCGACACTGCGAGGTCCGCTCCCCAGCGAAGACGGCGCCTGCCCGCCTGCCCCCCTTTCCGCGCAGGAGCGGGGGATCGCGGAGACGATCCTCAAGGAGCTGGAGTCGCGCATCGGCTTCCTGAACGACGTGGGGCTGGGATACCTGACGCTGGAGCGGCAGACGCGCACCCTTTCCGGCGGCGAGGCGCAGCGCATCTCGCTGTCCAACGCGCTGGGGAGCCGGCTGGTGGATACGCTGTACGTGCTGGACGAGCCCACCATCGGCCTGCACCCGGCGGACAACGACCGGCTGCTGTCGCTGCTGGTGCGCCTGCGCGAGGGCGGCAACACCGTGCTGGTGGTGGAGCACGACCCCGAGGCCATGCGCATCGCCGACCACCTGGTGGAGCTGGGGCCGGGGAGCGGCGAGCTGGGCGGCCACCTCGTGTTCGAGGGCACGCTCGCCGAGATCATGCAGGCCGACACCATCACCGGCCGCTTCCTTTCCGGCCGCGAGGAGATCGCCGTGCCGGAGCGGCGGCGCGCCACGCGCGGTCAGCGGCTGCGCATCGAGGGCGCCCGCGAGCACAACCTGCGCGGCGTGGACGTGGAGATCCCCCTGGGCGCGCTGACGGTGGTGAGCGGCGTGTCCGGCTCGGGGAAGAGCACGCTCGTGCACGACGTCCTCTACCGCGCGCTGGAGCGGGAGCTGTCCGGGGGCGAGACCTCGGCCAAGCGCCACATGGGCGAAGGGGTGGGCGAGTACGACCGGATGAGCGGCACCGGGGGCATCCGCGAGGTGGTGCTGGTGGACCAGAGCCCCATCGGGCGCACCCCCCGCTCCAATCCGGTCACCTACATCAAGGCCTGGGACGAGGTGAGGCGCATCTTCGCCTCTCAGCCGGACGCGGTGCAGCGCGGGTTCACCCCCGGGCACTTCTCGTTCAACGTCACGGGCGGGCGCTGCGAGGCGTGCAAGGGCGAGGGGCAGGTGGAGGTGGAGATGGTCTTCATGGCGGACGTCTTCGTTCCCTGCGAGATCTGCGGCGGCGCGCGCTTCAAGCCGGACGTGCTGGAGGTGCGGTACAAGGGGCGCAGCGTGCGCGACGTGCTGGAGATGACCATCGACCAGGCGATCCGCTTCTTCATCCACGAAGACCGGCTGGGCCAGGCGCTCTGGCACCTGCAGCAGGTGGGGCTCGGCTACCTGCGCCTGGGCCAGCCCGCCCCCACCCTGTCCGGCGGCGAAGCACAGCGCATCAAGGTTGCGCGCGAGCTGGCGCTGGGCGCGCGGCGCGGCGGCAAGAAGCTGTACATCCTGGACGAGCCCACCACCGGCCTGCACATGGACGACATTCGCAAGCTCCTGCGCGTGCTGGACGACCTGGTGGACGCGGGGCACACGGTGGTCCTGATCGAGCACAACCTGGACGTGATCAAGACGGCCGACTGGGTGATCGACCTGGGCCCCGGCGCCGGCCCCGACGGCGGGCTCGTGGTGGCGATGGGGACCCCGGAGGAGGTGGCGGGGGTGGCGGAGAGCGTCACGGGGCGCTACCTCGTGCCCCTGCTGGAGAGGGCCGGGGCAACCGCCTAGACCACGATCTCACACATCTGCACCACCAGGGGAAGCGGACGAAACCCGCGCGGGGCATCGTCCGTTTCTCTTCTCCGTCCACCGTTTCCTCCCGAACGAAGACCCGCGATGCACATCCCCGGCAGGCTTTCCAGTCGTCCCCTCTCCCGCCGTGTCCTCCTGTTCGTGCTCGTCGCCGCCCCGGCGCTCGGGGTGGCCTCGCTCCTGGCCTACAACGGCATCGGACCGCTCCCCGCCCAGAATGCGGACGAGCTCGCCGGGATGGCGGCCGGAATGATCCTGATGGCGCTGATCCAGGGATGGGCGAACGGCCTGGCGAAACAGTAGGCTCGCGCAGAGCCACAGAGGCACGGAGACGATACCGTCTGCGTGCCTCCGTTCGTTTCTGTGCGCGGCAAACTGATGCACGGCGCACCAGATTGGTGCGCCTCTAATTCGGACCCTAAACGCAAACCATTGCAAGAAGTAGGTTTACGAACGGAACAAATGCGGCACCGAAGCTGCTTTTAACGGTCGCAGCTGGTCGAGGTGCCACATCCGGCGCCCCCCGCTCGTTCACGCCCTCATGAGGTACTCCCATGAAGCGCAGTCTGGCCCTCCTCCCCATCCTGGCGCTCGCCGCCTGCTCCGACAACGTCGATTCGGTGACCGGTTCGCGTCCGACGCCCGAGGCGCCCGTGCTGGCCGCGTCCGGCAACGCGATTCCCGGCTCGTACATGGTGATCCTGAAGGAGGGGGCCAACCCGCGCTCCGTGGCGGCGCTCGCCGGCGTCAACCCGCGCTACGTGTACAGCGCCGCGCTGAACGGCTTCGCGGGCACGCTGAACGCGGGGCAGCTCAACGCGCTGCAGCACAACCCGGCGGTGGCGTACATCGAGGAAGACGGCGTCGCGACCATCAGCACCACGCAGTCCAACGCCACCTGGGGGCTTGACCGTACGGATGCCCGCTCGGGCCTGAGCGGCACCTTCACGTACACCAACACGGGCCTCGGCGTCAACGCCTACATCATCGACACGGGCATCGACACCGGGCACACCGAGTTCACCGGCCGCATCGGCGCGACGAGCTTCGACGCCTTCACGGACGGGCAGTCGGACTGCAACGGGCACGGCACGCACGTGGCCGGCACGGTGGGCGGCACCACGTACGGCATCGCCAAGAACGTGACGCTGGTTCGCGTGCGCGTGCTGGACTGCGCCGGCAGCGGTTCGTGGAGCGGCGTGGTGGCGGGGATCGACTGGGTGGTGAGCGACCACCTCGCGGGGACGCCGGCTTCGTCCAACATGTCGCTGGGCGGCGGCGCCAGCACCACGGTGGACGCGGCGGTGGACCGGATGATCGACGACGGCGTCTCCTCGGCCGTGGCCGCGGGGAACGGCAACCAGGCCGGGATCGCGCAGGATGCCTGCAAGTACTCGCCGGCCCGCGTGGCGCGCGCCATCACCATCGGCGCGACCACCAAGACGGACGCCAAGACCTCCTGGTCGAACTACGGCGCCTGCGTGGACTTCTTCGCCCCCGGTGCCGGGATCACCTCGGCCTGGATCGGCAGCGGGAACTCGGAGACCAACACCATCAGCGGCACCTCGATGGCGACCCCGCACGTAGCCGGCGTGGCGGCTCTGTACCTGCAGAGCAACCCCACCGCGAGCCCGCAGCAGGTGCGTGACGCGCTCTACGCCGCCACCACCAAGGGGATCGTGACGAGCTCCAAGACGGCCAACAACCACCTGCTGTTCAGCGCGTACTAATCGACCGCTGGGGTCACACAGAGACACAGAGGCACGGAGAACTTCTTCTCCGTGCCTCTGTGTATGCTCCATCGGCGCCAGGCGCCGGGCGCGACGCCGGGCGTTGAAATGCCCGGGTGGAACTACGGGAAGCCCGCTTCAGCGGGCTTCCCGTGTTTCCAGCGGGGGGATTTATCCCCTCGCGCCCTGCCGCGTGCACGGAGCCTGGAACGCGGTGCAGGCACCGACCGCCACGCAGGGCGTTGAAACGCCCGGCTGGAACCACGGGAAGCCCGCTGAAGCGGGCTCGCATGGGTCAGGATACACAGCCCGCAGCAGCGGTCTTCACCCCCTCGCGCCCTGACGGGTGCGCAAAGCCACAGAGGCACGGAGAAGAAGTTCTCCGTGCCTCTGTGTCTCTGTGTGAGCCCCCGCTGTTTACCGGTGCGTCGTACCCTGCTGCCGGTGCCAGGCGTCGTGCTCGGCCTTGCACTCGGCCGCCACGCGCAGCCGGGTGATCACGCTGCCGTCGCGCGCCCGGTCCCTGCACTGCTGGTCGTGCCAGCGGTGGTACTCTGCGTGGCCGGCCTCGTAGGACCCGTAGCTGCCCGAGGTGCCAGAGCGGCTGTAGGTGCCGCGGCGCTGATCGTAGACGCGCCCGTCGCCCATGATCACCCGGCCGCTGCGGTCGCGCAGCACGCCCTCGCGGTCACGGTACACGCCGTCCATGGAGCCCCGGTAGCCGCAGTTGGCGGCGGTGTTGTGCGGGTTGCCGCGGCCCTGGCACCAGCCGCGCGGCACGCCGCGGCCCTCGCGGCGCTCGAAGCGGGTGCCCTCGCGGCGCTCACGCTCGTAGCGGTCGTCGCGGCGCTCGCGGTACTTCCGGTCCTCGTCGGCGCGGCGCTCGCGGTACTTCCGGTCCTCCTCGGCGCGGCGCTCGAGGTGCTTCCGCTCGTCCTCGGCGCGGCGCTCGCGCTCCTTGCGGTCGTCGTCGTCGCGGCGGGCCTCATGGCGCGGGCGGTCGTGCTTGTCGTTCCCATGGCCCCTCCCCTGCGCCACGGCGGGCGACGCGGAAAGCATCGCGGCCAGCGCGAGGAAAGCGGAAAGGGAAAGCCTGTTGCTCTTCATCGTGGCAAACTCCGTTTCGGGATGTGCATCGTCCGATTGGCCCCACCTAAGGGCAAGCAGGATGCCAACCGATCCGCCAACCCCGCATCTCCCAAATAGTTAAGCAGAATCAGGATTTTCCGCCAACTGCACCACGCGCCGTCCGCACCCGCTGTCCGCGCGGGGGGACGGCTGTTTTCCGGCGGGGAGGACAGCTTTGCCCTTGCCGTGCGTGGAACCGGGCCGCTAAGATCTTCGCACCCCCGACATCGCGGCCCGCGAGGCCGCCCCCGAACGACCTTTCCGAGGAGTGGATGCGATGAAACGTGCCCTGTCCGCGCTCGCCCTGGTGGCGGCCG